>JBHEPB010000268.1:0-9402 GCA_046260515.1 Binatia bacterium
ACCTGCACCGGCACCTCGGGCACTTGCCCTGCCAACGCGCTGGCACCGTCGTCCACGGTGTGCCGTGCGTCGGGCGGCGTCTGCGACCTGGCCGAAAACTGCACCGGCACCTCGGGCGCCTGTCCCGCCAACGTCTTCCTCACGTCCACCACCACCTGCCGCGGCTCGGCGGGCATCTGCGACGTGACCGAGACCTGCAACGGCAGTTCGGCCTCCTGCCCGGCTGACATCTTCGCCGCCACCACCACCACCTGCCGCGGCTCCAACGGTATCTGCGACCAGGTGGAAGTCTGCTCCGGCAGCGGGCCTTCGTGCCCCGCCGATGCCTTCCAGTCCACGGGAACCACCTGCCGTTCGGCCTCGAGCGTCTGTGACGCCGCCGAAGTCTGCTCGGGCTCGGCGGCTTCCTGTCCTGCCGACGGCTTCGCGGGCACCGCGACGCTCTGCCGTCCTTCGACGGGAGCCTGCGACGCGGCCGAGAACTGCAGCGGCAGCTCCGGCGCCTGTCCTGCCGACGGCTTCGCCACCTCGGCCACTGTCTGCCGCGCGGCCGACGGCGACTGCGACGTGGCCGAGAACTGCACCGGCACCTCGGGCAGCTGCCCGGCCAACGGCTTCGCCGGCACCGCCACGGTTTGCCGCACCTCCACCGGGACCTGCGACGTGGCCGAGACCTGCACGGGCAGCGGCAATAACTGCCCGGCCGACGGTTTCGCGGCCAGCAACACGGTTTGCCGCACGGCGGCCGGCGTTTGCGATCAAAACGAGACCTGCACCGGGACCTCCAACGCGTGCCCAAGCGACGCCGTCGCCATGGCCGGCCAGATCTGCCGGCCCGCCGCCGGCTTCTGCGATACCCAGGAGACCTGCAACGGCTCGGACGCGGATTGCCCGCCCGACGGTTTCGTCAACGAGGCGACCCTTTGCCGGAGCTCGGGCGGCGTCTGCGACCAAGCCGAATTCTGCAGCGGCTCGGCCGCGAATTGCCCCGCCGACGAGCAGGTGGAAGCCGGAACCCTCTGCCGCGAGTCCGTCGGCGACTGCGACGTGGCCGAGACCTGCGACGGTTCGAACGACGCCTGTCCCGCGGACGCCCAGAAGGAAGCGGGCGCCGAGTGCGGCACCGACGGCGACGTCTGCACCGACGACGAGTGCGACGGCGCCGGCGTTTGCCAGCACCCCGACAACACGGCGACCTGCGACGACGGCCTCTACTGCACCGACATCGACACCTGCACCAACGGCGACTGCATCGGAGCGACGCGCAATTGCGGGGACGGCAACGTCTGCACGGACGATTCCTGCGACGAGGGCCTCGACTCCTGCGTCCACGACCCCAACACCGACCCTTGCGACGACCTCCTGTTCTGCAACGGCGACGACACCTGCAGCGGCGGAGCCTGCCTCCATACCGGCAACCCCTGCCAGGGCGCCGATGGCGACATCGATTGCACGGAGACCTGCGACGAGACCGACAACGACTGCGAGGGCAACGATGCCAACGGCTCGACCTGCAACGACGGACTGTTCTGCACGGCCGTGGACACCTGTCTTGCCGGAACCTGCGTCGGCGCCGCCCGCAACTGCGCCGACAACAGCGTCTGCACGGCCGACTCCTGCGACGACATGCTCGACACGTGCGTGAACGCGCCGCTTCCCAACGACACGCCCTGCGACGATGAGTTCGTCTGCACGATCGGGGACGTCTGCACCGCCGGCGTCTGCGCCGGCGAGGACTCGTCCCTGCTCGACCTCTGTCCCTGGATCATCGTGGAGCGCCAGCACCCCAAGAAGGACCAGCTGAAGGTCGGCCTGGACTCCGGCATTGACGGCGACGTGTGCGGCAGCACGATCAAGATCGGAAAGCTCACCGTGGTGGACGGCGGCCTGGGCTCCAGCTGGGACTCCGGCGTTCGCGGTCTCCGCCTCGCGCCGGACACCCTGATCGTGGAAGACATCGCCTCGATGGGCGGCGGCGCCAAGGCCAGGCCTTCCAATGCCAAGCTGCCCCACACCGGGGAGACGGCGAGCGTCCTGGCACCAGGCACCGTGTTCCCCAAGGCTGACATGCCCGGTTCCTACCTGCTGAACGGGACGAGCCAGCTGGCCTTCGACTGCGTGGCAGCGCGCAACAGCTACGACGAAGTGCAGGCGGGGCTCGACGCCATCGCGAGCACCCAGTTCATCGCGCCCATCAAGCTGCCGGCCAACGGGTTCACCACGATCACCGCCAACAATCCCGGCGGCATCAACATGATCGACGTGCTGATCGTGAAGACGGGACGCGACGCGACGGTGGAGATCCACGGCGGCGGCAACCCCAACACCATCGTCGTGCTGAGGATCCAGAAGAAGCTGCAGATGCGCCTGCGCAGCGACATCGTGCTGACCGGCGGCCTGCTGCCGGAGAACATGCTCTTCTACGTGACGGGCCCGGGCAAGATCGGCAAGAGAAGGCCGGGCGGCAAGTGCCAGTTCGGCGACTTCCTGACCGGCGCCGGCACGGTGTTCTGCTCGATGGGACGACTGAAGACCGGCAAGGACGTGCTGTGGACCGGCACCTTCTACGGCGCGGGTCGCATGTCGCGAGTGGGCGACACCAACATGATCACGTACCAGCCCTTCCTGGCCGACCTGACGCCGTGATCTGAACTCGAATGGGACAGCCGGGGCCGAGAGGCCCCGGTTTGTCCCGCGGGTCCGACTCCCTATAGTCGGCAGCCTTGTCGCACCCCGGGGAAAAACTGCTCTTCCGCCCGAACACCTCGGGCCCCGTTTCTGTCTGCCTCGCCTATCCCAACACCTGGGCGGTGGGCATGGCCAACCTGGGTTTCCAGGCCGTCTACCGCATCCTGGCCACCACGCCCGGCATCGTCTGCGAGCGGGTCTTCCTTGCCGAGGATGGTTCCCGGCCCAAGACCGAGGAGAGCGGCCGCTCACCTGCCGAGTTCGACATCCTCGCCTTCTCGCTTTCCTTCGAGAGCGACTACCCGAACATCGTGCGCATCCTCGACAGCGCGGGCATCCCGGCGCGCGCGGCCGCACGTCGCGACAGCGACCGTAGCTGGCCCCTGCTGGTCGCAGGAGGCCCGGCCACCTTCCTCAATCCCGAACCGGTGGCACCCTTCTTCGACCTCTTCCTGATCGGCGAGGGCGAGGAGATGATTCCCGAAGCTTTCGGCGGCGCCGACGCGTGGGCCGGGTTCTCCCGCGCGCGCATCCTCGAGGAACTGTCGCTGGTCGAAGGCGCTTACCGCCCCGACCTCCACGGGGAGATCTACGACGGCGGCTCCGGCTACCTGGTCGAGAGGCAATCGAGCGACGGCGCGGCCGGCCGCGTGGTGCGCCGCTACGTGAAGAACCTCGACGACTTCCCCACGGCGACGTCCGTCGTCGCGCCGGGCTCCGTCTTCGGCGACTACTTCCTGGTGGAGGCCAGCCGAGGCTGCGAGTGGGGCTGCCGCTTTTGCGCGGCGGGTTTCATGTACCGTCCGGTGCGCCACCGCAGCGCCGAATCGCTGACGGCCCAGGCGCTGGCCGGGCTGCCCAACTCGGCGGCCGCCACGGTGGGCATCGTGGGCGCCGAGATGGCCAGCCATCCCGGCATCGCTTCCACCTGCGAGCGCATCGCCGGAGCCGGCGGACGCCCCTCGCCGTCGTCCCTCAAGGCCGACCAGATCAGCCCGCGCCTGGCCAAGGTGCTGGCGCGCAGCGACACGAAGTCGGTGACCATCGCGCCCGAGGCCGGCTCCGAGCGCATGCGGCGGGTGATCAACAAGAACCTGACGGAGGCGGAGATCCTGCGCGCCGCCGAACTGATGGTCGGCGACGGCGTGGATTCGCTCAAGCTCTACTTCATGTGCGCCCTGCCCACCGAGACCGAGGCCGACCTGGACGGCATCTGCGACCTCGCGGCCAAGATCCGCGACCGCATGATGAGCCACGGCCGCAAGCGGGGCAGGGTGGGGCGCATTACGGTGTCCCTCAATCCCTTCGTGCCCAAGCCCTGGACGCCCTTCCAGTGGGACCCGATGGCGCCGGTAGCCGTGGCCCAGTCCCGCATCGCCTACATCCGAAGGAAAACCGGACGCATGGCCAACGTGGACCTCGACGCCGACTCCCCGCGCGAGGCCTGGCTGCAGACCCTGCTGAGCCGCGGCGACCGGCGCGTGGCCGCGGTGATCGAAGTGCTGGCCCGCAGCGACAAGGGCTGGTGGCAGGAGCTTTCCGACATACGCCGCCGCAACCATGCCCAGGTGGACCTCGACCTCGACTCCTTCGTGCACCGCGAGTACGAGGAGAAGGCGCTGCTACCGTGGGACTTCATCGACCACCACATCGATCGTTCCTACCTGTGGCTGGAAAGGCGAAGAGCCCACGCGGAAAGGGAGACCGAACCCTGCGACGTGGCCACCTGCCGCACCTGCGGGGCCTGCTGAACCGGACGGAGAAGATGCGATGGCGGTGATCGGAATCGGAATCGACGCGGTCTCCATCGCGCGCATGCGTCGCGCGGTCGGCGCCGGCGAACGCGGGCGGCGCTTCGTGGCGCGCGTGTTCACCGACGGCGAACGACGCACGTGCGAGGCCCGGCGCGACCCGGCCGAAGCCTTCGCGGCCCGCTTCGCGGCCAAGGAGGCGGTGATGAAGGCGCTCGGCGCCGACGGCATCGCGTTCGCCTTCCGCGACATCGAAGTGGTGAGGGGAAGCGGAGGAGCGCCTTCGGTGCTCCTCCATGGCCGTGTGGCCGTCCGGGCCGCCGAGCTGGGGACGGGCAGCATCCACCTCTCGCTCACCCACGACGAACCGCTGGCCCTGGCCTCGGTGGTCGTCGAAGGGGAGACCGCGTGATGCGGAGCGCGGCGCCGCGCGTCAGCTGCGACAGCCTCGCGGCCCTCGGCTCGCGCACGGCGACCGGCCACACGATCTTCGCGAAGAACTCCGACCGGCCGGCCGCCGAGTGCCAGCCCCTCTTCCACGCCGCGGCGGCGACGTATCCGCAGGGCGCGCGTGTGACCTGCCAGTACATCGAGATCGACCAGGTTGCCGAGACCTTTGGGTTCGTGGGCGCGCGCCCGTCCTGGCTCTGGGGCCTCGAGCACGGCGTCAACGAAAAGGGCGTGGCCATCGGCAACCACACGATCTTCACGCGCGACGCGGCGGCCGACACGGGCCTGCTCGGGATGGATCTCGTGCGCCTGGGACTGGAGAGGGGAGCAAGCGCCGAAGCCGCCGTCGAGGTGCTGGTTGCGCTGATCGAACGCCACGGCCAGGGCGGCTCGGGCTACGCGGACACGCACTGGCCCTACCACAACTCCTTCCTGGTGGCGGACGCGCGCCAGGCCTTCCTGTTGGAAGCCTCGGCCTCGCACTGGGCCCTGCGCAGCGCCAAGGACGGCGCCCTGTCGGCGAGCAACCACGTGACCATCGGCGAGGACTGGGAGCGCCTCGGCCACGACACCATCGAGCACGCCGTCGCCGCCGACTGGTGGCCCGAGCCCACCGGTGTTCGCTTCGATTTTGCGCGCGCGTACCGCAGCACCGAGGTGGTGCCCACCATCGTCTCCTCGGGTCGTTTCGCCACGACGTGTCGCGCCCCCGCCGCCGGCGGCCTGGACGTGACCGCCGTGCAAAGGGTGATGCGCGACCACTACGACGGCGGTGACGTGCATCTGCCGGGCGCGTCGCCGGACGAAGAGCGCTACTTCAGCGTCTGCATGCACGCCGATCCCGTCGGGACCACGACTGCGTCGATGGTCGTCGAACTCCACGGCGATGCGTCGAGGCCGCTGCTCGCCTGGATGGCGCTTACCAATCCCTGCGTGGCGCCCTACCTGCCCGTCTTCGTCGGCGCGACGCTGCCGGCCGATCTCACCTCCAGCGCTGCCGACGGGGCGTGGCGGCGCTTCAAGGCCCTGCTTGGCGAAGTGGAGAAGGATTTCGCGGCGAGGGGCCCCTTCGTTCGCGATTTCTGGAGGGATTTCGAGGCCGGCCTCGTTGGGGACACCACGGCGCGGATCCGTTCCCTTCCCCAGGACTCCGCGGCCCGCGTCGAAGCCGGGGAAACGTGGATGAAGGAAGCCTGGGCGCGGACATCCGCTGCCCTGCAGGATCTGACCGACCGAGTCCGCTCGCTGTGACGTCGCGCGCGCCTATGCGCGCCGTCGTCGTTCCCTTATAGTCATCGCATGGCAAGGCCCGGCCTCGACGGCGTTCTGTTCTCCATGCTCCACGAACTCGGCAACGCCTTGGGCGCCGAGCGCATGACGCAGGCCGCCGGGCAGGTGCTGAAGACCGCCGTGCAGACCAAGGCCGCGGTGGACGACAACGTGGCCTCGGTGCTGGGCCTGCCCTCGCGGGCGGAAGTCGAAGACCTGAAGCGGCAGCTCGACGCCGTGCAGGCGAGCCTGGCCAACGTGTCGCGCAAGCTCGATCGCCTACTCGAAGACGCCGCCCGTGGCGAGGCGCCGCGCACGGCGACGGCCAGGCGGCGTCGCCCACCGGGTCGCCACGGCGGCGATCCTCCGGCGGGCTGAGCGCATTCCGCCGCGACGTGTGTTCGCGATTGATGCTATTGCCGGCATCGACGCGGCAGCCCGGTCGATGCGACGCTGCGCGAGTTCCTGCGCTGCGGCATCGCCGCGGATGGTTTCGTGCGGGTGCACTGCGACAGCTGCGGGCACGACCGCGTGGTTCCGTTCTCCGGCAAGCGCCGCGGCGTCTGCGTTTCCTGCGCCGTTCGGCGCATGGCCGAGACCGCGGCCAATCTGGCCGACCGAGTGATGCTGGACGTTCCCGTGCGCCAATGGGTGCTCTCGATCCAGGTGAACCTGGAAGGTGCGGACATGCTCGCGATCAAGTTCGGCCCGCGAGCGCCCGAAGTAGCGGGCAAAACGCTCTACGGCGCCGTCGCCTCGGATTCCGAGCCTACCGCGCAGCGTGTTTCGTTCAAGGGTCTTGTCGGACGTGGACATGGACGGCAGGAAATGCGACCCCAACGCATACCAGGGGCGCATCGCCTCGCGTCGGTCCGGTCAGTGGGGTAGTAGACCTTGTTCGCCGCGCCGTGCCCGGCGCAAATCCGTTGAGAGCGCTAACCTTAGGCTGCGCGAGGAGACCAAGATGACAAACCCGCGATCCTTCATTTTGACCATCGCTGCTATTCTGACTCTGGCGATCGTTTCGCTTCCTGGAACCCCGAGCCAGGCGGCCGAGAGCAAGTGTGCCGCTGCAAAGGTCAAGGCGGGCGCCAAGAAGGCGTCTGCGGCCGCGAAGTGTTATTCCAAAGCTCTTCAGTCCGATGTGGCGGTCGACTTGGAATGCCTCGGAAAAGCAGAGTCGAAGTTCGAAGCGGCTTTTGCCAAGGCAGACGCTACCGACGCCAACTGCCCGCACATCGATGACAGCGCCTCGGTCGAAGCGATCGTAGATGAGTTCGTGACTGAACTCGTCGCCCAGGTGACGGCCGCACCGTCTTGCACGGACGGAATCACCAACGGCAGCGAAACGGACCTCGATTGCGGCGGCGCCTGCGGCGGCTGCGCGATCGGAGATTCGTGTGTGTTGGCTGAAGACTGCCTGAGCTCGAACTGCGAGGGCAACGTTTGTGAGTTGCTGGTCATGCCGCTTTCCTGTTCGTCGGATGGAGCAAGCAGTATTCCCGCCACGGCCCCAAGCTCTCTAAGCGGCTACACCTGCGGTTCACCCACTGCGAACCTCCCACAAAACGGCCCCGAGGATATCTATGCCTTCCAGTGTCAGGTGAGTGGGTCGGTCATCATCAGCTTCAGCAACATAGGCTGCGACCTGGATTTCTATGTCATAGAGGAAACGGCGACGCCGAACACGTGTCTCGCAGGAAGCACCGGACCGAACGGGCTGAGCGACAGTCTTGGTTTCTCCTGCACGGCCGGTACGGACTACTTTGTCGTGGTCGAGAACCCCAGCGAAACGACCTGCGACTACGCATTCGACGTGCAGACGGGAGCCGCCGGCGGCTGTCGGGAAGACTGCGATGACGGTCTGGATAACGACGGCGACGGCGACATCGACGCCATGGACGCCGACTGTGTGCCTTGAGCAGGAGCGCGCCGCCCGCACGGACGACTTTGTAACGAGTCGTCGATGGTCACCACGACGGATGCCGAGGATTCTTCGACGACCACGCTCCCAGGCCGGCAGATAGGGCCTGGTTCGGGAGGAGCGGGGCGCCGGCAGGTGGTCAAGTTAACCGAAAAGACATTATCGGACGGACGTTGGCGGGAGTACGGAGGACGCGGCTACTTGGGGGTGGGCGCTTGAACTACTATCCGCCGGGCGAGGGATAGCATCGTCAAGTTGACCCGCTCCTGGGTCCAGAGGCTCGAGGCCGAAGCCGCCGACGCGGTGGCGGCCGGAGAACTCGCGCCGTCACGCCGGTGGTGCTGCTTCATGGCGCCGGCGATTCGGCACGGCGAGTGGACCGTCCGGAAACCACGCAAGTGGATCTTGGTTGGTCCGGGAGCCCTCGTGTATCAGGAGGCTCCGCGGCGCGATAAGATCGTTTCGCGGCCACGAAGGAGCACCGACATGCCTGAGAAAGCGATGGAGTCCGGCCACGAGATGGACGCGGCAGAGATGGAAAGGCTGGCCTTCCTCTACGGCGGCTCCAAGAATGCCCTCGACGCAACCAAAGCACTCTCGGTTTGCAGTGAAGATTTCACGTTTGAAGTCGCGACCGGCCGACCCGTCCGCATCGTCGGTTGGCAAAACGTTCAAACGCACCTTGCCGAGTTGTGGGGCGCCATCCCCGACCTACACACCCGAGTCGACTGGACCGTCGCCGGATCGAGCCGCCTGGTCGCGGGAGGCATGCTTTCCGGCACGTTACGTGGAGCTTACTTCGGCGCGCAACCCACGGGGCGCCGGTTCGAGGTGGCGCTCATCAGCGTGCTCACGTTCGCGCACCGACGTCTCGTCTCGGAGAGCAACCATGTCGACATGCTGTCGTTGCTGACCCAAGCCGGGGTCCTGGAAGAGCGCGAACCCGATCGCAAGGCGTAGGGGAACCCGGTGGCCAATGTAGGTGTTTTCTACTTTCCCACCGATTTCGAGATGAACGGAGTGTGGGAGCCTGAGGACCGAACGGACGGCCCGCTTGCGATGACTCCGGTCGACGTGGCGATCGCCTCGGAGGAGCGCGGTTTCGAATCCCTCTTCTTTCCCGAGCACTCGCACATCCCGACTCCGCGACAGACCCAGTGGGCGGGTGGTCCGGTGCTGCCGGCCGAATACTGGCACACGCTCGATCCTTTCGTCGCGCTTGCGGCTGCAGCCGCCGTAACCAAGCGCATCCGACTCGGCACCGGAATCGCCATCATCCCGCAACGCGACCCCTTCACATGTGCCAAGGAGGTGGCGTCG
>JBHEPB010000287.1:0-27891 GCA_046260515.1 Binatia bacterium
CGGCGCAACATTGCCGAGTATGCCGAAGGCGGCATCGACGAGGCGAACTGGAGCTGGCTCGAAAGCCGCTTCCACTTCGTCCCCGGTTCCTTCGACGACGCGGAGGCTTACCGGGCTCTCGACGCGAAGCTCGCGGAACTCGAGGTGTCCAGCCGCACCGGCGGCAACGTGCTCTTCTACCTGGCCGCGGCGCCGGAATACTTCGGGGTGATCGTGGGCCAGCTGGCAGCGGCCGGCATGGTCCAGGCCGGCAACGGCCGCTGGCGCCGGGTGGTGATCGAGAAGCCCTTCGGGCGCGACCTGGCCTCGGCGCGCGAGCTCAACCACGCCCTGCTGAAGGTCCTCGACGAGAGCCAGATCTACCGCATCGATCACTACCTCGGGAAGGAAACGGTCCAGAACATCCTGGTCTTCCGTTTCTCGAACGGCATCTTCGAGCCCATCTGGAACCGCCGCTACGTGGACCACGTGCAGATCTCTGTGGCCGAGGCCCTCGGCGTGGAGGGAAGGGGAGGCTACTACGAAGAAGCCGGCGCGCTGCGCGACATGGTTCCCAACCACATCTTCCAGCTCATCTCGCTGGTAGCCCTGGAACCACCCATCTCCTTTGACGCCGACGCCGTGCGCGACGAGCAGTCCAAGGTGCTGCGCGCCGTGCAGCCGATGACGCCCGAGGAGGTGCTCACCAAGGCCGTTCGCGGGCAGTACGGGGCCGGGCGCATAGGAGAGCGCCACCTCGTGGACTACCGCCAGGAGGACCGCGTCGATTCGCTGTCGAAGACCGAGACCTTCGTCGCCATGAAAGTGGAGATCGACAACTGGCGCTGGAAGGACGTGCCTTTCTACCTGCGCGTCGGCAAGGCCCTGCCCGAACGCCTCACCGAGATCGTGGTGCAGTTCCGACGCCCGCCCTTCGCCCTGTTCCGCGACACCGCGATCTGCGACCTGCAGGCCAACCAGCTCGTCATCCGCGTGCAGCCGGACGAGGGCATCTCGCTCAGCTTCGGCACCAAGATCCCGGGCGCGACCATGCGCATCGGCAGCGTCGTCATGGACTTCCAGTACGCCGAGCACTTCGGCAGCGCGGCGGCCACCGGCTACGAGCGCCTCCTCCACGACGCCTTCCTCGGCGACCAGACCCTGTTCCAGCGGGCCGACATGGTGGAGGCCGGCTGGAAGATCGTCGCTCCCATCCTCGACGTGTGGAGCGCGCTGGCGGCCCGCGACTTCCCTAACTACGCGGCAGGCAGCTGGGGACCGAAGGAAGCCAGCGACCTGATGTCCCGCGACGGCCGTCGCTGGCGCCAGCCCGATGAGTGAGGCCGGCGCCCAGGTGGCGGCAAGCGCTGCAAGCGCGACAGGCCCGACGCCGGCGGCGCGCCTGGTGGTCGTCCCGGGGCCCGACGACGTGGCGGCCACGGCCTGCCGCCTTGTGCTGGAGGCCGAGGGCAGGGCCCTCGCCCGCAGCGGCATTTTTCGCGTGGCCCTGGCCGGCGGCTCGACGCCGCGACGCCTCTACCGCCTCCTCGCAGCCTCTGGCGAGGCCTCCTTTCGCCACTGGCAGGTCTTCTTCGGGGACGAACGCTGGGCCCCCAAGGGACATGCCTACCTCAACGCAACGATGGCGCGGGAGGCTCTCTTGAACCCGGCCGGCTTCCGCACCGAGCAGGTCCACCCCATCGACCTCGGTGCCGGCTCGCCGGCAAGGGCCGCCTTCCTCTACGAGTTCGAACTGCGCCGCCGCCTGGCAGCCCGGCCCGGGGCCATGCCCTGCTTCGACCTCGTCCTGCTCGGCCTCGGCGCCGACGGGCACACGGCCTCTCTCTTCCCGGGTTCCAGCGCCCTCGAGGCCGCCCGGGGCGAAGCGGTCGTGGCCACCTGGGCGCCTGCACCGGAAGCCTGGCGGGTGACGCTCACGGCCGAGGCCATCAACGCTGCCCGTGAAGTCGTCTTCCTCGTGAGCGGAGCCGACAAGGCCGAAGCGCTTCGCGGCGTGCTGGAGCCCGGCGCCCGCGGCGACCTTCCCGCCGCGCTCATCCGGCCGCCCCTCGCACCGGCGGTCTTCGTCGCCGATGAGGCGGCCGCGGGACTCCTGGACCTTCACCGGGTTCCTTGACTTGCCCCGGTCAGGCGAGGACAACGGACCTGCGTCGGCGCCGTGGATTAGCGGCCGCCAACGTCGCCGGGAGCGTCGAAGCCCCGGCGGGAACGTCCGTCAGGGCGTTCCGGTTCGGTGTCTCAGAGTGCCCGGCCCAGGCCGGCAAGGCGACAGGTTTCGAGGCGGGTCTAGTGCCCTGCCCCGGCCCGTGCCATTTTGACTAAGCACCGAAGAACGCAGATATATCCGCGATGCTACCGACTGGGGAGACAGGGCGATGAGCGCTCAGGACAGCTTCATCGACTTCTACGAAGTGCTGGAAATCAGTCCGGGGGCCCACCCCGACACGGTGGCCAGGGTCTACCGCCTCCTGGCCCAGCGCTTTCACCCGGACAACCAGGAAACCGGCGACGCCGAGCGCTTCACCCTGATCCTCCAGGCCTACAAGGTTCTGAGCGACCCCGAACTGCGGGCCCAGTTCGACGTCCACCACCAGCAGCAGAAAGCGGTGAAGTGGCGCCTGTTCGATGCCAAGGAGGCCGCGGGTGGCGTCTCCTCGGATAAAGAGATCCGCTTCGGGGTCCTCAGCCTGCTCTACAACAAGAGGCGGCGGGACCCGGAACACCCGTCCATCGCGATGTTCGAAATCGAGGGGTTACTGGGCATACCTCGTGAACATCTTGAGTTCAGTTTCTGGTATCTGCGCGAAAAAGGATTCCTCGCCCGTACCGACGGCGGAGGCTGCACGATCACGGCAGCCGGTGTCGAGTACCTGGACGCCAATGGTCTTCAGGAGCGAGCCCAGAACATCGCCGGACTTCCGTCCGGCGGCCGGGCTGCTCAGTAACGTCGCAGTCCCGGCCGGAGAGGGGCCGGGCTCCTGCAACGTGGGTAAGGGGTAAGTAGCCGACGCTTCGGGACGGGGGTCGCCGGAAGCGGGTGAAAAAGGCATGGGAAAAATTCTGGGCATCGACCTCGGTACCACCAACTCGGTCATGGCCGTTTGGGATGGGCGCGAGCCTCGCCTCATCGCGAGTGAGCAGGGCAGTCGCCTGACGCCCTCCGTGGTCGGCTTCGGCGCCAACGGGGACGTCTTCGTCGGTGAAGTGGCCCGACGCCAGGCCGTGGCCAACGCCAGCCGCACGATCGCCTCCGCCAAGCGCTTCATGGGCCAGTGCTTCGACTCGGTCGCGGCCGACCGCAAGGCCGTTCCCTACGAGGTGGTCGCCGGCGAGAACGGCGAGGCCTGCATCGTCGTGGGCGAGCACCGCTACGCCCCCGAGCAGATCTCGGCCCACGTCCTTCGCGAGCTCAAGAAGTCGGCCGAGGCCTTCCTCGGCGAGCCGGTGGACGGGGCCGTGATCACGGTGCCCGCCTACTTCAACGACGCCCAGCGCACCGCCACCAAGGAGGCCGGCCGCCTGGCCGGCCTGGACGTGCGCCGCATCATCAACGAACCCACCGCGGCCGCTCTGGCCTACGGGCTCGACAAGAACCACGAGAAGATCGTCGCCGTCTACGACTTCGGCGGCGGGACCTTCGACGTCTCCATCCTGTCGGTGGGCGACGAGGTGATCGAGGTGATCGCCACCCACGGCGACACCCACCTGGGCGGCGACGACATCGACGCGCGCATCGTCGGCTGGCTGCTCCGGCTCTTCCACGAGAAGACCGGGGTGCACATCAACGGCGACGCGGCCGCCCACCAGCGCCTGCGCGAGGCCGCCGAGCACGCCAAGATCGACCTCTCTTCGCGCACCGCCACCGACATCAACCTTCCCTTCCTGGCCGCCGACGACTCGGGCCCCGTCCACCTGGAGGCGGCCCTGTCGCGCGCCGAACTCGAGGGGATGATCGAGGACCTCGTGGAGCGCACCGTCGCTTCCTGCGGACAGGTGCTCTCCGACGCCGGCAAGAGGCCCCACGAGATCGACGAGGTCGTCCTCGTGGGCGGCTCCTCGCGCATTCCCCTCGTGCAGCGCAGCGTGGCGAAGTACTTCGGCAAGGATCCCCGGCGCACCGTCAATCCCGACGAAGTGGTGGCCCTTGGCGCTGCCGTGCAGGCCGGCGTGATCAGCGGCGACGTGAAGGGCCTGGTGCTCCTCGACGTCACGTCGCTGTCTCTCGGCGTCGAGACCCACGAGGGGCTGACGGCGGTGGTGATCCCGCGCAACACCACCATCCCCACCGAGACCATGCGCACGTTCACGACCGCCAGCGACGGCCAGACCAGTGTCGAGGTGCACGTGGTGCAGGGCGAGAGCGACCGCGCCCGCCTCAACGATTCGCTCGGCCGCTTCGACCTCGACGGCCTGAGGTCGGCCACGGCCGGCACGCCGCAGATCGACGTGACCTTCGCCATCGACATCAACGGCATGGTCAAGGTGAGCGCCCGCGACCGCGCCACCGGGCGCTCCCAGACGGTGTCGGTCTCGGCGCGCACCGCCGTGGCCCAGGAACCGGCCCTGGGAGGGGCCAGGCCGTCCTCGGCCGAAACGGACGAGGACGCGGACGACGCGCCCGACGAGGATCCTGCTTACCGCACGAAGGCCGAGACGAAGGGCGAAGCTCGAGACGACGGCAGGGGGGCCGGACTCCCGTCCACGGACGAGGCCGCGCTGACGGAAGCTGAGAGCATTCTCGGCCAGCACGGCGACAAGGTCGCCAGCGCGGAGAAGGCCGGCATCGAGCAGACCGTGCAGCAGCTGCGAACGCTGCTGGCCTCGAGGGCGGCGCCGGAAGACATCGAGCGCTCCCGATCCACCCTCAAGCAGATGATCGCCCGCGTGAAGGAAGCCCTGCTGGCAAGGCGCGGCCGCTGAGCGGACCGCCGTCGTCTAGCCCTTCACTTCCGCGAAAGCCCAGTCGAGCCAGGGCAGCAGGGCCTCGATGTCCGAGCGCTCCACCGTGGCTCCGCCCCAGATGCGAAGGCCCGGAGGCGCGTCGCGGTATCCGGCGATATCGAAGGCCACGCCTTCCTTGTCGAGCCGGGAGACCATCTTCTTGATGGCTGCCGCCTTCGCGTCGGCATCGAGGGCCTCGAACCAGGGATCGATCACCTTGAGGCAGATCGAGGTGCAGGAACGGATGGAGGCGTCGCCCGCGAGGAAGGCGAAAGTCTTCGACGCGGCCACCCACGCGGCGATCGCCGCCAGGTTGGATTCCGAACGCGCGACGAGTCCCTTCAGGCCGCCGACATCCTCGGCCCAGGCCAGCGCATCCAGGGCGTCTTCCACGCACAGCATCGACGGCGTGTTGATGGTGGAGCCCTGGAAGATCTCCTCGTCCAGCTTGCCCTTCTTCACCATGCGGAAGATCTTGGGCATGGGCCACGAGGGCGTGTGGGTCTGCAGGCGCTCGACGGCCCGCGGCGACAGCGCGAGCATGCCGTGGCCGCCCTCGCCGCCGAGGACTTTCTGCCAGGACCAGGTCACCACATCGAGCTTGTCCCAGGCCAGGTCCATGGCGAACACGGCCGAGGTGGCGTCGCAGATCGTCAGGCCCTTGCGGTCGGCGGGGATCCAGTCGCCGCCCGGGACGCGCACGCCGGAGGTGGTTCCGTTCCACGTGAAGACCACGTCGTTGTCGAAGTTGACGGTGGCCAGGTCGGGAATGCTGCCGTAGTCCGCGCGAAGGATGCGGGGCTCGAGTTTCAGCTGCTTGGTGACGTCGGTGATCCAGCCGTCGCCGAAGCTCTCCCAGGCCATCATGTCGATGCCGCGGGCGCCCAGCAGGGACCACATGGCCATCTCGACGGCGCCGGTGTCGGAGCCGGCGACGATGCCGAGGCGGTAGTCCGCCGGCATTCCGAGCACCTTCTTGCTGCGCTCGATCACAGCGGCCAGCTTTTCCTTGCCGACCTTGGCCCGGTGCGAACGCCCGAGGGCCGCGCCGCCGAGGGCGTCGAGGCTCCAGCCTGGGCGCTTGGCGCAGGGACCGGAAGAGAACTGGGGACGGGCGGGCCGCTGGGAAGGCTTGGCAGACATGGGAACCTCTCGTGAAAAAGTGAGGCGCTTACATGGCCCCGGCGGCGTGCGGATTCAACGACGGGCACGGCGGCGACGGCGGAAGGGCGGGGCGTGGTCCTCTGCTCGCCGGGGCCCTCGCGATCGGCTCCGGGCCGGACGCGGCGAGCGATGCCGGGGCCGGCGACTGGCCCTGAGGGCGCTTCTCGGCTAGAGAACAGCCCATGCTTCAGCACAACAGCTACTTCGACGGCACGGTCCAGAGCGTCGGGTTCGAGCGCAACGGTCGCCGCTACACGGCGGGCGTGTTCGGAGTCGGTGCGTTTCACTTCAACACCGACGGCGCCGAGCGCATGACCATCATCAGCGGCGAACTGCGCGTGAGGCTGCCGGGCGAGGTTTCGCGCGTGTATCCCACCGGGACGTCCTTCGAAGTTCCCGCCAAGAGCGGTTTCGACGTGGAAGCTGCTGCCCCGGCCGCTTACCTCTGCGAGTTCCTGTAGGAACCCGAGCAAGTGTTCTACGGAGGGGACGTTGCGGCGGTCGTTCTTTGCTGGAACGACGGCGAGCGTGTCCTTCGCCTGCTTCGCGGCCTGCAGGCCGCGTCTCCGCCGCCCGGCCGCGTCATCGTCGTCGATAACGGCTCCTCGGACGGGTCGCTGGCCCGCCTTGCGGCTGCCTTCCCCGAGCTCGAGATTCTCAGCCTCGATTCCAACCTCGGCTTTGCCGCGGCCGCCAACCGCGGGATGCGAGCGGCCCTGTCCGCCGGCGCCGGTTGGGTGTGGCTGCTCAACACCGACCTCGTGCTGCCGCCGGACGCGCTGGCCAGGCTGCTCGCGGCGGCGGGCTCCGATCCGCGCTGCGGGATGGCGGGCGCTGTGCTCACCGAGGCTGACGGGTCGGTGCAGGCGCGCGGCGGAGGACGCTGGAACGCGTGGACCGCCTCCTTGCGCCACGCAGTGTCGGAAGGCGACCGCTGCGACTACCTGAGCGGCGCCTGCCTGCTGCTGCGCGCCACCATGCTGGACCAGTGCGGACTCTTCGACGAAGACTACTTCTTCTATTGGGAAGACGTGGAGCTCGGCTTTCGTGTGCGCGAGCGCGGCTGGACGCTCGCCGTCGCCGACGACTGCCGTGTGGTGCACGTGGAAGGTTCCACCCTGGGACGCTGGAGCGAGGAGCGCTGGTATCACCTCTTCCGGGGCGTGAAACGCTTCGCGCGCGCCCGCTCGCGCCTGCCTCGCGTGGCCGTCGGGTGGAGGCTCGCCCGTCACAGCGCCACCATGCTCAGGCACGGGCGAGGGGCGGCTGTGAAGGGCGCATGGCGGGCCGTCGCCGCCAGGCCGCCCGCCTGAAGGAAGAACCCCTCCCGGTCGGGGGAGGGTGGGGCGAGCGGCTTCAGGGAAACCTGTTGAACGGCCGTTGCGGGGCTTCCATCGGCACGGGCCGCGGTTCATCCTGCACGCGCATGAACATCCTCGACGTATTCCTCGCCTACGAAGCCGACTTCGAAAAAACCTTCGTGGACGATCGCTGGAGCCGCCTCGAGCGCTACTTCACCGAGGATGCGGTCTACGAAACCTACGGTACGGCCGGTCGCCGCACCGAGGGGCGGACCGCCATCTTCCGTCGCCTTCGTGCGGAGCTCGACGCCTTCGACCGACGCTGCGCATGGCGGAAAGTCCGCACCACGGGCGGCCCCGAGGTGGACGGCAACCGCATCTTGCGCAACTGGGTGGCGACCTTCCACATCGACGGCGCCGCCGACCTGATGATCGAGGGCTCGGAGAGGCTCACCTTCGAGGGCGACCGCATCGCCGTCCTCGAGGAAGAGCCCTCGGAGACCGCCGAGCGTCACCTGCTGACCTGGATGAAGCTCAACCCCCAGGTGTTCGCCCGCCCGAACGAACGCGTTCCCATCGCCGCGAGCTGAGCGCGCCCGCTCCGGTTCCGGCCTCCACGCCGCCCGCGAACAGCCCGCTCCGCATGGCGACTCCCCGGAGAGGCCTCGTTCCGGGAGGACGGAAGTCCGCTCGCTTCAGATGGGGCGGCGGCTACGATGGGGCGCATGAGCAGCGCCCCCTATGCCGTGATCACCTCGGACGCCCACGCGGGCGCCAGCATCGCCGCCTACCGCGATTACCTCGACGCGAAGCACCAGAAGCTCTTCGACGACTGGCGCGGCTCCTACACCAATCCCCAGCGGGCCCACATCGGCTCCAAGAAACACAAGAACTGGGACGACGCCGAGCGCCTGGCCGACATGGACCGCGAGGGCGTGGCCGGCGAGATCCTCTTCCCGAACACGGTGCCGCCCTTCTTCCGCACCAGCGTGCTCATCTGCGGCAATCCCTCGCGCGAGAACTACCCCCTGTGGCTGGAGGGCGTGCGGGCCCACAACCGCTGGCTCCTCGACTTCCAGAACGAGCACCCCGAGCGCCGCGCGGGAGTGGGCATCGTCTACCTGAACGACATCGACGAAGCCGTCCGCGACGTGGAGTGGATTGCCGGCCACGGACTGAAGGGCGGCATCCTGCTGCCCCACGTTCCCGACGACTGCACTCACATCCTTCCGCTCTACGCGCCGGAGTACGATCGTTTCTGGAAGGTCTGCGAGGACGCGAACGTGGTGATCAACCACCACGGCGGCACCGGCTCTCCGGACTACGGCAACTATCCGGTCTCTCTTCCCATCCGTTTCCTCGAGACGCCGTTCTTCTCGACGCGCAGCTTCTCCCACCTGATCCTGGCCGGCGTCTTCCACCGCTTCCCGCGTCTTCGCTATATCGTCACCGAGTCGGGCTGCGGCTGGGTGCCGTCCACCCTGGAACAACTCGACCGCGTCTGGGGTTTTGTTCGCCGCGGCATGGTGGGCGAGTTCCAGTTCAACAAGGACGCGGTGACGCCCGAGCCGCCGAGCTTCTACGCCCGGCGTAACGTCTGGTACGGGGCCAGCGCCGCGTCGCCGGCGGAAATCCGCGACCGCCACGCGGTGGGCGTCGAGCGCCTGTGCTGGGGAACCGACTATCCCCACTACGAGGGAACCTATCCCTACACCCGCCAGGCCCTGCGCCACACCTTCCACGACGTCCCCGAAGCCGAGACCCGCGCCATGCTCGGCGGCAACGCGGCTTCCCTCTACGGTTTCGACCTGGAGGCCCTCGCGCCCATCGTCGAGCGCATCGGCCCTCGTCCCGGCGACGTGGCCGTGGCGCTGGCTCCCGAGGAGATGCCGAAGGATTCGATGTCGATGGCTTTCTCGCGCTGAGGCGGGTGGCGACGGCAACGACGAGACGCTAAGGAAGCCACCGTGACGGTCCCCCGATCATGAATCCGCTGCGGGAGTTCCTGCTGGTCTGCCTCGGCGGCGCCCTCGGCACGGGAGCGCGCTACCTCGTTTCGATCTGGGCCCTGCAGACCCTCGGCGCGGGGTTCCCGTGGGGAACCTTCCTCGTCAACGCGGTCGGCTCCTACCTGCTCGCCCTCGTGATGTTCGCCGGCGTGGAGGCCGCCGCGATGCCGCCGGCCCTGCGCCTGGCCCTCAGCACCGGCGTGATGGGCGGGCTGACCACCTACTCGACCTTCAGCTTCGAGACCATGCGCTACCTCCAGCAGGGCGAGTGGGGCCTGGCTGCGGCCAACGTCGCGGCGACGGTTACGGTGTGCCTGGCAGCCTGCCTGGGCGGCTGGGCCACGGGGCGCTGGCTCTTCGGCGGCTGATCTCAACGCCGCCGGCCGGCCAGGCTGAGGGCCAGCATTCGCATTTCGTCGCCGCGCGAGGAGCCGCGGCGCCAGGCCAGGCCAAGTTTGCGGCTCGGCGCCGGCGCCTTGAAGGGGCGCACGACGATCCCCGATCCCTTGCCCGCCACCACGGCAACTGCAATTTCGGGCAGCAACGTCACACCCTCGCCGCCGGCCACCATCTGCACCAGGGTGGCCAGGCTCGTCGCGCGCAGTTCGGCGTTCTCGTCGGCGCCGGCGCGATCGCACACGGCCAACGTCTGGTCGCGAAGGCAGTGTCCGTCCTCGAGCAGAAGCACGCGCTCGCCGTCGAGATCACGCTCGGTCACCTGCTTGCGGGCGGACAGGGCGTGCGCCGACGGCATCGCGAGCAGGAAGGCATCGTCGAACAGGGGAGCCGTCTCGACGTCGCCGAGGCGCACGTCGGTGGCCATCAGCGCGGCATCGATCCCGCCCTTGGCCAGCAGTTCGAGCAGGTCCCCGGTCTTTTCTTCGCGAAGGATGAGGCGCAGTTCCGGGAAGGCGCGGCGGACGGCGGGAAGCGCCGCCGGCAAAAGGTAGGGCGCGATGGTCGGGATAACGCCGAGGCGGAACGGTCCGACGAGGGGCCGCGACCGCGCCTTCGCCGCCGTCACGAGTTCGCGCGCGGACGTGAGCAGCGCACGCGCGCGCTCGACGACCTCCATGCCGACGGGCGTCACCACCACGCCGCGCCGGTCGCGGTCGAAGAGGCGGACTCCCAGCAGCTGCTCCACCTCGCGCACCTGGGCGCTCAGGCCGGGCTGGGAGACGTGGCAAGAGGAGGCCGCCGTCCCGAAAGAGGATTCGTCGGCGACGGCGACCACATATTCGAGCTGGCGCAGGGTGGGCAGCGCCACGGGGGCGGGATTGCTCATAACCACAAGCTACCAATAGCAGAAGAAAGATCAATTGGATCTATGTGTCGTTCGGCCCCATACTTCAGGCCATGGAGGAAACGTCATGATGCAGAACAAGGAAGGACAGAGGGTTCCCGAGGTCACATTTCGCACCCGCGAGGGCGGGGCCTGGAAGGACGTCACGAGCACGGAGCTCTTCGCCGGCCGCAAGGTGGTGGTCTTCTCGCTGCCCGGGGCCTTCACGCCCACCTGCTCGGCGAGCCACCTGCCGCGCTACGAGGAACTGGCGCCGGCTTTCCGCGAGGCGGGCGTGGACGGGATCGTGTGTCTCTCGGTCAACGACGGCTTCGTGATGGAAGCCTGGCGCGAGGACCAGAAAGCGAGGAATGTTCGCCTGCTGCCCGACGGCAACGGCGACTTCACCCGCGGGATGGGCATGCTGGTGGACAAGGCCAATCTCGGCTTCGGGTCGCGCTCGTGGCGCTACTCGATGCTGGTCGAGGACGGGGTTGTCACGAAGATGTTCATCGAGCCGGAGAAGGATGGCGACCCCTTCGAGGTCTCCGACGCGGACACCATGCTCGCCCACATTGCGCCCGAATGCGCTGGCCGGCCGAACGTGGTGGTTTTCAGCCGCGCGGGCTGTCCCCACTGCGCCCGCGCCAAAGGCGCCCTGGCAGCGGCCGGCATGAGCTGGCGCGAGATCGAGCTCTCTGCGGTGGGGGGGATGGACGCCCTGCGCGCCGTGAGCGGCGCGAGCACGGTGCCCCAGGTCTTCATCGACGGCGTTCGCATCGGCGGCGCGGACGAGCTGGAAAGGCACCTGGCCACCGTTGGCAACGTCCCGGCCCGGGATCACGCGGCCTAAAGGCCGCGGCCCGACCGGGCAAGGAGCAAGAGCAATGAGCAAGAACGATATGAGCAGCAACAGCGAGGTGGCCGCCGCGGCGTCCCGCCTTCTGGCGGACAGCTACACGCTGTACCTGAAGACCCACAACTTCCACTGGAACGTGACGGGCCCCATGTTCACGACCCTGCACAATCTCTTCATGACCCAGTACACCGAGCTCTCGCTGGCCGTGGACGAAATCGCCGAGAGGATCCGGGCCCTGGACCACCCGGCGCCCGGTTCCTACACGCAGTTTGCGGCGCTGGCCCGGGTACAAGAGGCGATCGACGTACCGAAGGCCGAGGAGATGATCCGCATCCTGGTGGCTGATCACGCGACGGTGGCCGCCACGGCCCGCGAGCTGGTCGCCGTGGCCGAGAAGGCCGGCGACGCGGCGAGTGCGGACCTCGGCGTGCGTCGAATCGACGTGTCGGAAAAGGCCGCCTGGATGCTCCGCAGCCATCTGGGCTGACGGGCTTTGAGATCGAAAAGCGAGGTTGATGACCCCATGCATCCCCAGAAGAAGACGATGGCCGCCCTCAACCTGCTCGCCGGCCCCGCCGTGCTCGCCAGCTACGTGTGGAGCGCGAAGTCCTACCCCAGCGAAACCGTGGCCAAACTGTGGGGCGACGTGCCGGCGGCGGTGCAGCCCTGGTACACGTCCTGGATGTTCGTCGCCGCAACCGGGTACTTCCTGTTCACGTACCTCCTGTTCTTCCGCGTCGACGCCGGCAGGGTCCGCGTGGCCGGGCGCTGGGGCTTCGGGCTCTTCAACCTGATCTACCTGCTCATCCTCGTGCCTTCGGCCACGTGGATGCCCCTCACGCTGGCCCATATCGATTCGCCGATTCCCTTCGGCGCCGTCCTGATCGTGGCGGGGTTGTGGGCCACGGGGCTGGCTTCGCTGGCTCTCATCTGGGCGATTGCCAATCTCGAGCCGCGCGAGCCGGCCGGAGCGTGGAAGGCGGCGCTGGTCGGCAGCGTGCTCTTCGCAGGGCAGACGTTCGTGCTCGACTCCTGCGTTTGGCCGCTGCTGTTCCCGTTCTGAGGCGGCGGCAACAAGTCGGGCCCGCGGTTTGGACTTGAGCGCGCCGGTCAATAGTCTTGCCCGGCCGCCGCTACCCGGTAGGGGAAACGACGGCCGGGAGCCATGACGTCGGAAACCTCCTCGCGGATCGCACCGCTTCGCTTCCTCGTGGTGGAGGACAACGCCTTCACCTCGCAGGTGGTGGCCCGCGCCCTCCAGTCCCTCGGGGCCGTGGAGGTCCATACGGCGCGCACCGGCCGCGAAGGCCTCGACGTGGTCGCCCGCCTCGATCCTCCTCCCGACGTGATCCTCCTCGACCTGCGCATGCCGGAGATGGGCGGCGTTGAAATGATCACCCGTCTCGGCGACCGCGGCTTCCCGGGCTACGTCATCATCACCAGCGGGGTGGACGCGGAGACCCTCGCGTCGGTGGAGAAGGTCGCCGGCCGGAATTCGGTGCGTCTGCTCGGGTGCCTGCCGAAACCCATCGAGTCGGCGCAGCTTGCCGAGTTGCTCGCCAAGGTGACCGACGAGGCGCCCGTGAAGGAGCCCGTGAAGGAGCCCGCCCCGAAAGCCCCGGGGGAAGGGTGAAGAACAGGCCCCTCGCGTCCTGCCGCTCCGCTTTCCTCGTCGCGGTGCTGGCCTTCGCGTCGCCGATCCCAGTCGCCGCCGCCCTCGAGGCGCCCATCCCCATCACGCCTTCGCTCGGGAGCATCTCGCTCGGGCGTCACCTGCACATCCTCGAAGACCGGGATGGCGTGCTGACCGCCGAGCAGGTCCTTTCCCCGGAGATGTCGCCGCGCTTTGTCCGCTCCACCTACGACGAGCCGGGCTTCGGCTTCACGCCCTCGGTCTACTGGGCCAAGTTCACCGTGGCCAATCCCGGGGATTCTCCGGTCCCGTGGTTCCTCGAACTCGACTATCCGCTGATCGACCACGTGGCGCTCTACACGCCCCGGCCGGACGGCACCCTGGACGTGCGAAAGTTCGGGGATCGGCTGCCGTTCGCGGAGCGACCCCTGGACTACCGCAATCTGGTGATCCCTCTCTCGGAGGAGGCCGGCAGCAGCCGCACCTACCTGATGCGTTTCGAGTCGAGCAGCTCGATGAACCTGTCGCTGAACGCGTGGGACCCCCGCCGTTTCTTCGAGGCGGCGCTGAGGGAGGAGATCGTTCTTGGCATCTCGTACGGCGCACTGCTCATCATGTCGATTTACAACGCCGTGCAGTTCCTCGTGTTCCGCGACCGCGGCCACCTGTTCTACGTGCTCTTCTTCGCCACATGGGGGCTGACGCAGTTCGCGATCAACGGCCTGGCCTTCCAGCTGCTGTGGCCCACCGCGACGTGGTGGGCGAACGTGTGCATCCCCGCCTTCATCTTCGCGGCCCTCTATTCGTTCATCGAGTGGGGTCGCACCAGCCTTTCCACCGAGAAGGTGGTGCCGCGCATCGACCGATGGTTCCGGCTCTCCAAGCCGCTTCTCCTTCTCGGCATGGTGGGATCGCTGGCGACGCCCTACAGCCTGAGCATCCGCGTGGCCACGGCCAGCGCTGCGCTGACTGCGGCCAGCTGGGCCCTGGCCGCGGCCTGGTGCAGCAAGCAGGGCCAGAGGTCGGCGCGCTTCTTCCTGATCGCGCTGGGCCTCTACTTTCTCGGGACCATCCTCTTCTCGCTCAAGTCGCTCGGCTTCATGTCGGGAAACGTGTTGACCAACTGGGGCATCCAGGTCGGTGGTTTCGCCGCACTGATCCTGTTCTCGTTGTCCACGACGGACAAGGAGCTTCAGGTGCTTCAGCTGTCCGAGACCCGCCTGGCGGAGGAGGTTCGCGAGCGCACGCGAGAGCTGGAGATCGAGAAGGAGAAATCGGAGGCCGCCAACGCCGCCAAGGGTCGCTTCCTGGCCTACGTGAGCCCCGAAATCCGCACGCCGATGAACGGCATCCTGGGGATGGCCTGGCTGCTCGCCGACACCAGGCTCGACCGCGAGCAGCGCGACTACGCCGACACCATCTGTGCCTCGGGCGAGTCGCTGGTGCGGATCGTCAACGACATCCTCGATGTCTCCAAGCTGGATGCCGACCAGCTGGTGCTCGAGAGCGTTCCCTTCCGCATGGTGGACGTGGTCGAGCCCGTGCTGTCGGTGATGGAGCCGCTGGCGCGCAAGAAGAACCTGGATCTCATCCACGAGATCGATCCCGCCCTGCCGCCGGTGCTGGTGGGAGACGGCCACCGACTCACGCAGGTGCTGCTCAACCTGGTGAGCAACGCCATCAAGTTCACCAGGCAGGGTTCCGTCACGATCCGCGCCGTGCGCGCCGCCGGCGGCGACGGTGAGGTCGGCGTGCACTTCTCGGTCACCGACACGGGCCCCGGCATCCCGGTCGAAAGACAACAGAAGCTGTTTTCTGCCTACGAGCAGGGAGCCGCCGAGGTGGCCCGCCTCTACGGCGGGACGGGGCTCGGTCTTGCCATCTGTCGGCAGCTGGTTCGCCTGATGGGTGGGGACATCGGTGTCCACAGCGTTGAAGGTTCCGGGAGCACCTTCCACTTCGATATTCGCCTGCCGGTCGGTGAAGCGACGGCCCTCGACGGCGTCGAGCCGGCCGATGCCTTGCCGATCGCCGCAGAGGAGGCCGGGCCGCGCCTGCGCATCCTCCAGATCGAGGACGTCGCCACGAATCGCGCGGTGCTCGAGGGCATCCTCACCCGCGCCGGGCACGCGGTGGTCAGCGTCACGAACGGCCGCGAGGCCCTGGAAATGCTGGAAGGAACCGACAACCGCTTCGACGCCATCGTGAGCGACCGCCACATGCCGGAGATGGACGGCATCCGCGCCACGCGCCGTATCCGCCAGTTGGGGCCACCCTTCGACACCATCCCCATCGTCGGCGTCACCGCCAGCGTGGTCGAGTTCGAGATGCAGGAGTGCCTGAACGCCGGGATGAACGCCGTGCTGCCCAAGCCGGTGGATCCGCGGCGCCTGCTCTCCACCCTGGCGGCCCTGCACGGAAGCTGTGGGCTCCCGCCGGCGGCGGGCGAAAAACCGCGCTTGCTGGTGGTGGACGACGTCGCGAGCAACCTGGCCGTCGCACGCAGCCAGTTGGCCCGCCTCGGCTTCGACTGCGACACGTTCGACAGCAGCCGAGCGGCCCTGACGGCAGCGGCCACGCAGTCCTACGCGGCGATCCTCGTCGATCTGTCGATGCCGGTCGTGGACGGGGTGGCCTTCACCCGCGAAATCCGTACCCGCGAGAACGGCGGCCCAACCCGCACGCCGGTCCTCATCCTCACCGGCCACTCCGTGGAGGACGCCAGGCGGATGCTCGACGGAAGCGGCATCGACGACTGTCTGCAAAAGCCGGTGACCCTCGCGTCCCTCGGCAGCGCGCTGCGCCGGCTCGGAGTGGGTAGCGCGCCGAAGGAGAATGGAAAACCTGCCGGTAGCGTGGTCACCGCGGAACGAAGCGGCGTGCCCATCGACAGGGCCAAGCTGGCCCGGGTGCTCGGCACGGAAGATGAAGAGGTTCTCCGCCATATCCTCGGCATCTTCCTCGGCGAGTTCCCGACGAGCCTCGGCGAAGTGGAATCGGCCATGGCGGCCGGAGACCGCGCTGCACTGCGGGAAGCCGCCCACGCTGCCAAGGGCGCGGCGGCCAGTGCCGCCGCCACCGGGCTCGCGGCCATACTGCAGGACCTCGAGAGCGAGGCCCCGTCGGCCGACTGGTCGCGGCTCGGGTTGCTGAGGGCCCAGGGCGTCGAGGAGTTCCGATGGGTGCTGCGCTTCTGCGAGGGCGGCGGCCATGGGGACGCGGCGGCCTCCGCCCGCGGCCCGGCGGAGGATGCAGCCAGATGAACGCGCTGGACATACTCCAGGACAGTTGCCCGGCGCTGGCCGGTCTCGAGGCAACGGAGCTGCAGGCCATCGTGGCCGGCTCGAGCGTTCTTCGCGTCGCGGCCACCGACCTGCTCTTCGGTACCGGCGATAGGGCCGACAGCGTGTTCGTGGTCCTCGACGGCATCCTCGTCACCATGGTCACGCGCGACTGGGGCGAGGAGAGGGTGCTGGAGGAGGCGGGCGTCGGTGAACTCGTCGGCACCGTCGAGATCGTGAGCGGCGACCGGCGACTGGCCGACGTGAGGGCCATGGTGGAAAGCCAGGTCCTGGAGATCCCCAGGCTCGTGTTCGAGAAGTTGCTGGGCAGCCGCGAGGAAATCTGGCGGCGGGTTTCCGAACGCGCGCGAACCAGCATCTGCCGCATCCTCACGTCGAGGCAGCTCAGCCGTTTGCTTGGCACGTCGGGACTCAAGATCTCCGATCCGTTGCTCCGCCTCCAGGCCGAGCAGGACTGGCTGGATTTCGAGAGGGACATCCTGGAGGACCTCGAGAAGAACATCGACTGGCTCACCCTCCAGCGCGGCGAGTATCTGTTTCGCCAGGGCGACAAGGCGGAGGACGCCCTCGTGCTCGTCTCGGGCGTCCTGCAGGTGAGCATCCGGGAAGCATTCGGTGCGGAGAGAGTGGTGGCGGAGGTGGGGCCCGGCGAGATCGTGGGCGAGGTCGCCCTGTTCACCGACCAGGACCGCACGGCCTCCCTGGTCGCGATGCGCGACAGCGAACTGTTTCGCATCCCCCGCCGCGTGTTCACGCGCATCACCGAGAGATATCCGCAGATCCTGCTGAGCCTGTACCGCTCGAGTTTCCAGAGACTGGTCCGCCATTCCTCGGAGGCCGCGTTCCGGCCCCGCAGCCCCAACACCGCGCTGCTGAAGGCCCACGCCGACGTGGAGATGGGACCCCTCCTGCACGAGCTGCTCGCCGCGATGGCGGGCCACGGGTCGCTGGGGCACCTGACCAGCGCCTCCGTGGACGAGTCTCTCGGCCAACCCGGCATCACCGCCAGCGGCCGGGGCGAAGCCTCCGAAGTGCGCCTCGTGCAGTGGCTGAACGGCCAGGAAAAGCAGTTCGATCGCCTGGTGTACGAAGCCGATGCCGATTGGACGGGCTGGACCGATCGCTGCGTGAGGCAGGCCGACCACGTGCTGGTGGTCGCCGACGCGACCGACCAGCGCGCGCTGACTTCCTTCGCCGACCGCTCCGTCGCCGCCGGCCAGCGCTGGAGCCTCGTGCTGCTGCATCCGCCCGAAACCGACCGGCCCCGCGATACGGCAAGGCGCCTCGACGAGGCCGGCCTCGACTCCGTCTACCACGTGCGAAGGGACAACAGCCGCGATCTCGCCCGGCTGGCCCGCATCCTGTCGGGACGCGCCGTTGGCCTCGTGCTCGGCGGCGGCGGCGCACGCGCCCTTGCCCACCTGGGATTGCTGCGCGCCCTCGAGGAACTCGGCGTGGACGTCGACATGGTGGGTGGCACCAGCATGGGCGCCGCGCTCGCCGGCTGGACCGCCCAGGGGCGCTCGGCGGCGGAAACCCGCAAGGTTGCCACGGCGACCTTCGCGTCCTTGCTGGACCCGACGTTCCCGGTCACCTCGCTGCTGGCGGGAAGGAAGGTCACCCGGGCCATCGGCGGCGAGGCCAACGGATGGGATCTCGAGGACTTCTGGCTGCCTTTCTTCTGCGTCTCGACGAACCTGACGACCGCGACCGCCGTGGTCCACCGCCGCGGCAACGCGGTGCGCGCGCTGCGCTCCAGCACTTCGATCCCCGGGATCTTTCCTCCCGTGCCCGAGGGCGACGACCTGCTGGTTGACGGCTGCGTGCTCAACAACCTGCCCATCGACGTGATGCGCGAGCTCAATCCCTCCGGCCTCGTGATCGCCAGCGATGTCGTCGCACCGCGAGGTCTCGGCGCCAAGATGGACTACGGGATGAGCGTCTCCGGCTGGCGCCAGGCCTTCCAGAAGTTCACCCCCTGGCGAAAGCGCCTGAAGACGCCGGCCGTCGGTGTGGTGATCCTTCAGTCGACGATGGTCGGTTCCGAGCAGGCCCGCCGTCGCGTCCTCGACCGCCACCTGGCCGACTACTACCAGAATATTTACGTGCCCGGCCTCGGCATGCTGCAGTTCGACGCCATCGAGCAGGCGGCGAGCGTGGGCTACGAGGTGGCGGTGGGGCCGCTGCGCGAGTGGGCGGCTGCGGGCTTTCCTTCCGGTGTCGTGGTGGGGACCTAGCCTCGGGCGTCGCCGCCCGAGGCCGGGTCCTCGGCTACTTCCGGCACGCCCGGAAATCCGCGTAGTCGCCCTTGGCGCTGGAGCCGGTGTCGTCCGCGTCGGTGAGCACCGCGATCCCGCCGGGCGCGGGAGCGGTCGTGACTTCGAACGACGACAGGTAGTCCGCGCGAACGTCGACGCGTTCTTCTGTCCAGGCGCCTTTGCCGGCGGTCCCGCTGCGCACGACCTTCACTTTCGTGAGCCCAAGGTTCGATTCGAGGCGCGTGCCGACCGGGACACGCTCGCTCCACACGTACTTCACCGCGCGCGGCCCGCGGATGGTGGAGTAGGGCACCAGCAGGTAGACCGCCAGCGCGCTGTCGTTGCGCCCCGACTCGCGCTCGTCGGCATCCTTGGGGAACTCCACGGCGCGCCAGCGCCAGGCCAGGATCGGGTACTCGTCGAGGTTCCATTCGAAGGATCTTGCCGCCTGCAGTCCGAGGCCCACGGAATGCGCGCGTAGAAAGCGGGAGCCTTCCTCCTCCTGCACGGTGTAGGTCGCCTTGGCCGCGTCCTTGCGGACTCTCCAGCCGGGCGGAAACTCGCCGGGTTTTGCTGCGGCGAAGTTCTCGATGGGGATGCAGTCCTCGGCGTGGGCGGCGGGGACGCTGGATGCGACCACGCTGGCGAGGGCGAGGATCAGGAGGGAGGGGAGGCGGCGCTGGCTTGGCATGGTACAGCTTTGCTACCGGCGCGGGAGCGACGCAACCGGCGGAGAGAGGAGGGGAGGACGGGACACCGCGCCTCCACCCCGCGACGTCGTGGGTCTTCCCGTGAAACTGGCGGTAGCGGCATGGCCGCTGTTGTTTCAGGGCCAGTCGGGCAGGAACTCGTCTTCCTCGGTCGGCGCCGGCTCGCTGGCGGTTTCGTCGCCGGCATTGCCGACCTTGTCGTAGATGTCGGGGGCCATGCGGACCCGGCCGTCCTCGCTCACCAGGGCGGGAATGTAGAGCAGGTGCACGGGCATCGGCTGCGAAAGCTTCACCGTCTTCGATTCGCCCGAGTCGATCGCCGACTGGATCTTTTCTTTCGACCACTGCGGATCGTCCTTGAACAGATACGCGGCCAGGTCCAGCGGCTTCTCCACGCGGACGCAGCCGTGGCTGAAGGCGCGCGCCGGCGCCGCGAAGCGCTGCTTCCCGGGCGTGTCGTGCAGGTAGATGTCTTGGCGGTTGGGCAACATGAACTTGATCCGACCGAGCGGGTTGCGGGGGCCGGGCTTCTGGCTGAGCGTCCCGTCGCCGTCGGCGACGATGCCTTCACGCTTGAAGTACCCTTTGTCCTTTTGGTTCTTGGGCAGCACTTCGGAGTCGGCAATGCTCTTCGGGATGTTCCACGACGGGTTGATGACGATGTGTTCGATCTTGTCGCTCAGCTCGGGGGTCTCCCAGTCCGGCAGGCCGACGATGATCGGCATGCGAAGGACCTCGCGGCGGCCTTCGTAGACGGAGAGATCGAACGTAGGAATATTCACCAGGATGTAGTTCCCGTGCAGGTTCGCCGCATTCGCGCGCCAGCGCTGCAGGGCGTAGTCGATCTTCGAGACCGCGTCCGCGGCCGGCTTGGCCAGTTGCGACAGCGTCTTACCTCCGACGATGCCGTCGCCCACGAGATACCGGTCGTACTGGAAATCCTTCACGGCGGCAGCGAGCGTCGGTCCGTACTCGCAGTCAGCCGTCGCAGCTGCGTCCGTGCCCGCTTTCGGTTCCGCCGCCTTCGGCGCGTCTGCCGTCGGGGCGGCCGGGGCCGGGACGGCCGGCGTCGGGACGGCCGCCATCGGCGCGTCCGTCGGCGGCACAGAATCCGTCGCTCCGCGGTATCCTTCGGCTGCAAGCCGCTTCTCGAGCGTCTCCAGGCGGGCGCCATCCTATCGTTCCCCGGGCTTCATCGGATCTCCGACAGGAATGGCGGGCCATCCTCCGCCGTCGGCGAGGCCGCGGTAGCGCCGCTCGGCTTCCAGGAGCTTGTCATACTGGTCGTTCTCGGGAGTTTGCGGCACTGGCGGGCTTGCGTCGGCAGGCGCTGCCTTCGCGGATTCAGGCGCTGGAGTTTGCGCATGGACGAACGACAGGGGCGTTCCGAGCACAAAGGTGAATGCCACGAGCGACGGGAGGATCGCGATGCGATGGGAGACGATCATGCTTCACCCTAGCGGCTATGCCCCTTCCCGCATAGAGCCCCTCTTGATGGCGGGCCGGATCCCCGGGGGGCGGAGATTTCACTGGATACGCCCGTGTTGCGCGGAGGGGCGCCTGAGGATGGGGCGTGCCCTGGGCTCAATCTCAGGATGGGCGCCGCAGGGCCCTGTCCCGGACTGAGCTCGGCTCGCGGTGCTCGCGGGATCTTACTCGCGTGCCGTATCCTCGCGCGGCGCGACGCGCGCCAGCAGCGATACGGCGGCGAGCATAGGCGCCGTCGTCGTGACCATCACCGTGACCCAGCCGAACGCGAGCGCGGCCACGACTGCCGTGACGCCGACGGCCTCCAGGACAAGTAGAGGCGATGGGCCATTCGTCGCGTCCGCGAGGCGGAAAGGTGACGGGGTCGTGTCGGGCATGACCGTTGGAGCAGTAGGGGGGCGAGCCTGGGCGGGTGTATGGGACTTGGTTCGGCTGCGCGCTGGCATCAACTCTCCTCGGGGCAGATCACGCGGTGTGCCCCGCACCCTTCGATCGCTCGGGTCTGGATGGAATCGCGTCGCGCCACGGCATTGGCGGAAACCGCAAGGAAAATGGAGGGAATCCGAGGTTCGGGTACCGTACGCGAAGTTTCGATCGCCCGCTAGAACGCAGAACTACGTGCCCGGGCAGATTCTTCTCGGCTCTGGCGTCCCATCTGGACACCACGGCGCGCGCAGCTAACGTTCAGGTTACCATGCATGCACGAGCAGCCGGCTGGCTGGTCATTCTCCTCGCGATTCCTGCGTACGCCGCCGAAACATCCTCGGGCAGCGCGCCGCCCGCCGCCAGCGAGATCGACCGCGGTCAACAGCTTGGTGCGTATATGCTCGCCGCATCGGCCGTCCTCGGTGTCGAGCAGATCGGCGCGCTATCGAAGATCACCGACGAGCACAGACGCAACCTGGCAATGACGTATTACCTGCGTGCCGGCGACTCCGTCACGTCCCGCTGGAGTTGGACGACCGAGCAAATCGAGGCCTACCAGCAATCCCCGGAGCACTCGGCAGCCATCGCCGAGATCGAGACGATTGCCGTGCATTTCTCCCTCCACAACCCCGAGCAGGTCTTGCGAGCGAATCCACGGATTCGCAGCCTCGAGGAGCAACTGGTGCTCTGGGAAACGGTGAGCTCCGTCGGCGAAGCAGCGACCGAGTTGCGGGAGGAAGCGCTCGAGACGTTGACACGGGAGGCGTACGGGAAAGATCCGGATTCTGTCTCCATCAAGCGCTTTCACGCCTTTCTCCACACATGGAGGGCGTCGCGTTGGCCAACGGTGATGGCCCCGGGCCTGTCGCTGCATGGGCAGGGCCGCGCATATGATTTTCAGATCCTCGACAAGGACGGGCGCACCGTCGCCGATACGGATACGGCCAGGAGCGGTCCGGTTTGGGACGAACAGGGCTGGACGGAAAGAGTGTCGCACGCCGTGCATGCAGCCAGCGGGAAGTTTGTCGGTCCGTTGCTCAAACCGTACGAACCCTGGCACTACGAGTACCAGGCGGACCGGACGTCGCGCCCGAGAGACCTCCGCCCTTGATGCCGTTCCAGGGCGGATGGAGGACGCCATCGGGTCGTCCAGCCGGGCCCGATACCGGGCCAAGGGCTCCGTGATCGTCGCCGAGCGCGGCGACCCGGTGACGGTCAGGGCGATTGCGCCGCGGCGCCCGGTCAAACCAGAAGAGGCCGCTGCGCCCTTTCGCGCTGTCCGACCCGGCCAGCCAGATTGCCGTGTCGGCTCCTTCGGCCGCGGTGCGGAGAAGGGGTCGCATGAAGCGCCAGAACGTCGGCAGCGAGGTGCGCACTCCTTCGGTCGCCGCCCATCCCGGCACGCCGTCCATTTGGCGAGCCCCTTCCTGTTGACGATGTCGGCGTGTTCACCGGCCACAGTGGACCGCTGGCAGAAACGTGTCGTGCCGTCGGGGCGGATGAGGAACACGCCGCCGAGTTGCCAGGGATCCCCCTGGACCCCCTCCTGGCGGGCTCCGGCTTGGCAGGCACGCAGGCCGTTGACCAGCAGCTGCGGCGACAGCAACTCGACGCGCCCCCGTCGCAGACCGGCGGCTCGGTAGCTACCGGAAAAAACGGTGCGAGCCGTTCCCCGCGCGGACTCTTTCGGTTCCATCGGCCGGGTTGCGAGCCGGTCGTGACCGTAGGCGGACGTCAGCGCTCGACCTTGGTCCTGTCCTCGTCGGGACTCATTCGCTCGGTGAAGTCCCAGGATCCGAGCCACGTCGGCTCGATGCCGATCGCCACTTCGGCATCGCGCCGCGACAGCAGCCACCGGCCCAAGCCGGCTCGCGGCGAGATGTCGTAGCGGCCGAGGAGGGCTTCCAGAATCTCGCCGCCGCGAGCGCGATCCAGGGTGGCCCGCCCGCGGCCACGAGCCCCGCGGTAGGGCGGCTGATCGCCCGCGACCTCGAAAGCACAGCGTGGGTCGTTCTCGAGAAATGAAATCACCGTCGAGTCCTTCTGGCACGCACACCACAACCGTCCGTCGCGGTAGAGGTACCAGAGCGATACGACGAGAGGCCAGCCCGACCGCCCGGAGCACGCCAATCTCAGCGGGATGGTCGATTCGGACAGGTGTTTCTCGAGCTGTTGGGAATCCCAGGGGCCGGTGGTCTTCACGGGCTGCAACTTAGCTCGCCGTGTTTCCCGGGACCAGTCGGGCCGCCGCCCGGGCACCGACGACTCTCGGTCCGGGTACGGTCCGCCGCCAGCCTCGGGTAGCCGTCGTTGGAGAATGCGGCGTGAACATCGCTGGTCCGCAGTTGCGACCTGAATACCTCGACACCCCTACGGTGCGGATTCCACACGGGCTGTTCCCTCAAGCCCGCCGTGACCCTGGACCTCCAGCCGCAACGAAGCCCTGAGACGCGAGTTCGAGTTCGCCATCGAACCGGTAGGCGACGAGTGGACCGTCCGTGCCCGCGCTGTAATCGACGCACGCAACTCGACGCGCGGCTGGCTGGCGTCGGGCGGTTGCCGAGAACCAGTAGTGGCCAATGAACGTGGGCTTCTCGGGCTCCGGGAGCCGGTAGTCGGCCGGCAGGGGGATGTCGGGGATATCGGCGTCGGGTGGGCCGACGTAGGCCTCGGGGTAGGTTCGCGCGTCGGGCTTCAGCCCAGCCGTCCCCTCAGCCCCGGCCACGCGATCGTTTCGTTCGATCGGAACGCCGCCCCGCGTCACCTTCGGCGAAATCGACGTCGGGACCAGCCGAGGAACCGACGTGCTGCTTCATCTGATCCATCACGCGCGTGCAGGCGGCCTTGAACCTGGCTTCGAGAACGCTCGTGTCGTTGCCGGGCACCCATGGCAGCCGCCACCACGCTTCCTGCGCCTCTTCGACGACTTTGCCGGCGGCACGCCATTTCGCTTCGTCGGGGCGAGCACGCAACGCATTGCTCTCCAGTGCCGAGCGCAGCCTCTCCGCAAGCAGTCCGGCGGCAGGCTTGGCCGTAGTCACTGCGACAGGCGATTTTTCTTCGACGAGAGTCTCGACCTTCGCGATGAGCCGGTCCATGCGCTCACGCATCGCGATAGGGTCCAGGTCCGTGCCCGCAAACGCGGCCGGTGAGCGCGAAATCAGCGTAGCAAGAGCGTTCGTCCATCGTTCGTACAAGGCCGTCGTACCGGCGCCCTCGACGTCCGGCGCGTTCGTGATCGCCGTCCGCAGCGATTGCACCTGCGCGGCGAGATCTTCGGGAATTGCTTCGAGCACGACGAGGCTTTCCAGCGCGACCACGATCGCCTCGCGCTCGGCAAGCTGCGCGGCCGCAGCGACCTGGTGTCGCTTGTGATATCGCTCGAAGAACTTATCGCCGGCGGACCGGAACCGCTTCCAGACTGCGTCGCTTTTGGCGTGCTGCACCGGACCGATGGCTTTCCATTCGGCTTGCAGCTTCTTCAACTCGGAAGCGGTGGTGTCCCAATCCGTCGATTCCGCCATCTGTTCCGCCTGCGCGCACAAGGCTTCCTTGCGCGCGAGGTTTTCAGCCCACTCCACCTTCCTGGAGCTCAAGTCCTCGCGGCGGCGGGTGAAGAACGTATTGCACGCGGCGCGGAATCGTTGCGCGAAAATGCGCGCCTGCTCGCCCGGCACCGAAGCGGTGTCTTCCCAGGCTTTCTGCAACTCCTGGAAGCGTGCGGCTGTCTTGCTCCACTCGGTCGAGTCGACCAGCTCTTCCGCCTGCGCGACGAGCGCGGCCTTGGCGGCAAGGTTCGTGCTTCGCTCCTGGCGCAACTGGGCTAAGTGAACCTCGCAGCGGCTACGGATGAAGTCGGTCGCCGTCTTGAACCGACTCCACAGTTGCTGCGCGCTTTGCGGCGGCGCGTCCGCGACCTTTTGCCATTGCGACTGGAACTCGCGCAGCGAGTTTACGGCAGCCGCCAGATCGCTTGCCGCGCTCGCCTCTTCGGCGACCTTCAGGGACGTGACGAGGGTTTCGGCCCTCGCGATGAGCTCCTCTTGCCGCTGCGCATTGCCAAACCTGCGCCACTCTTCAAGGTCGCGCAGCTCTTTCACGCGACGCGCGACAGGATCCTGGAACATTCGCAACGCCGCAAGGGCGTCACCGATCTCTTTCGTCGTCTTTCGCGTGCCCAACGTTTCAAGGGTCGTCGTGACGTCATGCAGCAGTCGTTCGCCCTCCCGCAAGGTCGGCGTGCCCGCGTCGGCCGCGTGCCTGGCGCGGGACACCAATTGCGTGAGCTTGGAGGCCTGATCCCGAGCAGCCTTCGCCGCGGCCTCGCGTGCCGCTGCCTCACGCGCTTCGATCGCCTGTCCGACCTCGGCCAGACGATCCAACAGATCGGAAGCCGGCTGCGATGCATCGCTTAAGGTGGCCGCCGGTCCCCGCGCTTCGCGGGTCAGCGCCCGCCAACGTTCGGCGGTGTCTTTCCCTTCCCGGGTGCAGAGCGATTCCGCCTCGGCGACGAGGGCCTCGAGCGCGGTCCGTGCTTCCTGGAGTGCGGCGGCGAGCGCGAGACGTTTCCGGCAGGCCTTCGCCGTCGCAGCAAATCGGGCCGCGAGTTGCTGGACGTCGCGCTCGTAGCCGGCGAGCGGGGTGAGCTGAGCCCATTCCTCTTCAATGGAGCGCAGCCGTGCGACGACGTTGACTGCTTCGATCTCTCCTTCTCCTTCGCTCGCGCTCGCGCTCGCGCTTGCGCTGTTGTCGTCGATCGTTTCGATGCGCCGGCACAGTACCTCACGGCTCGCCAGGGCTTCGCCGCGCCGCCGTTCCTCTTCGAGGAGGGCGGCGATCTCGTTTCGACGCTGGTCCATGTGCAGGCGCGCAGCATCCGCGCCCGCACCGAATCGCTGTGTTGCCACGGCGTCCGTGTTTGCCAGCGAGTCCCATGCCGCACCGAGGCGCGCGAGATCCGCCGCGATGCGATCGGGATCCGTAACGTTGGTGAGGCGTTCGACGGCGGCACACAACGCCGCTTCCTGATTCCGTCGCTCCTCTTCGGCGATGCGACGGGCATTCTCCTCGTTTTCGGCCGCCTGCAGCATCGTCCTCGCGCGCCGAGCTACGGCTTTCTGCTGCGCGCGTGCTTCGATGGTTTTGAGGAGCGCCACGTCCGCTCCAGGCACTGCCTGCACCACGCGATCGAACGCGAGGAGCGCAACCTCCCTGTGCTCGCTGTTCAGCGCAGTGGCGAGCAGCTCGTCGGCCGAGCTCAGTCGGGCTGCAGCGGCGAGTGCGGTGCGCTCCACTTTCGCGTGACGGGCAACGGCGCCGAGGCCGCGTTCATCCGTCAAATTGGCAAGCGCGAGTTCGCGCACGCCATCGACAGCCGTGCTCCTTGCGATCAACGACACGCGCCGGACGTCCGACAACAGGCCGGCGGCTGTCGCGGCTTCGGGATTGGACGCGTCGAGGGCCAGCGCGAGCAATCGATCCGCCGCGACGTCCCGTAGGCCTCGGTCGGTATCCGAGGCGACCACGCGCTCTAGAACGACGGGGTCGACGATCTTCGCAATGGCAGCCGTCCGAACGTTGGCATCGGCGTCGTGCTCGGCCAGTGCCGCGAGCGCGATGGCGTCACCCAGCTCCGGGATCGCCTGCAGTCGCACGACGGGGTCGGAGTGCTTCCAGCGGGGTTGGGGCTTGAGTCGGTCGAGAAATCCCATGGGACGAGGCACCTTTTGTTTCAGTGAGTGACGGTCGTACGAACCCTACGGGGCAAGGTCGCGGGGGTCGTTGCGAAGTGCACCCAGACGCCAGGATTCGAATCGACGCGTCGGTAGGTTGTCACATCGACAGCGACTTGCCAACGACGACACGACTCGATGACGCCGTCGCCATTGTCTCATGAGACTGGTTCGCTAGGCCTTGCTGGCGCCCATCACTGAAGCGATCCTCGCGGGCACTCAGTCGGCCCGCATCACCGTCGAATCTCTGCGCGAACCCCCTCCCGTTGGACTGGACCGAGCAGAGACGTTTGTTCGGGCTGAATGACCGCTGAGCGTGGCGCTCCCGACCGCCGTGGAGAGAAGGGCTTCTCTTCCGTAGTGAGGGAGGCCGTGGACCTCTACCTGAAGGCTCATGCGAGCCGCGAAGACGCCGTTCGCGCGGCGCTCGGGATCCGCGGCGCCCTGGCCGGCTCCGAGGGGGAGGCTCTCGAAGAGGAAGTCTCCATCATCCGCAAGAAGTGGCGATGATCATCGCCGATACAGACGTGCTGATGGACTACCTTCGCGGGCGCATTCCCATGGCGGCCCGGGTGGAAGTCGAGCTTCAAACAGGGGTTTCAGCACTACCGCGGTGACCGCATTCGAGGTGTGGGCCGGCGCCAGGACGTCGCGTCAGGCAGCGGCAGTGAATGTGCTCCTGGATGCGATGACCATCCTGCCGCTGGAACTGGACAGTGCGCGAAAGGGCGCAGAGATCAGGATGGCGCTGCTCTCACGAGGCGAGGACATCGGAATGGCGGACTG
>JBHEPB010000036.1:0-2161 GCA_046260515.1 Binatia bacterium
GGCGTCCACCGCCGGCTCACGCTGGCCGAACGCAATCGAAAGCAGGGCGCCTGCCGTGTAGGGGCCGATGCCCGGCACCTTCTCGAGCTCGTCGCGCGTGCGCGGAAGCCTTCCCCCGTGATGGCGCACCACATAGCGGGCGCCCTCGTGCAGGGAGCGGGCGCGACGGTAGTAGCCGAGGCCGGACCAGGCGGCGAGGACGTCGGACGGCGAAGCCGCGGCCAGGGCCGCCATCGTGGGAAAGCCCGCGAGGAAGCGCCGGTAGGGCTCGACGACGGCCTCCACGCGCGTCTGCTGGAGCATCACCTCGGAAACCCACACCCGCCACGGCGTGCGCCGCCGCCGCCACGGAAGGTCGCGGGCCTCGCGGCCGAACCAGACAAGAAGGGCGCGACGGATCGCCGCGGCCGAAGGGCCAGGCGGCTGCTTCAAGAGGCGGGATCGGCGACCGCGACCAGCAGGCCGAGGATGGTGCGGCGCAGGGCCCCGGTGGCTGCCGCCACGTCGAGCCCGGAGAAACGTCGCATCTCGTCCCACACGACGAAGGACGCCGCCGCCGCCAGCGCGTCGCCCGCGGCAGCGTCCCCCCGCGCCCTGGCGGCCTCGAGTTCGGTGCCGAAGGCCCTCTCGATGTCCAGGCGCTGCAGGCTGCGGGCCAGTTCGAGGCGCGAGGCCACGATGCGGGAGAAGGGTTCCTGGAGGGTGGCCGCACGGCGCACCGGCGCGATGGTCTCGAAAAGCTTGGTCCGGCATTCCAGGAACACTTCGAGCCGCGACCGGAGGTCGCCGTCGTAATGAATGCCGGCGTAGAGGCCTGCGATGCGGTTGGTCTGGCGGTCGGCCACCGCGAGGAGGAGGTCCTCGAGGTCGGCGAAATGCTGAAAGACCGAGCGCACCGACAGCCCCGCCCGGGTGGCGACCGCGGCGGCGGTGGGCCGAAGGTCGCCCTCGTCGAGGAGGGCGAGGAAGGCGTCAACGATGGCCTCGCGGGTCTTGGCCGAGCGCGCCCTTCGTCCATCCACCGTGGCTACGGCCGGGGTTCCCATGGGATCCCCATTAGACCAACTTGCACCAAATGTGCGAATACTTTTCTCTTGCCCGACCGTGCGCTTCGGCTGGCGGCCGCCAGCGCTCCGGCCGATAAGGGAGAACCATGAAAACCAGGCGCCTCGGCCGCAGCGGCCTCGTCGTATCCGAAATCTGCATGGGGACCATGACGTTCGGGGTCCAGGCCGACGAGGCCGAGAGCCACGCCATCCTCGACCGGGCCTTCGACGCCGGCGTCAACTTCGTGGACGTGGCCGAGGTTTACCCGGTGCCCCCCTCGCCGCGCTATGCGGGACTCAGTGAGGAAATCGTCGGCCGCTGGCTGAAGGGTCGCCCCCGCGAGTCGGTCATCGTGGCCACCAAGGTGGCCGGCCCGAGCGGCGGATGGTTCGTGGCCCCGGTTCGCTCCGGCAACACCAGCCTGGACCGCCACTCCATCGAGAGGGCCATCGAGGGCAGCCTGCGGCGCCTCGGCACCGACTACCTGGACCTCTACCAGACCCACTGGCCGGACGCCGGTCTGCCCTACGAAGAGACCATGGAGGGCCTCGACCGGGCGGTCTGCGCCGGCAAGGTCCGGGCTGTCGGATGCAGCAACGAGACCGCCTGGGGCCTCATGAAGGGCCTGGCCGCCTCGGAGGCCGCGGGCCTCGCCCGCTGGGAGACAATCCAGAACAATTTCAGCCTGATGCACCGTCGCTTCGAGGACGAACTGGCCCGGGTTTGCCGCCAGGAACAGGTCAGCCTCCTGCCCTATAGCCCCCTGGGTGGGGGGCTTCTTTCAGGCAAGTACCAGGGCGGGGTGTGGCCGGACGGGGCCCGCTTCTCCAGCTATCGCTCCGACGCCAGGAGGGGAGCGCGCATGGCCGCCCGCTTCGTCAACGACGGTACCCGGGCCACCTTCGACCGCATGGCCGAGATCGCCCGGGAGCAGTCCCTGGCGCCGGCCACTTTCGCCATCGCCTGGACCCTCAGCCGCGACTTCGTGGGCTCCACCATCATCGGCGCCACCCACCGGGACCAGCTCACCGACACCCTTGCGGCGGCCGAAGTGCGCCTCAGCCCGGAGGCCCTGGCGGCGGTGGACAAGCTGAGCAGTGACATCCGCTATCCG
>JBHEPB010000058.1:0-5726 GCA_046260515.1 Binatia bacterium
GGTGGAGACGACTTCGACGAGGACATCGACGACGACATCGACGACGACATCGACGACGACTGACCCCCGGGGCAACCTTGCCGATCCCCGGCGGCCTGGATGACGGATGGTCGCCCGTCCGGAGCGCGGCCCGAGAACAGCATGCGAGGAGAAGTCATGCCAGAGACGAAGAATCCCATGGAAGTTGAACAGACGACGGCAGCCCTTGCCGGCGGTATTGCAGCCGCGGCGGGCCTTTGCGCCGAGGAACTCGAGGACGACGGCATCCCGGTCCGCTTCGCCCTCGGCGGCGACAAGGACGAGAAAGAGAAAGAAGAGAAAGAAGAAGACGACGACCTCGACGATGACGAGGACGACCTCGACGACGACGACGATGACCTCGACGAGGACGACGATGACCTCGATGAGGACGACGACCTCGATGAGGACGATGACCTCGATGAGGACGAGGACGACGACGAAGAAGACGAAGAAGAAGACGACGAGGATGACGATTAGTCGAAAGGGACCAGGCCGGGGTCAGCGCGGCGTCGCGCTGATCCTGGTGCTCTGGACCTTCGCCGCGGTGGCGGTCCTGGCAGCCGAGTTCGCCCGTGCGATGCACGACGAGGCGGCGTCCACGCGCAACTTCAAGGAAGCGACGCGGGCGCGCCTCGTCGGCATCGCGGCGGTGAATGAGGTGATTCTCGCCCTGCAGGCCGACCGCCGCGAGGCCGAGTCCCAGCTCGAGTACGTGGAGGACGAGGAGAATCCCGATCCCATCCGCCGCCTTTCCCAGGGCGACGGGCAGTGGGTGACGGCCAGTTTCCAGGGGCAGCCCTACGAGGTGCGCGTGATCGACGAAGCGGGCAAGCTCGCGCTCAACCAGGTGGACGGCGTCCTGCTGAGGGCCGTCTTCGAGAACCTCGAGATCGACGACGACGACGCGGAGACGATCGCCGACTCCATTCTCGACTGGCGCGACGAGGACGACCTTCACGGACCGAACGGCGCCGAGACCGACTACTACGAGAGCCTGCCGCGTCCCTACCGGGCCAAAAACGCCGGCTTCGATTCCGTGGAGGAACTGCTGCTGGTGCGCGGGGTCACCCAGGACATTTTCTATGGCAGGGACGGCTTTCCGGGCCTCGTGGAGATCTTCTCGGTCTTCAACCAGACGCGGACGATCAACCTGCGGTCGGTGACGCCGGCCGTGATGCAGGCCCTCGGCGGCTTCGGGGCCGAGGACGCTGCGGAGTTCGGCGCCAACCGCGGGCGACCGGGCGGCGAGGCCGTAATCGACGAACTGAGGGGCCTGCTCACCGGTACCGGCGCCAGCGCCCGCAACACCGTTCCCCAGCAGATCACCATCGAGGCCAGGGTCCGCGACGCGACCGGGACCGTGGTCCTGGCCCACCTTGGCGCCGTCCTCAACTTGTCCAGCGGTGGCGACGGGTTGCGGCTCTATAGGTGGTATGATTCCATCTTCGATGATTCCGACCCGTCCGCCGGCGCTCCCGCCGCGGACACGGCCAGCTGACAAGGCAGAGAAGTAGGCAAGAGTGGAGACGAGGGGCCTCATCTGGCGCATCGCCAAGGCGGATTTCGCCGACGTGCTTGGCGTCGCCCTGCGCGGCGACGTGCTGGCGGTCGCCCACGTCCGCAAGCGGGTCAACGTGGTCCGCGTGATCGAGGTCGGCAGTCTCCACCTGGGAGGCCCGCCCGAGGCCCGGGTGACGGCCGCTTCCGACTTCCTGCGGTCCTTCTGCCAGCGTGCCGAACTGGAACCGGCGCGCGTGGCCGTGGCGGTGGACCGCGGCGCCACCCTGATCGCCAACGTGGCCATCCCGGCCTCGGCCGCGTCCAACGCCAACGACGCCATCCGCTACGAACTGGACCGCCTCATCCCCGTCCCGCCCGACTCCCTCAACTGGACCACCACCACCCGCCCCCTGGGCACGGTGGGGGAGAGGATCGCCGTCACGGTCTTCGCTTCCCCCAAGCCGGCGGTGGAGGAGGCCATGGACATGGTGCGCGGGGCCGGCCTGCCGATCTCCTCGGTGACCGTCGAGCCGGTGGCCCTGGCCGACTATCTTGCCCTGGTCGGTGTCCCGCTGGCGGCCGTGGCCACCCGCAGCGGCGCCCGGGAGTTCCTGACCCTGTGCGCCGACGGCCTCGTCGTGGCCAGCCACCAGCTCGACCGTCGCCCCCAGCCCCTTCTCCAGGCGGCGCTTCGCGAGATCGAAACGGCCCTGCCCGAGCGCAGCGGTGAGGCCCCGGCCCTGCTGCGCGGAAGAGCCGTCGAGGAGGGCGAGCAGTCCCTCGCCGCGATGGCTCCCCTCGATCTCCTTCCGGCCGACGCCGTGGTGGGAGAGGCCGAGGTCATCGCGATCGGCGCCGCCCTCGGCCTCGTCGGCGAGTCGCGGCAGACCGTCAACCTCCTGCCCGCCGCCATGGTGCAGACCGCGGCCGGCTTCGGGCTTCGCGAACTGGCGCTGTCGGGCGCGGTGGCCGCGATGGCTCTTCTCCTGCTCGGCAGCATCGGCGCCAAGAACCTCTCGATCGCCAGCGCCCTCCGCTCCCAGCTCGAGGACCTCGAGCCTCGGGTGACCCAGGCCCTGAGGCGCGAGGACAAGAACACCGAGATGCTGGCCATGGTGGAGAGGCTGGAGGCCAAGAGCCGCAGCCGCACGCTCACCTACCTGAAGGCGGTGACGGACCTGGTGCCGACGACGGCCTATCTCACGACCTTTCGCTATCGCGAGGACAAGATCGAGGTGGACGGCATTGCCGACAAGGCCAGCGAGCTGATCGCCATCCTGGAATCCTCGCCCTACTTCGCCGGCGTCGAGTTCACCGCGCCGACCACCAAGTACCTGGCCAACCAGGAACGATTCTCGCTGCGCATGAGGCTTGAACAGTGACGCTGCGCGAGAGGTGGGATGCCTTCTCCAGCCGGGAGCGCGCGCTGGTGGGCGGGGCCCTGGCCATCGCGGCCATCGTCGTCCTGCGCTACGTCGTGATGCCGGTGGACGGGGAGTCCGAGAGCACCTCGTCTGCCGCGCCCTGGGTCCAGGTGGCGCGCATCGAGAACTACCGCCGCATCCTGGCCCACGCCGCGGCCGTGGAGAAGCAGACCGCCGAGATCGAGAACCGCCTGAAGGCCCAGCAGGAACGCCTGACCGGCGGCGCCACCGCGACGCAGGTGGCGGCCGAGCTCCAGGGCGCCGTCAGCGCCATGGCCGGCGAGGCCAATCTCAACGTCCTCAGTTCCCAGATCCTCAAAGAGGAAGAAGTCGAGGGAGCGCGGCGGGTGGGCGTGCGCCTGACCCTCAGCGGTGAACTGGACGGGGTGGCCAAGCTGATCGCGGCCGTGGAGAGCGGAGCGAAGGATCTCGTGGTCTCCCACCTCGAGATCAACCGCAAGCTCGGCTCCACGCGGCGTCCGCCGACGGGGGCAGCCGCGAAGGCGGCGGAAGCCGCCACCCAGCCTCCGCTCACGGTCAGCGTCGAGATCAAGACCTTCATGAGGCAGGGCGCATGAAACGGATGCTCCTTGGTCTGGCCCTCCTCCAGGTATTCCTGGTGGTGGCGCTCGTCGTGCGCATCGTCTCGGTGTGGACGACGCCGCTTCCCGAGTTCGGCGAGATCCCGGATCTCCCGGCCCTCTCCGCCGTTCCGCCGCCGCGGCCCCTTCCGAAGATCTCCGAGGCCGTGACCGACGGCATCGTCCAGCACGATCTCTTCGACACCGAACGCGGCCAGGGCGTCGATCCCCTCGCCGGCGACATCACGGTGGACGAAGCCCCGGTGCCGCCGCCGTCCACCGTCAAGCTGACGGGCGTGATGATGATCGGCAGGGAGCCCGTGGGCTTCCTCCTCGACACCAACGTGAAGCCCGAGCAGCAGGCCGTGCGCAAGGGCGAGATCTTCGGCGAGTACGAGGTGGGTGAGATCAGCAAGGACGGCCTGCTGCTGCTGGGCGGGGGAGACCAGCAGTTCCAGATCCCGCTGCGCATCGAGGCCGCCAGTGTCGCGGCTCCTCCACCGGGGCCGGCTCCGGCGCGAGGCGCGGCCGCCGCCGCTGCCGCCAGGCCCGGGGCTCCTCCCAAGCCGGCGGCGTCGGCTCGCCCGATCACCGATCGCAACGACGCCGAGCAGAGGGCGATCACGGCCCGCGAACGCGCCCAGGCCATCGCCCAGCGCAACGCCGAGCTCCGCAAGGCCGGCGGCGCGAAGGGCAACGCCGCCGCCGAACAGGGCGAGCAAGGCGACGAGGCCGGAAACACGAACGATGCCCAGCCGAATTCCGCGCAGGCGCGCCTCGAGGCGTTGAGGCAGCTTCGCGAAGCGGCCAAGAGCCGCTGACGATGCACGGAGGACCCATGAGGCCAGGCTGCCCGCAGAAGTTGGAAACGTTCGCGCCGGAAGCGGCGGATGAGGGGACACGACGGTGCGATCGATGACGACACTCCACAGCGCGACGCGAGGCCGCACCCGGACCCGGTGCAGAACCGCCGCGGCCCTGCTGCTCTGCGCGGCTTCCCTGTTCACTGCCCTTGCCCCCGAAGTGGCCGGCGCCCAGTTGCCAGGCCGCGGCGAGAGGGCGGCTGCCGCCGCCGATGCGGCTTCGGTCCCGCTCCCGGCCGCCGCGCCGGAGTTGGAGGTTCCCGTGGTGACGCCGCCCATGCCCGAACCGCCGGCGGGAATCGCCGAGGAGGACGAAGGCGTCGAGGACAGCATCGTCCTCAACTTCGAGAACGCCGACATCCGTGAGGTGATCTACAGCCTGGCCGTCGCGATGGAGATCAACTACTGGGTCGATCCCCGCGTCCAGGGCCAGGTCACGGTGCGCACCGCGGGGCGCCTGGCCCGTGCGGACCTGTGGCCGATCTTCCACCAGCTCCTGCGCAACAACGGCTTCGCGGCGGTCAAGACCGGCGACCTCTACTCCATCGTGCCGGCCGAGGAAGGCAAGACCCGGGTCGTCACGCCGGGCAGCGGCCTCAGCGGCGAGGGCCACTTCGTGATGAACGTGGTCAAGGTCCGGCACGTCAGCGCCGAGCAGATGGCCCAGACCATCACGCCCTTCGTCTCTCCCGGCGGCGACGTCGTGTCGTTCCCGCGCTCCAACCTGGTGATCGTCACCGACATCGCGCGCAACGCCGAGCGGCTCGCCGACCTGGTCGGGACCTTCGACACCAACACTTTCTCGGAGATGAACGCGAAGATCTTCAAGGTGGAGTACGCGCTGCTCGACGACCTGCTCGCCGAGCTGCAGTCCATCCTGGAGGCCTACCACACGACGGAGACCGGAAGCCCGGCCGTGCTGATCCCGCTGGCGCGCCTCGGCGCCATCGCGGTGATCGCCCATGATCGCGCCGTGGTGATGGCGGTGGAGTACTGGGTGTCGGTGCTCGACGTCGAGGCCGAGGCCGGCGGAAGGCGGCAGGTCTACGTGTACCGCGTGGAGAACTCGAAGGCGGTGGACCTGGCCGGCGTCCTCAGCCAGGTCTACGGCGAGGGCGGCGGTTCCACGAGCAGCACGCGCCGTTCGCGCTCGGGCGAGGCGGCCGAGGCCGGCCTCGGGCTCGGCGGCGGCCTGGCCGGATCGCGCGCGGGCGCTGGCGGCTCGTCCACCTCGGCCAGCACGCGCCGCAGCGGCAGCAACCGCACGGGAAGCGACGACAGCAGCGGACTCGGGAGCGGCGGGTCGGGCTCCGGCGGCGGCCTCGGGGGATCCACCT
>JBHEPB010000126.1:0-14805 GCA_046260515.1 Binatia bacterium
AAGCGCAACCTGTACCTGTCCCCGGTTTCCCCGCGAAATTCGTACCTGTCCCCATTTTCGGGGTCTTTGCCTCGAGGGGTCTTTTGCCGTAATCGGAGCGGCCGTGCGCAAGCTCCTCATCACCGGAATCGCCGGCGGACAGGGCCGCCTCGTCGCGAAGATGGCGATTCGGGCGCGGCCCGGCGCCGAGCCCTGGCAGGTGGTGGGCGTGGACCGCGCCCGCTGGCCGAGCGCTCCGGATGGAGTGGTGGTCCACCAGTTCGACATGCGCAAGCGCCACTTCGAGGACGTCTTCCGCACCGACAAGCCCGACGCCGTGGTCCACCTGGCTTTCGTCCGCCACTTTCAGTCCGACCAGGCCGTCCGCCACGAGATCAACGTGGAGGGCACCAAGCGCGTGCTCGAGCACTGCGCCGAGTACGGCGTCCGGCAGCTCGTCGTGCTTTCCAGCGCCTACGTCTACGGCGCCCTGCCGAGCAACGAGCGTTACATGGGCGAGGAGCATCCCCTCAACGCCTCGCGCAATTTTCCCGAGATCCGCGACCTCTGCGAGGTGGAAGGCCTGGTGGCCGCTTTCCTGTGGCGCTACCCGGAGATCGCCACCTCCGTGCTGAGACCGGTCAACACCCTCGGCCACTCGGTGCACAATGCCATCGTGCGCTACATGAAGCTGGCCATGGTGCCGACGATCATGGGCTTCAACCCCATGATGCAGTTCATCCACGAGGAAGACGTGGCGGAGGCCATCATCATGGCCCTGGAGAAGAAGGCGCGCGGCATCTTCAACGTGGCCGGCCCCGGCGCCGTGCCCCTCAAGCGGGCGTTGAAGGAGATGGGCCGCCAGCGTGTGTCCATTCCCGATCCCTTCGCGCACCTTCTGATCCGCACCCTGTTCAACCTGAACATCTACCAGTTCCCTTCCGGCGCCATCGACTTCATCAAGTACCCCTGCACGGTGCGCGACACGCGCTTCCGCGAGGCCACGGGCTTTCGTCCCCGCCACAGCCTGGCCGAGGCCTTCGCCACCATGGGCATCTCCCCGGACTGACGACGATGATGATGAAGGGAATCCTCGATCTTGCGTCCAGCCTCACTTCGCGAATCGGCGGGGTCGCCTCGGGAATCGGCGGGGTGGCTTCCGGAATCGGCGAGGTGGCTTCCGGAATCGGCGAGGTCGCCTCCGACGTCACTGGTTTCGCCTCCGATCTCGTGGCCGAGGTGGACGCCAAGGTGGACCGCATCCCCGCCGACCTCAACGAGTACCAGTACGACCCCTGGGGCTACAGCCCCAAGGCGATGAAGCGCTTCATCCTGCCGGCCGCGTTCCTCTACCGTTACTACTTCCGCTGCCGCACGACGGGCCTCGAGAACCTCCCCGAGGGCCGCGTCCTGCTGATCGGCAACCACGCCGGCCAGATGGCCTTCGACGGCCTGATGGTGACGGCCGCCTGCATCCTCGAAGCCGAGCCGCCGCGCCTGGCCCGCGGCATGGGCGAGTACTGGCTGGGCACCCTCCCCTACCTGAGCGTCCTCCTCGACCGCACCGGCAGCGCGGTGGGCACGCGCCAGACCTGCATCGACATGCTGAACCACGGCGAATGCGTCATGGCCTTCCCCGAAGGCGTGCGCGGCATGAACAAGGTCTACGCCGACGCCTACAAGCTGATGGAATTCGGCCTCGGCTTCATGCGCCTGGCGCTGGAAACCGACACACCCATCGTTCCCGTCTCCATCGTCGGTTCCGAGGAACAGAACCCCGGCCTGGCCGATCTCCAGGGCGTCGCCAAGCTCCTCGGCATGCCGTCGTTCCCGGTCACCCTCACCTTCCCCTGGCTCGGCCCCCTCGGGATGCTGCCGCTGCCGGTGCGCTACCACATCGAGTTCGGCAAGCCGATGCGCTTCGAAGGCCACGCCGAGGACGAGGACGACGTGATCGAAGCCAAGGTGGAAGAAGTGAAGGCCGCCATCCGCGACCAGCTCGAACGCGGCCGCGCCCAGCGCACGAGCATCTTCTTCTGAGCGCCGCCGTCGCCGATCGCCGCGCCCGCGCTGCGGCCGCCTGGAAGTACGCGGTGGCCCTGGCCGTGGGCGCGGCGCTGGCCTTCCTTTCCTGGTCCGCGCCGCCGCCCGCCGCCGCCCACCTCGGCAACCTCAGCTACGCGGACTTCGAGGCCAGGGGCCCCGCGGTCGCGATGCGTTTCCGTTACGCCGCGCACGTGACGCCCGGCGCAGGCGGCGTCGCGCCGGCGACGCGTGCCGAAGTGCTCGCCCTGGAAGGCGCGATCGCCAAATGGCTGTCGGCCTCCGTGGAACTCGACGCCGGCGCGGGCAAATGCACCGTCGGCATCGACAACGTCGTCGGTCCCGACAGCAACGAGGACCTCGAAGTGACGGCCTCCTGGGACTGCCGCGTTCCCGAGGTGAAGGGCCTGCGTCTTCGCTTCCGCCCCCTCGCCTTCGTGATGCCCGAGTGGCAGACCATCGCGACCCTGGCCCTCGGCGGACAGACCTACAGCACGGTGTTCGCCCCGGATGCCCTGCACTGGCGCGTGGGCGAGATCGCAGCGGCCGCCGAGGCGCCCGACGGAGAGGAAGCCTCCGCCGCCTCGTCGTTCACGAGCTTCTTCTTCCTCGGCATCCATCACATCTGGACGGGCTACGACCACCTCCTCTTCCTCCTCGCGGTGCTGCTGGCCGGCGGCGGCATCGGTCGCCTCGCGGCCATCGTCACGTCCTTCACCGTCGCCCACAGCTTCACGCTCGGCGCGGCCGCGACCGGGCTGGTCCAGCTTCCGGTGGCACCGGTGGAAGCGGCCATCGCCCTCAGCATCGTCTACGTGGCCGCGGAGAACCTCTTCGAGCGCGGGGCCGACCGCAGGGCCCTGGTGACCTTCGCGTTCGGCCTCATCCACGGCTTCGGCTTCGCGAGCATCCTCGCCGAAACGGCCCTGCCCCCGGGCGGCGTGCTGATGCCGCTGCTGGCCTTCAACCTCGGCGTCGAGGCGGGGCAGCTGGCCGTCGTCGCCGTCGTAGTTCCGATTCTCGCCGTGCTGCTGCGCGGCGAACAGGCCCGCCGCGTGCGCGTGGTGCTCTCCGTGCTCATCGCGCTGGCCGGCGCCGCATGGGCCGTCGAGCGCATCGCAGCCATCGTCTCCGCCGGCGCCTGAGCCCGGCGCGGGCACCGCACGCTCAGCGCAGTCGCCGCGCGTCGGCCGGTGTTCGCCGGCCCGGCAAGCGAGCGCCGCCCGGCTGGATTGGCCGGGATTGTTCTGGTTAACTCCGCCGCTGTGTCCGCCGCCGCCGAGCCCTCCCGCGCCCTCGATTTCGACCCCGCCCGCATCCGCGCCGCGGTCTTCGACTACGGCGGCGTGCTGATCGAGGGCGGCCCTCGCGACGTGGTGGCCTTCGGCGCCAGGGCGGGCCTCTCCGAAGACGTCTGGAAACCGCTGCGCCGCCGCTTCTTCGGCAACGACGGCATCTGGGCCGAACTGGAAAGGGGCGAGGTTCCCTTCTCCGACTTCACCGCCGCGCTGCGCCGCGCCATCGTCGAGGCCGGCGGCAGCGTCACCGAGGATCAGGCTGCTTCCTTCATGGGCTCGCCGGATCCCATGGGCCACCGCGCCCGCCTGCGACCGGCCATGCTGGAGGCCGTGCGCCGCCTGCGCCGCTCGATGCCCACCGCATTGCTCACCAACAACGTGCGCGAGTGGCGCGAAGGCTGGCAGGCCGTGCTCGAGCCGGCCACCCTCTTCGACGTGGTGATCGATTCCAGCGAAGTCGGCGCCCGCAAGCCCGAGACCCGCATCTACGAAATCACGCGCGAACGCCTCGGCGTGGCCCACGACGAGATCTTCTTCCTCGACGACATCGGCCAGAACCTGAAGGCCGCCCGCGTCCTCGGCTGGAACACCGTGCTCCACGACGACACCGACCGCGTGCTCGCCATCCTGGGAGCCATGACCACGGCCGCGGAAGCGTCCGCCTCTTCCCGCTGAGCCTGCGCATGCGCAAACTCGCAAGCCAGGTCCGCACCACGTCGCCCGAGTTCCAGGAGAACAAGACGCGCATGGAAGCGCTGGCCGCCGACCTGCGCGAGCGTCTCGCGATCGCCCGCCTTGGCGGCCCCGAGTCGGCGCGCACCCTGCACACCAGCCGCGGCAAGCTCTTGCCCCGCGAGCGCGTGGAACGCCTCCTCGATCCCGGCTCGCCCTTCCTCGAACTCTCGCCGCTGGCGGCCACCGGTCTCTACAGCGACCAGGCGCCCGGTGCCGGCATCGTCACCGGCATCGGCACCATTCACGGCCGCCACTGCGTGGTGGTGGCCAACGACGCCACCGTCAAAGGCGGCACCTACTTCCCGATGACGGTGAAGAAGCACGTGCGCGCCCAGGAAGTGGCCCTCGAGAACCGCCTGCCCTGCGTGTACCTGGTGGATTCGGGCGGCGCCTTCCTGCCCATGCAGGACGACGTCTTCCCCGACCGCGAGCACTTCGGGCGCATCTTCTACAACCAGGCCAACATGTCGGCCCTCGGCATTCCCCAGGTGGCCGTGGTGATGGGGTCGTGCACGGCAGGCGGCGCCTACGTTCCCGCGATGTCGGACGAGACGGTGATCGTGCGCGAACAGGGCACCATCTTCCTGGCCGGTCCCCCGCTGGTGAAGGCTGCGACCGGCGAGGAAGTGACGGCCGAGGAACTCGGCGGCGGCAACCTCCACACCGGCACCTCGGGCGTCTCCGACCACCTGGCCGACGACGACACCGACGCCATCCGCATCGCGCGCCAGATCTTCGAGAGCCTGCCGAAATCGCGCGCCTGCCACCTCGACGTGGCCGAACCCGAGGATCCCGCCTACGACCCGGCCGAGATCTACGGCATCGTCAATCCCGAGAACCGCCGCCCCTACGACGTGCGCGAGGTGATCGCGCGCCTCGTCGACGGCAGCCGCTTCCACGAGTTCAAGGCCCGCTACGGCCCCACGGTGGTGTGCGGCTTCGCCCGCCTTCACGGCTTCCCCATCGGCATCGTCGCCAACAACGGCGTGCTGTTCTCGGAGTCGGCGCTCAAGGCCACGCACTTCATCGAGGTGTGCTCGCAAAGGCAGATCCCGCTGGTCTTCCTGCAGAACATCACCGGCTTCATCGTCGGCCGCGAGTACGAGGCCCGCGGCATCGCCAAGGACGGCGCCAAGATGGTGACGGCCGTGGCGACCACGCGCGTGCCGAAGTTCACCGTGCTGATCGGCGCTTCCAACGGCGCCGGCAATTACGGGATGTGCGGGCGCGCCTACAGCCCCCGCCTTCTGTTCATGTGGCCCAACTCGCGCATCTCGGTGATGGGCGGCGAGCAGGCGGCCTCGGTGCTGCTGCAGGTGAAGCTCGCCCAGCAGGAGAAGGAAGGCCGCCGCATGAACGAGGCCGAGTGCGCCGAGTTCAAGCGACCGGTGCTCGAGAAGTACGACCGCGAGGGCAGCCCCTGGTACAGCACGGCGCGGCTGTGGGACGATGGCGTGATCGATCCTTTGGATACGCGAGCGGTGCTCGCCCTCGGGCTGGCGGCCGCCTTCAACCGGCCGCCCGAGGCCACCACGTTCGGCATCTTCCGGATGTGAGCCGGCGCGACGGGATACGGAACGAGACCCCGGATGGGCCGTGAGATCGACAACGGGGCGGAACGGATGCGGGGCCACGACGGCGACCGATGACGCGGGATGTGACGAGATGACCAGACCGATCCGAAAACTGCTGATCGCCAACCGTTCCGAGATCGCCTGCCGCATCGCGCAGACGGCGCGCGAGATGGGCATCGCCACCGTGGCCGTGCACTCGGAGCCGGATGCCGGCGGCGAGCACGTGCTGGCCTGCGACGAGGCCGTGGCCCTCGGCGGCCGTGCCTCCTCGGAAAGCTACCTCGACGTGGCCAAGATCCTCGATGCCGCGAAAGCAACGGGCGCCGACGCGGTGCACCCCGGCTACGGCTTCCTCGCCGAGAACGCCGGCTTCGCGCGCTCGGTGGAGAAGGCCGGCCTCACCTTCGTGGGGCCGACGCCCGAGGCCATCGACGCCATGGGCGACAAGATCCGCGCCCGCGAAGCCGCGGAGAAGGCCGGCGTTCCCGTGCTGCCCTCGGCGCCGGTCACCGACGACGAAGGCCGCAACCGCGAGGCGGCCGAGGCCGTGGGCTTTCCCGTCCTCGTGAAGGCCGCCGCGGGCGGCGGCGGCCGCGGCATGCGGCGCGTGGACGATGCCGCTTCCCTGGCCGATGCCGTGCGCTCGGCCCAGCGCGAAGCAGGCTCGGCCTTCGGGGATGCGCGCGTCTACATGGAGAAGTTCGTCGTCGGACCGCGCCACATCGAGATCCAGGTCTTCGGCGACACCCACGGCCGCGTGCTGCATCTCGGCGAACGCGAGTGCTCGGTGCAGCGGCGCCACCAGAAGATCATCGAGGAAGCGCCGTCGCCGGTCGTCGATGCCGGTCTTCGCGAGAAGATGGGCGCGGCCGCCACGGGACTGGCTTCGGCCATCGGCTACCGAGGCGCGGGCACCGTCGAGTTCGTCACGGCGCCCGACGGCAGGTTTTACTTTCTCGAGGTGAACACCCGCCTGCAGGTGGAGCATGCGGTGACGGAAGCCGTCACCAGCACCGACCTCGTGCGCTGGCAGCTCGAGGTGGCCGCGGGCGGCCACTTGCCGGAGAGGGCGCCGTCGCCGAGGGGCCACGCCATCGAGTGCCGCATCTGCGCGGAGGATCCGGCCAACGGCTTTTTGCCTTCCCTCGGCCTCGTGCGCCGCGTGGAGCATCCCCGCGGCGTCGGCGTCCGCGTGGACACAGCGCTGCGCGACGGCTGGCAGGTTCCGGTGGAGTACGACTCGATGCTGGCCAAGGTGATCACCTGGGCTCCCGACCGCGTGCAGGCGACGCGGCGCATGATCGAGGCCCTCGAAGGCTTCCCCATCGTCGGTTTCACCACCAATCTCGCTTTCCTGCTGGAGCTGCTGCGCAGCGAGCGCTTTGCGAAGGCCGAATTCTTCACCACCACCCTCGACAGCGAGTACCGCGACTGGAAGCCCGACAACGCGACGGCCTTCGATGCGGCCGCAGCGGCGGTGGCCCTGCTGGTGCGCAGCGGTCGCACCCGCGGCGGGGCGGCGACCGCCACCACCGGCCCGGCCACCCTGCCCGGCCCCTGGGACACCCTGGGCGCCTGGCGCCTCGGCGGGGAGAGGAACTGAACATGGAGCTTCGTTTCCGCGTCGGCACGCGCATGGTCGATCTGGTGGTGACCAGCAGGGACGGCCGGACCGTGGTCACCATGGACGGCCGCGACATCGTGGTGGACGAGGCCGTCCTCGACGACCGTTCCGCTACCCTCACCATCGACGGGCGCCGCCATCGCGTGCTCTACGACGCGGGGCGCGGCCACGTGTTCGCCGCCCACGACGGCCATGCCTGGGAGTTCGTGCCCGGCGAGGAGGCGGCGGCCGACCAGGCCGGCGCTGGCGCCTTCGCCCCCCTCGTCACCTCACCCATGCCGGGCAAGGTATTGCAGGTGCTGGTCGCGGCCGGCGACATCGTCGAGGCCGACGCGCCGCTTCTGCTGCTCGAAGCGATGAAGATGGAGATGACGGTGCGCGCCACCCACCGCTGCCGCGTCGTCGCGGTGAAGGTGGAAGCCCTGGCCATGGTCGGCCCCGGCGACACCCTCGTCGAGCTCGAGGAAGCCCCCGAATAAACCGGGGACAGGTACAGGTTGCGCTTCGCGCAACCTGTACCTGTCCCCGGTTTCGGTCAGAGCGATGCAGGACGAATATCCACCACTGGCTTTCCTCCAGGCCTTCTCCACGGCCGCCCGCACGCGCAGCTTCAAGGAGGCGGCCGAGACCCTCCACCTTTCGCCCTCGGCCCTGACCCGGCGCATCCAGGCCCTGGAAGCCCAGCTCGGCGTGGCCCTCTTCCGACGTCTCCACACCGGGCTCGAGCTGACGGCCGAAGGCAGCCTCTACCTGGAATCGGTGCGCCGCGTGCTGGCCGAAATGCGGCGCGCCCACCACGCCCTGGCGCCAACGACCACCGCGCCGCTGCGGGTCAGCGCCCTGCAGTCCTTCACCGAGAGCTGGCTGGTGCCGCACCTGGCCGATTTCGAGAGCCGGTATCCCGGCATGCAGCTCGAGGTGACGGCCACGCTACGCTACGCCGACTTCGACCGTGACCCCGTGGACGCGGCCATCCGCTTCGGTACCGGCCCCTGGGGTGAACTCCACTCGGAGCCCCTCGTCGACCTTCGCTACTTTCCGGTGTGCAGCCCGGCCCTCCTCCACGGTGAGCAGCCCCTCCGCACGCCCGCCGACCTGCAGGCCCACACGCTCCTCACCGTCGAGCAGGTTCCCGAAGCGTGGCCGGAGTGGCTGGCGGCGGCCGGCGTGGGAGGCCTCGTGCCGCGCCGCATCGTCACCTACGACCACCTCTCCATCGCGCTCGCCGCCGCCGAGACGGGGCAGGGCGTGGCCCTGTGCGCGCGCTTCCTTTGCGAGAGCCGACTGGCCGGCGGCAGGCTCTGCATCCCCTTCGAGGTCCCGCTCCTGTCCGCGTCCACGTACCACCTGGTGTGCCGCGCCGAGGATCTCGGCGATCCGCGCATCGTCGCGCTGCGCGACTGGATGGTGGATTCCCTGGCCTGAGCGCGCCTCGCGGGCGCCGCGGCGTTTCGCGGTGGACATGGGAAGCTCGCCTCGCTTCGTGGTGGCCAGGGGAAGGTCCGCCGCATTTCGCGGGCTCGACGGGAAGCTCCACCGCGCTGCAGGCCGGCGGTTGCAGCACGCGCAAGCGCACTTGCGAACAACTCACTTGCCGAACGGGCCCGCGACGGCGTAGCTCTCGGGCATGCAACAACTCGCCTGTATCGAACCCGGCAACGTCGGCTGGCTGCCCATCAACGAACCCACCCTGCTCTCGCCCGTCGAAGCCCTGGTGAGGCCGCTGGCGGTGGCCCGCTGCGACATCGACCTCTTCCTCGCCTCGGGATTGATTCCTGCCTCGGCGCCCTTCGCCCTCGGCCACGAGTGCGTCGCCGAGATCGTCGCCCTCGGGGACGCAGTGGTGCACCTGTCCGTCGGCCAGAAGGTCGTGGTGGCCTTCCAGGTGAGTTGCGGGGCGTGCTCCACCTGCCGCTTCGGCCACACCGCCAACTGCGAGCAGTACCCGGTGCTCTCTGACTACGGCATGCAGCCCCTGTCGGGCGTCGAGTACGGCGGCATGCTGACCGACCTCGTGCGCATCCCGCACGCGGCCGCCATGCTCCAGCCCATCTCCGAAGGCCTCGATCCTGTCGCCCTCGGGAGCGTCTCCGACAACGTGCTGGACGGCTATCGCGCGGGGGCTCCTCACCTGGCCGAGGCCCCGGGCAGCGAGGTGCTCGTCGTCTGCCACGGCCTGAAGAGCATTCCCCTGTACGCCGTGCAGGCGGCCGTCGCCCTGGGGGCCGCGCGCGTGGATTTCGCGAGCGACGACCACGAAGCCCTCCGGATGGCCGAGAGCCTCGGCGCCAGGCCCGTCCTCACCGACTTCGCGAAACGACAGGGGCGCTACCCCGTCGTGGTGGATGCGGGCGTCAGCGAGGCCGGTCTCCACTATGCCATCGCGTCCACGCGCCCCGAGGGGGTCTGCCACAGCGTCAGCTTCTACGCCGGCGGCAACGTGCCGCTGCCCCTCGGGCGCATGTACACGCTCGGCATCCGCTTCTTCATCGGCCGCGCCCATTCGGCGGCCCTGCTGCCGCAGGTGCTCCCCCTGATCGAGTCGGGGCGCCTGCGGCCCCAGGACGTGACGACGCGCGTCGTCTCCTGGAAGGATGCCGCGCAGGCCTGGCTCAAGCCCGCCACCAAGCTCGTCATCCGCCGCGACTAGAAAACCCGGGACAGGTACAGGTTTCCGTCCCGGAAACCTGTACCTGTCCCGGGTTTTGCCCGGGTTTTGGGGGTTGGGTTGAACTGGGCGGGAAACGCTGGAAAATTCGGGGGTCTGCATCCCTTTTCCAACGGAGCCCCAGTGACGGACGAACAGACCCTGGTCTCGGTGGTGATTCCTTGTTTCAACGGCGAAGGAACCATTCGCCGGGGCATCGAATCGATCTTCGGGCAGACCCATCCGAACATCGAGATCATCGTCGTGGACGACTGCTCGAAGGACTCGACGGCCGAGATCCTGCGCTCCTTCGGCGACCGCATCCGCCCCATCTTCCACCCGAAGAACCGCGGCACCGCCGGCGCCTACAACACCGGCACCGCCGCCGCCCGCGGCCCCTTCCTGCTGCTGATGGCCAGCGACTGCTACCTGACCGACCCCGACTACATCGCCAGGGGCCTGCGGCACTTCGCCGACCCCACGGTGGCCGGCGTGATCGGCCAGGGCATCTTCGACGACCCCGACCGACTCGACACCATCCAGCGCATTTTCACGCTGGTCAACGTGCTCGACGTTCGCGAGGAGCACCACGAGGACGTCTACGAAGTCGCCTTCATCGAGACCCGCTGCGACCTGGTGCGTAAGGAGGCCCTCGAGAAGATCGGCTTCTGGTTCGAGGGTCTCTACAACTCGACCGAGGACCAGGACATCTCCGCCCACATGCGCGAGTGCGGCTACCGCCTGCTCCAGGACAAGACCATGAAGTTCTCGCTGGATTTCGGCCAGACCGAGGACAACCTCTACAAAATCTTCAAGAAGCAGTACAAGTACGCGCACGGACAGGGCTATATCCTGCTGCGCTACGGCTTCGACCACCACACGATGACAGGCGACCAGGAAAACCGCCGCCACCGCATCCGCCACCGCACGATCCAGATCGCGATGGCGCCCGCGGTGCCGGCCCTGCTGTTGCTCTCCACGGTGAGCAGCACGGCCGCGATGGCGCTGACCGCCATCGTGCTGCTGCGCGGGGCCCACTACTGGAACTCGGCGGCCGGACTGCTGACGGGCAGGAACCGCCTCTTCGGCGCGGCCGTCGGCATCGGCTGCGACCTGACCTACGGAACCAGCTTCCTCACCTCGCTCGTGTACTGGGCCCTCAAGGACCCGACCATCGTCCGCTTCGGGCGACCTGCAACCACATCAGCGCCGAGATCCTGAACCCGGTATCCCGTCGGCCAAACGCTTCCGGTGCCGAATGAAGTCGCCCCGCCGGCGTCCCTTGACCGGCACCGCAGGCTCCGAGCAGCCGGGCCACATGGAGTCCGCCAGCCGTCGGGGCTACCCTGCCTCGAGCGACGTACGGAGGAACCAACGATGAGAGCGAACAATCCCCTGGCCATTCGATCCGCCAACCCCACCCTCGGCGCCGAGACCTTCCGCGGCGCCCCCCGGACCACCGGTGCCGTCGGCGGCGTCATGACCCTCCAGGGCACCGTCAACAAGACGGCGCTCAGCCTCCTCCTCCTCCTCCTCACCGCCAGTTGGACCTGGAGCCTCGGCTCGCCCGGCCCCCTGCAGGCCGAAGGCAACCCCGCCGCCGCCATGCCCTGGACCATGGTCGGGGTGATCGGCGGCTTCATCGTCGCCATGGTCACCATCTTCAAGAAAGAATGGGCACCGGTGACGGCGCCCGCCTATGCGCTGCTGGAGGGCCTCGCCCTCGGCGGCATCTCGGTGGCCTTCGAAGCCCGCTACCCGGGCCTGGTCAGCCAGGCCGTCTTCCTCACCTTCGGCACCCTCGGCGCCCTGCTGATGGCCTACCGATCCGGCTGGATCCAGGTGACCGATAACCTGAGACTCGGCATCGTCGCCGCCACTGGCGGCATTTTCCTCGTCTACGTCGTCGGCTTCGTGATGAGCTTCTTCGGCAGCGGCATCCCGATGATCCACGACAGCGGCATGGTCGGTATCGGCTTCAGCCTCGTCGTCGTCGGCGTGGCGGCCATGAACCTGGTGCTCGACTTCGACTTCATCGAGAAGGGCGCCGAGGCCGGCGCGCCCAAGTACATGGAGTGGTACGGAGCCTTCGGCCTGATGGTGACGCTGGTCTGGCTCTACATCGAGATCCTCAGGCTTCTCTCGAAGCTGCAGGAACGCCGCTAGTCCCCTGTCCGCCGCCAGCACCATCGCCGCCGCACCCCGCGGCATCGTCGTCGGCCAGCGCTACGTAAGCGACGCCGAGCCCGAACTGGGGCTTGGCGTCGTCGTCGCGGTGGACGAGCGCATCGTCCACCTTGCGTTCGCCGCCTCCGACGAGAACCGCAGCTACGTGGTCGGCTCGGCGCCGATCCGCCGCGTGCGCTTCGCCGTCGGCGACACCCTGGAAGACGACGCCGGTCGCACGCACCGCGTCGAATCCTTCGAAGAACGCGGCGGGGTGCTCTACTACCGTTCCTCCGAAGGCGAAGTGGCAGAAACCCGCGTCGCCGCCCGCACCGCCGTCACCGGCCCCCGCGAGCGTCTCGCCGCCGGTCGCGTGGACGCTTCCTCGCTATTCGACCTGAGGGTGGAGACCCTCTCGCGCCTTCACGACATCCGCCGCTCGCCGGTGCGCGGCTTCGCCGGCCCTCGCATCGATCTGTTGCCCCACCAGTTCTTCGTCGCCGCCGAGGTCAGTTCCCGCCTGGTGCCGCGCGTGCTGCTGGCCGACGAGACCGGCCTCGGCAAGACCATCGAGGCCGGCCTCATCCTGAGCCGCCTCGTGCTGTCCGGCCGCGTCGCCAGGGTGCTCGTGCTGGTGCCCGACTCGCTGGTGCACCAGTGGCTCGTGGAACTGAGAAGGCGCTTCCAGCTTCGCTTCGCCGTCTTCGACAACAAGCGCTGCGCGGCCATCGAGAAGAGCGAGCCCGGCAGCAATCCCTTCGGCGAAGAGCCGCTGGTGCTGGCGGGGATGTCGCTGCTCACCACCGCGCCGCCGGCCCCCAAGCCGAAGAAGCGCAAGAAGGTGAAGGACTTCGACATCACCGTCGAGGACGCGCCGCGGCCTCCCGCCGACCGCGCGGCCCAGGCTGCCGAAGCCGGCTGGGACCTGGTGATCGTGGACGAAGCCCATCACCTGGCGTGGACGCCCGGGGCCGCCAGCCCCGAGTACCTCGCCGTGGAGAACATCGTGCGCGGCGCCACCGGCGTGCTGCTGCTCACCGCCACGCCCGAGCAGCTCGGCGCCGAAGGCCACTTCGCCAGGCTCCGCCTCCTGGACCCCGACCGCTACGGCGATTTCGAGGCGTGGAGCCACGAGGCCGAGGGCTACCGCGACGCAGCCCGCGTCGGCGCCGAACTGCTCGGCGATGGGCCGCTGTCGGACGAAGCGACGACCGAGCTGGCCGCCCTGCTCGGCGTGGACGTCGCCGAAGCCCGCCGCCGCTGCGGCGACCGCGCCTCGCGCCGCCGCGTGCTGGCCGAACTCATCGACCGCCACGGCCCCGGCCGCGTGATGTTCCGCAACACCCGCGCCGCCGTCCGGGGCTTCCCCGAGCGCCACGTCCATCGCCACGAACTCGATCTGGCCAACGCCGACGGACGCGCCCGCCGCGACGACACCGATGCGCGCCGCCGCCGCCTCGACCTCGAACTCGCCGCCCACCTGAAACCCGGGACAGGTACAGGTTTCGAGGCACAGGAATTGGGGCAAAGCAGGGAGACGGGCACATTTTTCGAGAGTGACCCCGACGAGCCGGAAGCCGACACCGTCGGCATAGAGTCCACCGATACCGACGATGTCGGACGCGCCGACCACCTCGCCGACGACGCCCCGCCGCCGCCTCGTCCGCCCCTGGCCATGTCGCTCGACGGCGATGCCCGCGTCGAGTGGCTGGTGGATCTGCTCGGCCCCGACGGCCCGCGCAAGGTGCTCGTCATCTGCAGCAGCGGCGTCAAGGCCGAAGCCCTCGAAGCCGCGGTTGCCGCGCGCCTGCGTGTAGCAACCGCCCTCTTCCACGAAGGCCTCACCCTGCTGCAGCGCGACCGCGGCGCCGCCTGGTTCGCCGAAGCCGACGGCGCCCGGCTCATGATCTGCTCCGAGCTCGGCAGCGAAGGTCGCAACTTCCAGCACGCCCAGCACCTGGTCCTCTTCGACCTTCCCCTCGACCCCGACCTCGTCGAGCAGCGCATCGGCCGCCTCGATCGCATCGGCCAGCGCGGCACCGTCGAGATCCACGTGCCCTTCGTCGCCGGCAGCGGCCAGGAAGTGCTCGCGCGCTGGCTCGACGAAGGCGTGAACGCGCTGCGCCGGCCCACCCTGGCCGCCCACGCCCTGCTCGAACGCTTCGCTCCCCGCGTGCGCGAACTGGCCCTGTCCGCCTCCTCGATGGAGCGGCCGCAGCTCACCGCCGCCATCGACGAACTCGTCGGCCAGACCGTCGCCGCTTCCACGGAACTCGTCGAACGTGTCGAAAAGGGCCGCGACCGCCTCCTCGAGATGGCCTCGCTCCGCCGCGACGTCGCCGAGCCCCTGATCGCCGCGGTGCGCGTCCTCGACGCCGACGCCGACTTCGAAGAGTACTTCCTGCGCCTCCTCGAGCACTTCCACGTCTACGCCGAAGAGACCGACCCGCGCCGCTACCTGCTCAACCCCGACGGCACCCAGAGCCCCGAGTTCCCCAGCCTCGACGACGGCCAGACCGTGCTCACCTTCGACCGCGAGACCGCGCTGGTGCGCGAGGATCTCACCTTCGCGACGAGGGACCATCCCCTGCTCGGCGACGCGATGGAAGCCCTGCTCGCCGCCCAGGCCGGTAACGCCGCCTTCGCCATGCTCGAGGACAAGGGGCCGCCGCGGCTGTGGCTCGAGTCCCTCTACGTGCTCGAGAGCGTGGCGCCCCCGCGCCTGCACGCCGATCGTTT
>JBHEPB010000148.1:0-6346 GCA_046260515.1 Binatia bacterium
GTCGCGCACCTTCCAGATCCTCGCCGGAGAGGACGGCGACGCGCTGGCCAGCGTGTTCACCCGCCTCTTCGTGTGGGAACTGGACATGAGGAGGGACCTTCAGGCCGGGGATTCCGTGGCCGTCGCCTGGCGCAAGGCTCCCGACGGCCTGCCCGAGATAGCAGCCGGCAGCCTGCAGACGCGCAAGCTCGGCAAGACCGTGGCGGCCTACCGCTGGCAGGCCCCTGGCGACGCCTTCGCCAGCTACTGGCACCTGGACGGCAGCGAGGCGCCGCTGCGCCTGAAGAACGGCCCCCTGGCCCAGTACGAGCAGATCACCAGCCTGCTGAAGGACCGCCCGAGCCACAAGGGCATGGACTTCAAGACGCCCGTCGGCACCGAAGTCAGCTCGCCCAAGGCCGGCACCGTTACGCGCGTCAACTGGAACTGGGGCGCCAACGGCAACTGCATCGAGATCCGTTTCGAGGACGGTGTCCTGGCCAAGTTCCTCCACCTGAACGAGAACAAGGTGAACGAGGGCGACAAGGTGATCCCCGGCCAGGTGATCGCGCTCAGCGGCAACACCGGCCACTCGACGGCCCCCCACCTTCACTACCAGCTCGACCGAGGCCCCAAGACCGTCGATCCCCTGGACTACCACGGCACCGAGAGGCGCTCTCTCACAGCTGACCAGGTGGCGACTCTCAAGCGCGACGTGGCCGCCTTCGAGAAGATGCTGTCCGAGGCCGCGGGCGGATAGGGACGGTCCGGGCTAGGACCCGCCGCGCACGGCGCGGACGAAGAGGTCCGCGGTCTTGAGGATCGGCGCCGTGTCGGCGTCGCCGAAGTCCACGGCCCAGGCGCCGGTGGGGTTGGTGCCGAACGTGGTCGAGGACCAGTACAGGGCCAGGCGCGTGCAGTTGCAGGTCTGCACCGTGCAGTCGGTGGGGCAGGGCGTGGCAAACGCGGGGTAGGTGGTCGCGTTCGCCGATTCGAGGTCGAGCAGGGTCTCCAGCTCGAAGCGGTTGGGGATGCGCCAGTCCTTGTAGCCGGCGAACCCGCTGCCCGAGTTCAACGCGGCGAGGAACTGGGTGACGATGGCGCCGTCCATCGACTGGCTTCCGGCTGTCCAGGTGTACTCGGTGTCCTTGTCGTGGACGCCGCCCGAGTTGTCCTTCTTCTCCCACAGGAGACCGGTCGCGTTGTCGGTGATGGTGCCGTCGCCGTTGTCGGTAAACGACCTGGCCACGCCAACCTGCTGGGCGCCGTCGGACTTGGTGCCGTAGCTGGTCGTGTCGCCGGTCTTGGCGGTCTGCGCGGGCGGCGCGCATTGCAGTTCCACCGACTGGCCCACGGCGCCCCTCAGCAGCAGCTGGGCATCGGAGGTCGTCACGCTGCCGCTGGCGTTGAGGTCGCCGCACTCGGGAGCCGCGTGGGCAGCGGCGGCGATGGCGAGTAGGCCCGTCGCCAGCAGGGCCGGGATCCGGATTCGGGGGGTACGCATCATTTCCGTCATGGTACGACGGCGACCGGCGGCTAGCCAGCCCTTCGCCCCGGCTGCCGTCGGTCAGCGCCAGTCTTCCTTGATCATGTCCGCGCCTTTCTCGCCGATCATGATCGACGGCGCCATCGTGTTGCCGCGGCAGATCCTCGGCATGATCGAGCTGTCCACCACGCGCAGTCCTTCCATGCCGTGCACGCGCAGGCGGGCATCGACCACGTTGTCGGCGGGGTCGGGTCCCATGCGACAGGTGCTCACGGGGTGATAGTTGGTTCCGGCCTGGTCGCGGGCGAAGCGGCCCCAGTCCTCGTCGGTCTCGCAGCCGGCGGTCAGCAGGTCGCGTTTGACGTGAGGGCGGATGGAAGGGGAACGCATGATCTCGGCCGTGCGGCGGATGCCCTTCACGAACGTGGGCAGGTCGTCGGGGTGCGAGAAGTAGCGGAAATCGAGGAGGGGGTCGGCCAGGGGATCGGTGGAGGCCAGTTTCACGGTGCCGGTGCTCTTGGGATTGAGCAGCAGCACGTGGATGGAGATGCCGTGTCGCAGGTACACCTTGCGGCCGTGGTCCATGGCGAGCGCAATGACGAACTCCGACTGGATCTCGGGCCGCGGCGAGTCGGGCTCCACGCGCATGAAGACCGACACTTCGGCGAAGTTGGTGGCCATCATGCCGCGGCGTTCCTTCTTCCAGCGCCGCCAGGCCCGCCACGCGGCGACCGCCCCGGTGGGCGAGAAGCCGAGCAGGTTCGGGTCGCCCGGGATGTGGTAGCCGAGCACCGCGTCGATGTGGTCGGCCAGGTGGCGACCCACCGCGGGCGAGTCGTGGACGACGGGGATGCCCAGGGCCTGCAGTTCGGTCCCCGGGCCGACTCCAGACAGCAGCAGGAGCTTGGCCGACAGGACGCCGCCGCCGCACACGATCACTTCGCGGCGCGCGCGCAGGACGCGGCGACGGCCTTCCTGCAGCACCTCGACGCCCACGGCGCGCCTGCCCTCGAAGAGCACGCGCGTGCAGTGGGTCTCGCACATCAGTTGCAGGCCCGGCCGCCGTCCGAGGTGGGGATGGATGTAGCCCTTGCCCGTGTGCCAGCGCTCGCCGCCCTTCGTCATCACCTGCACGGTGTTGTAGCCGTCCTGCACGGCCCCGTTGAAGTCGGGATTGAAGGGCCAGCCGGCCTCCGCGCAGGCCTGCTGGAGGACGGCCTGCCAGGGGTTGTCGCTGCGCAGGTTCTCCACCCACATCGGCCCGTCGTTGCCGTGGAACTCGTCGCGGAAGTTCCGGTTGTTCTCGAGTTTGCGAAAGTAGGGCAGCACGTCGGCGTAGCCCCAGCCCGGATTGCCGAGGGCCTCCCACTCGTCGTAGTCGGCGCGGTGGCCGCGCATGTAGACCAAGGTGTTGATCGAAGTGCCGCCGCCCAGGCCGCGGCCGATGGGGTGGTAGTCGCGGCGGCCGTGCAGGCCCGGGTCGGGCACCGTGCGGAACCCCCAGTTGTTGCTGCTCTTGCGCGGGGTCAGGGCCACCGTGCCCATGGCCAGGTTGTCGGCCAGGAAGCCGCGGCGGTCGGGCCCGGATTCGAGCAGGACCACGCTGACGCCCGGGTCTTCGGTGAGTCGCGAGGCGGTGACGCAGCCGCCCGGCCCGCCGCCGACCACGATGAAGTCGAAATCGTCCATGTAGCGGCTCTCCATCCAGATAGCGCAGAGAGCGGGGCATGCATCCAACGTGCCCTGGGCGACCCCGATCCCTCTGCGGAGCTACGCAGAGGGATCGGGGAACACGATCGCTCAGCCCATGCGGTGCAGGGCGCAGAGCTTGTTGCCGGAGGGATCGCGCAGGTAGGCGAGGTACATCCTGCCCATGCCGCCTTCGCGCACGCCCGGCGGATCCTCGATCGACGTTCCGCCGTTGGCCACGCCGGCCGCGTGCCAGGCGTCCACGGTCGCCGGATCGCCCACGGTGAAGCCGACGGTGGAGCCGTTGCCGCAGGAAGCGGGCTTGCCGTCGATGGGGGTGGTGACGGCGAAGACGCCGCCGGGGGACAGGTAAAACAGGCGTCCCTTGTCGTCGGTGATGGCGGCCGGCAAACCGAGGGTGCCGAGCACGGCATCGTAGAACTTCCGGGCTGCGTCGATGTTGTCGGCGCCGACCATGACGTGGCTGAACATTGGTTTTCTCCTCCGCGTGGACCGGCCGTTGTGAAGTAGGATGGCCGGTGGGCCGCGACGGTCTTCATGCACCAGCGCCGGGACTGGTTCAATCGGGCCCGCCCTGCGACCTTGCGGAGGCCGCCCGGCAGAACCGGGCTTGCGCCGGAGCGGCAACCGGAATTAGGTCCGGTCCCGCATGCCCCCGACGATGTCCGATGTCCGCGGTTCGCCGCCAGGTCACTCCCGGCTGGCCGATCGCTTCCGCCTCGCTGCACTGTTGTGCGTGTTCGGTGCGGTCCTTCTTTTGAGCGGGGCCACGGGGGCGCTTTCGCCGGCGAGCGCCGCGGAGACATCCGGCGCGAAGAGCGCGGCGCCGGCCGAGGCGCCTCGGCTGCCCGGCTTCGAAGGGGAGACCCTGGACGGCAAGCACCTGTCCACGAAGTCGTTCGCCGGCAGGCGGCTGATTCTTTTCTGCTTCAATCCGGGCATCCCCAAGGCGAGAGACTATGCGCTGGCCCTGGCCAGGGTGGCGCCCGAGCGGGAGCGCCACAACTTCGTGATCGTCGGCGTCGCGATGGGCCTCGACCCGTCGAAGGCCCGCGAGTTCGCGGCCGGGCTCAAACTCGACTTCCCCATCGTGGACGACTCCGAAGGTCGGATCGGGCCGGGGCTCGGCCTCCAGTCGCCCCTGATGCTCGCCGGTAGCGATGCCGATGGGCGAGTCGGCCTGGCGGTGATGGGTTTCGAGCACGAGGAGGAGAGCCTGTCGGTGGCAGCCCTGGAGGCGCGGGTGCGCGAGTATCTGCGGATCCCCGGCGCGGATGCTTCCGTGGACGGCCGTCTGCAGGACTATCCTGCCGCGCCGGCCTTCGAAGCGGAGAGACTCGATGGCGGCAAGGCACTGCGCCTGGCCGACCTGGCGGGCAAGCCGGTGGTGCTGGCCTTCTTCCTGTCCACCTGTCCTCACTGCCAGGACGCGCTGAGGTTCTTCAAGGCGGAACTGGCCCGCCTCCCCGAGAAGTCGCGTCCGGTCCTGGTCGGAGTGGCGGGAGACAGCCGTTCCTACGCGGTCAAGACGGTGCTCGAGGACAAGAAGCTCGACTTCTTTCCCGTGGTACTGGACCGGGACCGCAGCATCGCCGCCGCCTACGGGTCCTTCGCCGGCGTGCCTGACATTGTGCTGATCGACGGCTCGGGGCGCATCCGTGATCGCCTGATGGGCTGGGACGAGAAGCACGACGCCGACGTGATGCGGATGCGACTGGCGCGCCTCGTGGGCAGCCAGGTGCCGATGCTCCTCGCTCGTGACGGCTTCAGCGGCAACGACGCCTGCGCCGTCTGCCACGAGGCGGAGGACGCGACCTGGCGCTACACCGAGCACGCCGACGCCTTCGCCACCCTGGTGACGCGCTCGGCCGACCGCGACCCGAAGTGCGTGGGCTGCCACGTGGTCGGCTTCGGCGAGCGCGGGGGCTACACGGAGAAAGGGCGCGAGGAGCACCTGGAGAATGTCGGCTGCGAGAGCTGCCACGGGCGGGGAGGGGGCCACCTGGCTTCTCCGCCCAAGGGGGCTGCGGCGAAGGGAGCCACGGACTACCGGGCGGCCTGCGCGAAGTGCCACGACGCCACGCATTCGCTCGGCTTCCAGTACGAGACTTTCCTGCCGAAGGTTTCCCACGCCGGGATCGCGTCCCTCGGCTCCGCGGAAAGGGCGAAGCTCGTGGCGGATAGGGACAAGCCGCGGGACCTGCTGCCGAAGAACTCAGCTTTCGCCGGGTCCCTGGCCTGCCGAAACTGTCACGCGCGGGAATACGACATCTGGTCTCGCAGCGCCCACGCGCGCTCGGTGGAAAGCCTGCGCAGGGAAGGCAACGACGGCGACGCGAAATGTGTCGCGTGCCATGTGACGGGTTACGGTCGGCCGGGGGGATTTCCGGAAAAGGGAAAGGTGCGATCGTTGGAAGACCTGGCCAGGGTGGGCTGCGAGTCCTGCCACGGGCCCGGGGCCGAGCACGTCCGGGCCGAAGGCAAGCAACCTGCCGGCGTCGTGAGGCTCGGCGACAAGTGCGACTCCTGCGTGATCCTGCAGATCTGCGGATCCTGCCACGACGACGCCAACGACCCGGGCTTTCGCTTCAATGTGGAACGCAAGATCGAGGCCCAGCGCCACGGAGGACGTTAAGTCTCCTTGCGCACACATCTTGCTGCCCGGCGGGCGCTAAGAAAACGTCACGAGCAATCGGGCCTCGTCCTCGCCCTTTCAACAATGCGATCGAATCTTTCGCCATCGATCGGCGACGCTTCGCCCACGTAGTGGCTGCGGAGATGGCCCGGATCGACGCCGAGGCGGACGAGGGTGGTGACGATCAGTTCGCGGTTCGCGCCGCGCAGCGGCAGGGTGCCGTTGCGCAGTCGTTCCATCAGTGGCGCCAGGGCCGGGGAGGCTTCGCCGCCGAGACGGCAGAGGCCGAGCAGGCCGCTTCGATACAAACTCTGCCAGTCCTCGTCACCGCGACTTCGTTTCGCCCTGGAGGAGGATTCGTCTTCGCTTTCTTCCTTCAGCGCGCAGGCGGAATCCACCAGGTGGAGAAGAGTCGGCGCCGCGTCGACTCCGAACACCGACAGCTGCTCGAGGGCACGATGGGTGCGCAACCGGCGCACGGGGTCGCGGGCGAGGTCCTCGAACTCGCGGCGATAGGCGAGCAACGAGTTCGGCGG
>JBHEPB010000153.1:0-17181 GCA_046260515.1 Binatia bacterium
GGCGGGGGCCGTCCGGCTCCTCCTCCGGACGGCCCCGCCGCCTGGGACGCGCGCCGTTTCGCGACCGCGCCCCCCGCAGGGCGTCGTCGCCGGCGTCGTCCCGGACCGAAAGCGCTACGGCAGCGTGTAGGCCAGGTCAGGACCCAGCGTCGGTAGCGAGCGCGTCTTCCACCAGAAGGTGGCGGCGTGCTTGTTGTTCGAGTCGTGGGCTTGCTTCCACTTGTAGGATCCGTTGCAGGTGGTGCCGTTGCTCACCACCGTGAACTCGCTGAGGGCGATGGCGTGGTCGTCGCCGTCGAAGCTTCCCGGATGTTTGCAGCTGCCGACGATGTCGATGCCGGTGGCCTTGTTGCCGGCGGTCAGGTTGTCGTCCTTCTCTCCGGTGCCGCAGGCGGCGCCCATCGTGTAGGTGGAACTGAAAGCGTTGTAGGCGATCGACGTGGTCGTGTTGGAACCGGTAGCGGCCACGCGCGGCGCGGCGACGAAGATCCAGTCGAGGATGCGGTTGCGCGCCGCATCCCTCGCGCTGGCGTGGCGAGTGCTCGACGTGCTCGTGATGTCGCTGTGGCAGAAGGAGCCGTACTTCTGGCCGTGAGCGGCGCGCCACGTTGACCCTGCCGCGGGCGTCATGTCGAGGCCCACGGCCCAGGAACTGGCCTGTGCGTCGAAGGGAAGGGGGCCGTCGGTGCGGCCGGTGAATAGCGACGGCGAGCAGCTGTTCCACGAGGTGAGGTTGAGGGCGCGCTTGCTCTTGGCCACCCAGTCGCCGGCGGCGAAGCCGCTGACGCGGCCCGCGTATTCGCACCAGCCGTTGCCCTGGGCGCAGGAGTTGCCGAAGCCGGCCAGGACGTCGCCGTTCTTGCAGGTGGTCTCGAAGCTGGAGACGCCGGTGACGTTGTACTTGCTGGTGCCCAGCGAATCGACCATGCCGTGAAGCGTCACCACGCCGGCGATGCGGCTCTGCACGCCCCAGTCGTAAGTGTTGACGGCGCCGGTGGGCCCCACGTTGGCGGCGACTTCGAGGGCCGTGCGCGCGCCGGTGCTGTGGCCGACGAGGATGATGTTTTTCTTGGGCGACGGGTAGAGACGGTTGATCTCCTGGGCCAGGCGATAACGCCACTCGTAGGCGGTGGTGCAGGGGTCGCCCTGCTGCGTGGTGGAACAACCGGGATCACCGACCTTCCAGTCGTCCATGTTCAGAGGGTTTGTGGAGTTGGACGGGCGGTAGGGAGAGGCGGCTGCGGTGTAGAGGTTGGCGTGGGCCTGGTTGACGACCACGGTGTTGCCGGGATGGATCGTCTCCCAGGTAGCAATGCGCGACGACAGTTGCCCGCCGATGGCACCGGCCAGGCTCGTGAGCGAGTTCTGGGCGTTCTCGCGCTCGGTGCTGCAGTTCTTGACGCCGTGCACGTAGAGGATGTTGATCTCGATGGTGCGCGCCGAGGCTGAGCCCGTGCTCGCGAGAAGCAGACCTGCCGTCATCAGGATCGAGGCGCCGATTGGTTTCGTCATGTGTAGGAACTCCCCTCCGCGTATCGCGGCGAGCGCGCAGATAGCACGAATGACGGAGCCAAGTCTCGCCCCGCCAGCACGATTGCGCACGAATACGAGTAGTCGCCCGCGTACGTAAGAAACCCGGGACAGGTACAGGTTTCCGGCCGAAGGCCGGAAACCTGTACCTGTCCCGGGTTTTCAGGCGGTGGGGGAGAAGCGGGACTGGAGCAGGCAGGCGCTGAGCAGGATCATCAGGGCGGGATCGATGGCGGTGCGGGCGGCGGCGTCCATCGAGGGGAGGCGGTCGAGCAGGGCGACGACCTTGCTGCGGTCGTAGAAGGGCAGGTCCTTCATCACGGGGCCGCGCAGCGTCGTCTGCAGCAGCTCGTGGAGCTTCTCGTCGGGAGCGAGGGCCACCGGCGGGCTCGTGAAAGGATGCTTGTGACGCGCGTACACGGTCTCGGTAAGAACCGGCCGGGTCGCCTCGCGCAGCACGTACTTCTCGGTCATGCCGCGGATTTTCTGGCTCACCGGCAGCGAGCACACCAGTTCCACCACCTTGTGATCGAGGAAGGGCACGCGTCCTTCCACCGAGTGGGCCATCTCCATGCGATCGCCCAGCATCGCCAGTACATAGTTGTTCAGCTGGCTCTTGCCCCACAGGTAGAGGGACTGGTGCACCGGCGGGCGACCGGCGAGTTGCCCCGCCACGTCCACGCTTTCGACCAGGGCCCGCAGCGGATCGCGCCCGGCGTTGGCCGCCGCGAACTCGCCGGAGAACAGCGCGTGCACCTTGAAGCCGCTGCTGCCGTAAGCCTCCATCCACGAGGGCGCAAAGCCGAGCGCGTCGCGCACGCCGTCCATCGGCAGGCTGTTGCCGTCGGGCAGCAACAGGCCTCGCGACACCGGATTGCTGCGGCCGAGTTCGTCGAGCAGTCGCTGTACCTCGGCCGGATCCTGCCCTTCGTTGTCGTGGAGCAGCATGTCGCGACGAAAGGGCGGGTAGCCGCCGAGGATCTCGTCGGAGCCTTCGCCGGTGAGTACCACCTTGTAGCCGGCGTCGCGCACGGCTCGGCTCAGCACGAACTTGGCCACCCCGTGGGCGTTCAGGCACAGGGTCTCGGCGTGATGGATGGCGTCGCCGAAGTGCTCGGCGAGGTCGGACTGGTGCAGGGGGATGGGATGGAAGTCGGCCCCGGCTTTGTCGGCCATCTCGCGGGCGATGGCGCTCTCGTCGTACTGCACGTGGTCGAAGGCCAACGTGAAGGTGCGGATTGGCGTGCTGCGGTGGCGCATCGCCAGGCCGAGTACTGCGCAGGAGTCGATGCCACCGCTCAGGTAGCAGCCCACCGGCACGTCGGCGCGAAGGCGCAGTCGCACCGCTTCGTCGAGGGCCGCGTGGAAGGCTTCCGCGCAGTCGGCGTCACTGCGCGGTGCGATGTCGCCGGCCAGCGGGTAGTCGAAGTCCCAGTAGCGGACGATTTCCACCTTGCCGCCACGAGCGAGGAGGTAGTGACCCGGAGGAACCTGGCGCACGCCGGCGAACAGGGTTCGATCCTGGTGCGGAACGATGAGGCTGTTGGCGTCGAAGAAGGACTCGGTGTCCCAGCGCGCCGGGACGCCGGCGGCGAACAGGGCCTTGGCCTCGGAGGCCAGGAAGAGACGGCCGTCGTGCTCGGCGTAGGCCAGCGGCTTGATGCCGAAGCGGTCGCGCCCGGCCACCAGGGTTCGCGTCCTCGCGTCCCACAGCACGAAGGCGAACTCCCCGCGCAGGTGCTCGAAGCAGCCCGCGCCGAAGTCCTCGTAGAGGTGGAGGAGGATCTCGCTGTCGCTGCGGCTTCGAAGGCGATGCCCGCGGCCTTCCAGGTCTTTCTGGATCCGTTCGAAGTCGTAGAACTCGCCGTTGACCACGGCGTGGATGGATCCGTCTTCGTTGGAAAGCGGCTGGTCGCCGGTGTCGAGGTCGATGATGCTGAGGCGCGCGTGGCCCAGCCCCGTTCGTCCATCCGGCGAAATCCAGCAGCGCCGGGCGTCGGGGCCGCGATGGTGAAGCGAGCGCGTGGCGGCCTCCAGCCGCCCGGCTTCCACGGGCGCGCCTTCCGAGCAGATGGCCACGATGCCGCACATGGGCAGCGCTTCTACCGGTCCGGCCACCATGGCGCCACACACCCACAGCCGACCCCGCAATGGCGACACCCCGCCTGATCCCCAGCGTGCAATGCCGCCGCGACGGTGGCAGGAATCCTCCACTCTCAACCTGTCGACCCACGGAGGATCCATGAGCGACTTCACCGTTCCCGAACACCTGCCCGACTGGATCTCGAGCCACGTCCGCACCTATCTCGCCAGCGGCGGCACCGAAGGTCACCTGTGGGATTCCACGCCCGTTGGCGGCCCCGGCCTCCTGCCCTGCCTGCTGCTGCTGACCAAGGGCCGCAAGAGCGGCAAGAAGATCACCGTGCCCCTCATCTACGGCGAGACCGGCGACGGCCGCTACGTGATCATCGCCTCGCGCGGCGGCACGCCCACCCATCCCGACTGGTACCTCAACCTCACGGCCGATCCCCACGTGAAGCTCCAGGTGGGCACCGAGCGCTTCGACGCCGTGGCCAGCACCTGCACCGACGAAGCCGAGCGTGAAGCGCTGTGGAAGAGGATGGCGGTGATCTACCCGCCCTACGACGCCTATCAGTCGATGACCGAGCGCCGCATCCCGGTCGTGGTGCTGAAGCCCGAGGGAGCCCGCGAGAAAGTCACGGCCTGATCAAACCCCGAGCAGGGCGGACTCCCGCTGCGTCAGCACCCCACGCAGACCAGTTCCACCGCCTGGCCCACCGCAGCCCTCAGGATGAGCAGGGCGTCGCCGGCCAGGACGGCGCCCGACGAGTTGACGTCGCACACGCAGACCGGGCAGGCGCTAGTGCCGACGCCGGTGCGAAGGGCGATCAGGGCGTCGCCGGCGGTCACGTTGCCGTCGCCGTTGGCGTCGCCGCAGGTGGTCTCCGCGAGCGTCGTCGTGGTCGTCGTCGGCTCACATAGCGGGTCGTTGGTGATGTCGAACGTGTGAACGCAGAGCCCTGCGCCGTCGCACTCGTCATCCGTGCAGACGTCGGCGTCTGGCGTGCAGGCCAGGCCGGCGGGATGGACGATATCGGGCGGGCAGAGCGGGTTGCCGCCGTTGCAGATTTCGGCCGGGTCGCACTCGCCGGTGCTCGCGCGGCACTGGGTCGAGCTTGCGACGAGCGTACAGTCCGCCGTGCAGCAGGAGCCGGCCGTCCCGTTGGCGACACCCTGGTCGCACTGCTCGCCTTCGTCCACTTCGCCGTCGCCGCAGGAGACGGTCTGGAACTGGCGCATCATCTCGTGGTCCTCGTGCTCGAGGATGTGACAGTGGTAGGGGTACTTGCCCTTGTAGTCCTCGAAGCGCGCGATCACGCGCACCACCTCGTTGGGCCCCACCTGGACGGTGTCCTTCCAGCCGGCCTCTTCGGCAGGCGGAGGCACGGGATTGCCGACGAGCACGATGTCGTCGCCGCTCTCGGTGAAGGCCTGTCGGTCGAGCACCTGGAAGAAGACCAGGTGCATGTGCATGGGATGCATCACGCCGGAACGGTTGATGAAGCGCCACACTTCCACCGTACCGAGCTCGGGATACTCGGTGATGTCGTCCCAGCGAAGTCCATTGATGAACCAGGCCGTGCCCGAGCATTCCTCGTCCCCCTTGCGCAGCTCGAGGTCCCTTTCGATCACGGACTCGCCTTCATCGATGGGAACCACGGGACGCAGAGCGCCGGGCAGAGCGGCCGTGTGCCCGGTGGCGGCGAGCACCTTGAACTGCATGACGTTGGGGATGACGGCGTGCTGGCCCGGGTCGCCGCTGGGGTACGGCGTCGGCGCGCTGTTGGTCAGGACGATCTCGGTACCTGCGGTGAAGCCGGCGAAATCGATGACGACGTCGGCCCGCTCTCCGGGGCCGATGGTGATCGTGTTGATGGTGACCGGAGCCGGCAGCAGCCCGCCGTCGGTGCCGATCTGGCGGAAGGGCGCCCCGTTGGACAGCGTGAGCCTGTAGGTGCGCGAGGTGGACCCGTTGAGCATGCGGAAGCGGTACTTGCCGCGCTTCACTTCCAGGTAGGGCCAGACCTTGCCGTTGACGAGGATGGTGTCGCCGAAGAAGTGCTCCTGCCACATCTCGGGGTAGAGCAAGGACCCGTCCGGATGGAACGAGCGATCCTGGATGGCCAAAGGGACTTCGTATTCGCCCGAGGGAAGTCCGAGGGCCGTCTCGCCCGGGTCGCGCACCAGGTAGAAGCCGCCCATGCCCATGTAGACGTTGAGGCGTGTGATGCCGAGGGCGTGGTCGTGGTACCACAACGTGCCGGCCGGTTGGTTGTTGGGGTACTCGTAGGTGACCTGCTGACCCGGCAGGAAGGTCGCTTCGGGATAGCCGTCCACGCTGGCCGGAACGTGGCCGCCGTGAAGATGGATCACGGTTCTCGCCGCCGCGGTGTGGGCGCCGTGGGGGCAGTGGTCCACCGGCAGGTAGTGCTCGGTGCGCAGTGCGCCGCCCGCGTCGCGAAGGTCGTTGATCCAGTGGACGGTGATCGGGATGCCGCTGGTGGCCTCGATGGTCGGCCCCGGGTAGCCGCCGCCGGTCGGGCCGTCGCCGAAGCCCCACACTCGCGTCGGCGGAAGATCCTCGTGCAGCTTTTGCGAGAACTCGCGGATGGCCAGGTTGTAGGTGGCCGCGCCGCCGGCCACGCCCGAGGCGGGCGTGGCCGGCAAGGGCCGCGGCAGCGCGTCCTCGAAGGGTTCCAGCACCACGGGGCAATGTGCGCTCGAACAATCGGCCGGCGCCGACAGGAACATGCCGTCGTCTTCCTCGCATTCGGCTTCGGTCACTTCGACGCAGGTGGCCGCCGCTACCGGCAGGCAGCAGGCCCCGGTCGGCTGGGGGCAGGGATTGGGCGAGCACGACACGCCGGAACCCTGGTAGCTGCCGGTGCAGCTGGAACCGGGATGCAGGACCACCGAGCAGGTGCCGTCGGTCGCGCAGCAGGCGCCGGAAGAAGCCGGCGGCGTGAAGGTGACCGTGAGTTTGGGCCTCGTGGCGGCGTCCGGGTTCTGGCGGCTGTCGAAGCGCTTGGCGACCTTCAATTCGTCTTCGTCGCCGATGACGATCCAGCCGTTGTTGGAGGCGGGTGTGCCGAGCCAGGCCTGCACGTCGAGCTTCATCTGGTTGGAAGTCCACGTGTAGTAGGCGTCCTGGGCTCCCACCATCGTGGTGGCGCTGGCCGGATTGACGATGTCGCCGCCGGGCGTGGCCCAAGTGCTGGTCGGGTAGATGCGGTGGCTCCAGGTGGCATCGCCCGCCTCGGCAGGCGCGCCGGTGCCCTCGCGGGCGTCGGCGTCCGAGCCCGCTTCGCCCCAGGCGGAGTTCACGCGGTGCAGGGCCACGCCGGTGTTGCCGGTGCGAGTCCGGGACAGGTAGAGGGTGAGCGTTACCGAGCTGATCGTGGAGCCAGAGGGGATCGCGGCGGCGATGTCGAAGGCGATCAGTGCGCGGCGCAGTGTCGCGTCGTTGGTCTCGCCGGCGAAGAACCAGGAGCCGGCGCCGTTGCTGAGCGTGCCCGACTCGCTGAAGATCGTGGTGTCCTTGCTGGCGGCCAGGTTGACGGTCTCAGCGCGCACGTCGCTCGAGGCAACGAGCAGGAGCGAGGTCAGCGCCGCAAGCAGGAGGGAGGGAGGCGCGGATGGGCCGGCACGGCGTGGTTCCATGGGCCGGTTCGAGCAATTGCCGTGCCCGTTCCGGGCGAAACCCGTTCCGCGATTCCGCCCATGCTGGAGGTTGAGAGGCTCCGCCCGGCAACCCCGCGTTCCCGCCGGTCGGAAGGCAGGAGCGGGAAGTTCCCGTTTCGGGGAACCAGGTGACCCGCGCCGTCCCTACTCGCCGTCGCCTCCGCCGTCGCCCCCGCCCTCCGCATCCCCATCGGGCGCGATGTCCTCGAAACGACCGCGGCCGCGGTCGTCATTCCCGTCCCTTCGCGACATGTGGGAGCCGTCGCGCGGACCGCCGATGACCATCCCGCCGTCGATGCCCGGAAGCGCCGAACCGCCGAGGGGGCCGCCGAGCACCTGGCCGCCGTCGACACCCGGCAGGATGGAACCGTCGAGGGGACCGCCGATGACGAGGCCGCCGTCGTCGCCCGGCATCATCGCGTCGCCGTCGAAGTAGCCGTCGTCCTCGCCTTCCTGGGCCGCGGCGCTTGCCGCGACGAAGAGTACTGCAGCCAGGGCGCAGGCGGTCGCTGCGCAGCGGTGTCTGGAGGTGGAATTGCGCATGGCGATTCTCCTCAGACCATCTTACCCGTCGCGAGGAAATGCGGAACCCACGAATTTCGACGAGAGCCGGTTCTCAGGACCCGGTCGGGTGATCGTCGCGCCCGGCCTCCGGAACGCTGATCCCTCTTTCCTCGTCGCGGGCCGGCGGCGCGTGGCCGGTCCACCAGCTCTTGTCCATCGGGTAGACGTCGGGGTCGAAGATCACCCAGTACATGTGCCACACGAGGATGGCCAGGGTGGCCAGCACCGCCTCGTAGAAGTGGATCGTGGTGGCCACGTCCGTCGTCCACTTTGGGAAGTACTGGAGGGTCCAGTTCTCGAACCACAGCGGAAGCCCCGTCACCGCCATCAGCACGATGCCCCACAGGAAGGCCCAGTACTCGGCCTTCTCGATGTAGCTGAACTTGGCGCTTTTCGGGCGCTCGCGGCGCATCCCGACGTAGTGGGCCATCATCGCGAAGAAATGCCGGACGTCGCTCCAGGCCCACCACATCCCGCTCATGTAGCCGCGCTGGCGGGCGCTCACGACGATGCCGACGACGTGCCAGCTTACAGCCGCCATCAGCACGATGGCCGCCACGCGGTGCACGATCCCGCGCGTGGCGTACGTGATCTCCGCGTCGAGCAGCGGCGCGGCCCACCAGCTTTCGGGCGAAGTAAGCGCGAAGCCGCTGTAGGCGAGGACAGGGAAGCTGACCATCACCAGTCGGTGCTGCCAGCGAAGTACCCCCGGCATGCGCAGGGAGCCCTGGCCGGCGTGGTGGACCGCTGGCGAGCGGGCTTTGCGCACGAGGTCGGCCGCGTTGTGGACGGCCATGCCGCCGATCACGATCGCGATCGCCCACAGGTAAATGAGGCGGATCCAGTACTCGAGGCCGGTCTCGGCCAGTGTGGCCGACACGTGGACGGGGCCGACTGCGAAGCGCTCTCCGGCTCCCGGGTGGCAGCGCGCGCAGGTGGTGGCCAGGTTGTCGGGATGGATGGACGACTCCGGATCCTCGGCCGCCAACACGTCGTGCACGCCGTGGCAGCTCGAGCAGTTGGCCGCCGTGACCTCGCCGGCCCTCAGCGCCAGGCCGTGGAAGCTGTCCTGGAAGGCCGACCAGTTGGTATCGGTAAGGCCGTGGCGCTCGACCAGGCGGGTGTCGGAGTGGCAACGGCCGCAGGTTTCGCGCGGGACGTTGGTGGCGAACACCGGCGAGTCGGCGTCCGAGTGCGACAAGATGCGGTGCTCGCCGTGGCAGTCGGTGCAACTCGGCGCATCGCGCATGCCGCGCGCCAGGGCCTGGCCGTGGACGCTCTTCTGGAACTTGTCGAGGACCTCGATGTGGCAGTCGCCGCAGGTCTCCGGCACCGAAGCCGGCCAGATGCTCGAGCGCGGGTCGTTGGGCGGCAGTGTGCGATGGGGCTCGTGGCAGTCCGAGCAGACCGCGCCGCGCTTCCCCTCGCGGATGGCGAGGGCATGCGCGCTCTTCAGGTAGGCCTCGACCGGCCGGACGACGGAGAGGTTGAGTTCCTTGGCCAATTCGGCGTCGGCGTGGCAGTGGGCACAGGTCTCGGCCAGCCCGGCCCAGTGCTCCGGCGAATCGTCCTCGCTGTGGCCGACGACCTTGTGGATGTCGCCGTGGCAGCCCGCGCAGTCCGGTGCCCGTGTGACGCCGTTCTCGCGCGCCCTGGCGTGGCTGCCTTCCTTGTAGGCCTCCACGGCCTCGTCGTGGCAGTCGGTGCAGGCGTCCAGGGACACCGCAGCCAGGTCGTCTTCGTGGGGGATCTCGCCGGCGTCGGTGTGGCAGCTGGTGCAGGCCAGGTCGGAGTGGCCGGAGGCCTCGTAGTCCTTCTCGGCGACGATGGGCGGGTGGCCTTCGTCCTTGGCGGCTTCCGATCCGTGGCAATCGTTGCAATCCTGGTTGGTGACCTCGTCCTCCGCCGGCGCAGAGCCGGGGCATGCGAGGAAAAGGGTAAGTGCGAGAAAACCCAGCAGCCTTGTCACGAGAGCCGCGGGGGATCGCGTCGAGCCGGATGCGCGCGAAAGGACCATTGCCGCTTGTCTAGCATTTCTCCTGCCAACCCTTCGAGGGCCGGGTGTGGGGTTCCGGCAATCGGGGCCGGATGACGACCATGCGAGGCAGCGCTCGTCCGGCTTTCCGTGGTTCATGGCACTGCGGTATCATCGCGCCGTGTTGGCCCCGTTCTTGCGGGGGCCATGAGAGGCTAGAGCCGCTCCGGGGCGCCGGTGGGTGCCCGTGTCGGAAGGGCGGAACAGGCCGAAAGGGGTAGGCGATGCGAAACAGGGAGCCTTGGATGAAGAAGAATGCGGCAGCACGGCCTGCCGGGGGCCGCTTGCTGGGGCTGGCGGCCGTTGCGGTCGCTTCCGCCCTGGCCTCGCCGGCCGGCGCCGGCGAGGGAGCCTGGGAATCCAACCAGTGCGTTGCCTGCCACGAGGTGGAGGACCTGTCGATTTCCCTCGGCCACAGCATGGGCGAGTGGCGCGCTTCGGCCCACGCCCGCGGCGGCGTGGGCTGCGAGAAGTGCCACGGCGGCGACGCGTCGATCAAGGACGTGAAGGCCGCCCACAACGGCGTCCTCGCCAGTTCCGACCCCAAGAGCATGGTCAACATCCACAACCTGTCTGCTACCTGCGGCTCCTGCCACGAGGAGCAGTACAAGGCCTACAGGGGAACCGTCCACGCCAAGGAAGTGAAGCACGATGCCGATGCTGCTACCTGCCTGACCTGCCACGGCTCCATGGCCACCAGCTATCCGTCGCCGAGGGAACTCAACACGCGCTGCAGCGTCTGCCACGACAAGCCGGTCGAGGCGCGCTCGGCCCTTTCGTGGTTGTCTTCGGCCAAGACCCACCTGGTGAAGGCTCGCCGCGCCATGGACCAGGCCAAGGACGTGGTACCCGACTGGCACAACGGCGCTGTCGAACGCTTCCACCAGATGGAGAAGGATTACGACGCCATCGCCTTGCAGTGGCACAAGTTCGACATGGAAGCTTCGATCAAGCAGAGCCGCGATCTATTGAACCTCGGCAAGCTCCTCGAGGAAGAGGCCAACCTGAAGGTCAAGATGGCCAAGGAAAAGAAACGCTGATCACGCTCTTCCACAACCCGGCCTGCAGCAAGTCCAGGGGAGCGTTGCAGCTGATCAAGGAGCGAGGCGCCGAGTGCGACGTGGTCGAGTACCTGCGCACCCCGCCCGACCGTGCCACCCTGCATCGCGTGCTCGGCCTGCTGAAGACGGCGCCGGGCGAGCTCGTGCGTCGCGACAAACGCTTCGCGGAGTTGGGTATCGAGGAAGCGGCCTGCGCCTCGGCCGACCAGGTGGTCGAGCTCCTGATGGAACACCCGGAACTGATGGAAAGGCCGCTCGTGGTCCACGGCGAGCGAGCCGTGATCGGCCGGCCGCCGGAGAAGGTGCTGGAACTGCTGGACTGAGGCAGCCCGGCGCGGCGGCTCAAGCCCGCGCGGCGCGCTGGAGAACGTCGGCTGCCCACTGGTTGAGGCTTTTCCCGGCGGCCTGGGCAGCAACCAGTGCTGCGCCGTGGACTGCGGGAGGGACGCGCAGCATCAGCTTTCCCGAGGCGGGCTTCTCGGGTTTCGTCCCCCGCTCTTCACAATCGGCAAGGAACTCATCGACCGCCAGGCGGAAGTGCCGACGAAGCTCCGCGACCGTTCGCCCGTGGAAGCTGATGATGGCCCGCAGGCCGAGCACGCGACCCACGAAGATGTCCTCGCGCTCGTCGAAGTCGATGCGCGCGGTGTAGCCCTTGTGCTTCATCGTGTTCATGGCTTGGCTCCGAGGCGCTGCAGCAGTTCGCGTACTTCCTCCACCTGGTAGCGTCGAGCCTCCTTGCCCGGGTGCGGGCGGTGGCAGTGCCACTGTTCGCCACCCAGGGTGATCTTGATCCGCGACCCGGCGCGCTCCGTGACCGTTGCGCCGAGCGCGACCAAGAGCGCCTCGATATCGCCGAACACGACCGAGGAGCGCGTTGGCCTTGCGAAGACGGCTGCGAGCGTTCGTCGATGTTTCGCGCCAAGGCCAGGCATCTGCTAGCACTTTATGATAGCAGAGGCAAGGCGCGGATCGGGGACATGTCGACTGTGGGCGGCCCGGTTCCAGGTGTTCCTGGAGCGGGATGGAACGAGCGGTGGCATGGGCAGGGCCTACTTCAAAAGCCCAGCGTCACGCGACGACAGGGATGTCACGAAAGTCGCGGTGGTGGCGGTGGTGGCGGCGCGCCCCGGGCGGTCTCAAAGCAGGCGGGGGGCGAGCAGCGCGATGCGCTTGGTCACCATCCTCCAGATCTCCGGTTCGTCGATGCCGTAGCCCCGCAGGATCGCCGCCGCCTTGTCGCAGTCCATCATCACGCGCCGTTCGGCGTCGCGCTTGGTAGGTATGTGGCGTTGGATGGGGCCGCTCGCACGAGCCTTCTTCACCGTCAGTTCGTGGAATTCGCGAATGGTCCTCACGTGCAGGTGGGCGCGCTCGGCCTTGCCCAACGGCGGCGGCTGGGCTTTCGGATGCAGCTTCATCCACAGGGAGCCGATGTGGAGAATGCCCTCGTGGATCCAGATTTCGAGGGGGTCTTCCTTGGGCAGGTGCTTGGCCAGGGCAAGGAACGGGCGTGCCGGCACCTCTGCGCGGCCGACCCAGCCCCCTTCGACGTCGAAATCGCAGACGCTCGATTCGACCTCGATACGCAGCAGCCCCTTGCGCGAAGTGATCACAGCCGCGCGGACTCCGGCGAGGGGAGTTTTCTGGAGTACGCGCAGCGCGCTGCGGAACTCCTCGCGCGGGACGAGGAACTTCTTTCCAGGGGAGCGCGTGCGATTGGGCGTGATGACAGGCATGGATCAGGGCCTTGGCACCTCAGGGCTCGACCGTGTTGGAAAGGCCGGGAGGCGCCGGGGCAGCGGCAATGGCCGTCAGCATCGTGGCGGGTTCCCCGTAGCGAATCGCCGCCGCCTCCACGGCCGCCAACTCCAGGAACAAGTAGACCAAGCCGTCGGCCGGTTCGAAATAGGGGAATACCCAGGCGCCGCCGTAGCTCGGCATCGGGAAGAGGACACCCCAAGAATCGATGTCGAAGGCGATCGAACCGCAGGCGCCGAACGTCAGGGTGATGGTTCCCGAGACCTCTGGATCGTCGACGCGCTTGTAGACGATGTTCAGCGGGAGGCTCGACTGCGAATTGTCGTTCCACGTCTGTCCGGGGTGACGTGACCAAGTCATCTGCGCCTTCACGGACGAACTGTTGCAGGCGAGGGTGTTGGCGAAGCCCATGTAGTTCAGTAACTCGACCGTCGGCGCCTCGCAGGTGAGGGGCGCGTCCTGCCCTACGGCTTTGCGCAGGACACCGAGGGCGTCGGCTGTGGTCACCTTGGAGTCGCCGGTGACGTCACCGCAGAGGGCGGCAGCAGTTGTGCAGGTCGTGGTAACGAAGGCCAGTGCGGCCAGCATGATCGGAAGGGTGGTGAAGATGGCGGTTCGTGTGGCGATGCGCATGTCGGGGCCTCCGTGTGCGGGTCTCCCGGGCCGGAAGGCGTCGGTCGACCATCGTTGCGTCCTCCCCACGCGTCCTGGCGCCGGGGCATTGGCAGCATCGTCGCCCTGCTGGAGGTCAGAACGTGACCCCCTGCGGGGCACGAAGTGTGTTACACAACACGTTGTTCTCGCGGCGCCTCCTTGCCTGAACTGCGCAAGTCCGGATAACGGCTGGACAAACTCCCATGAGCCGTCTTCCCGAACTTACCCGACTCGTTCGCCTCCTGACCCGCAAGCACCAGCCGGCCATGAGCCTGCAGCGCATCTGTGACGAGCTCGAATGCTCGGAGAGCAGTGCCAAGCGCTACATCCGCGAGCTGCGCGACACGTTCCAGTATCCCATCGAGCACGACCGCGAGCTGGGCGGCTATCGGATCACGCCCGGGAAGGAGGGGGAGGCCGGGCTGGAGTTGCCGGGGCTGTTCTTCAGCGAGTCGGAGCTGAGCGCGCTGATGACGATGCGGCACCTTTTGGCGGGCGTGAGGCCCGGACTGTTCGAGAGGGACCTGGCGCCCCTCGGCAAGCGCGTGGAGAAGCTGCTGGCCGAGACCGGCGTGGAGCCGGCCGAGGTGGCCCGCCGCATTCGCATCGTGACGATCGGCGCGCGCCCTGCCGAAGACAAGGTGTTTCGCGCCTGCGCCGACGCCGCGCTGTCGCGCCGACGCCTGCGCTTGCAGTACAAGTCGCGGGGCCGCGACGGCGAATGGGAGGAAAGGGAGATCTCGCCGCAGCGCCTCGTCCGCTACCGCGAGAACTGGTACCTGGACAGCTGGTGCCACAGCCGCAATGGCATCCGCGTGCTCGCCCTCGACCAGATGCGTGAAACGCGGGTGCTGGATGCGCCTGCCAAGAACGTGGCGGAATCGGAGCTCGACCAGGTTCTCAAGTCCTCGTACGGGATCTTCACGGGCGAACCGACCGCGACCGCGGTGCTGCGCTTCACACCGCACCGCGCGCAGTGGGTCTCCAAGGAGGACTGGCACAGCGAGCAGACCTCACGCTGGCTGGAGGACGGGTCCTACGAGCTTTGCTTGCCCTACGATCGGCCGGAGGAGTTGTTGATGGACATCCTCAAGCATGGGGCGGATGTGGAAGTGATGGCGCCGGTGGAGCTTCGCGATGTCGTGGCGGGGTTGGTGGGTAGGATGGTGGGGGTTTATGCGGGGGCTCGCGACTGAGCCGATACGATCCGGCACACGACGGGACACGTTCGAGGAAGAGGGGCCATATGCGACGCGACTGGAGCGAAGGAGAAAACGACGCCGCAGTCGCCGATTACTTCGAGATGCTCCTCTCTGAACTTGCAGGGCAACGAGTCAATAAAGCCGAACACAATCGGATGTTGCGCCGCAGTCTCGACGACCGGAGGGCGGGGGCGGTCGAGTTCAAGCATGGTAACATCAGCGCTGTGCTGATCGATCTCGGCTGCCAGTACGTGTCGGGATACAAGCCCGCCTTCAACTATCAACAGCAGCTGCGCGACACAGTGGTTCGACATCTCGAGAGGAATCCGAGTCTGTGCGAGGTCTTGTCGGCTGACGCGGATCGTTCCGCTGAGTCCCCCGCCATCGATGACATTCTCGGAATCGAAGAAGACGTGCCGGAAGGATCACCTCCGGCAAGTCGCGTTACCGATTCACGAGGAGGCGGGCTGTCCGGGATCCCCAACTATCTGGAACGAGAGGCGCGCAACAGGGCCTTGGGATACGAGGGCGAACTGCTCGCGATCAAGTTCGAGCGGGCGCGGTTGCGGAGGGTAGGACGTGCCGATCTTGCCGGCCGGATCGAGCACGTCTCGGTGGATCGCGGCGACGGTGATGGATTCGACATTCTTTCTTTCGAGGACACGGGTCGGGAGCGATTCGTCGAAGTGAAGACGACGAAGTACGGGAGCTACACCCCGTTTTTCCTCACTCGGAACGAATTGCACGTTTCTCAGTCGGCAGCCGACCGCTACCATATCTACCGGTTGTTCGCGTTTCGCGAGCAACCGAGGCTCTACACGCTGCGCGGCGATGTTGCCGAGAGTTGCGTCCTGACCTCGACGACGTACATGGCCCGCGTCCGCTGAGGCGCCACGATGACGAAGCGAAAGGGGGACGTTTTCTCGAAGGAGCGGAGATCCGCGGTGATGCGGGCGGTCCCGCGCGCGGGTACATCAGCCGAGGTGGTGGTACGCCAGGCGGTCACCCGACTCGGGGTGCGCTATCGGCTGAACCGAAGGGAATTGCCGGGGTCTCCGGACTTGTCCAACGTTTCCGCCGGCTGGGTCCTCTTCGTTCACGGCTGCTTCTGGCACGGGCATCCGTACTGCAAAAAGACCAAGGGCGATCACCGTGGACGGATTCCTCGTCAAAACGCACGGTGGTGGGAGCAGAAGATCGCTGCCAATCGCGCGCGTGATGCTCGCAAGGCGCGGGCTGTCCGAAGTGCGGGCTTGAGGGTCCTGACGATCTGGGAGTGCGAACTGAAGGATCACGCTCGACTGCTCGGCAAACTGCGCAGGTTTCTCGGTACGTACGCCGCGAGTCGATGATTCCGTCTCGCTGTCCGGTACTTCAGAGTGGGAAGACCCCTTCCTCGCCTCAGCGGAACGGCAAACAGCCGCTAGGCAACGGGCGACGCGCGCTTTCGCGGGGGCCGTTCACGCGAACCGGTCGACGATGCGCCGATGGCCTTTATCTCCGCCGCCAAATGCGCGGCCAGCGCTTTGTCGAACCAGTCAGGACGACGCAATCGACTGGCACGCAAACGCGAGAGAAAGCCGGCGGTAGCCTTCACTGACAGGGGGGCCGGTTCCCGCAGAAATTCGTGCAGAGAAGGTCTCGGGATCGCGAGCGGCCAAGCACTGACATTCTCGGCACGATGTCGGCCGTAGCCGAGGTTCCACGCCGCTGCCGGCCATGAGCCGGAAACGATGTGGAGCGGATCGAGGGTGTCGTCGTAGCGCCCGGGATCGCTAAGGCGTCGGCCGATCCATTCCGCGATCGGCACCGTGATCGCGTTGCCGACCAGCTTCCATCTACGGGACGAGCGAGCTACCAGCACTGCCGGCTCCGACCAATCCGCAGGGAATCCCTGGAGGCGTTCGGCATCCCGAATCGAAGGTGTGACGACACGACCGTCCGGCATGAGTACGGCGGGAGGCGAGGGGATGCCGACCGTGGAGCCGCCCTTGAGGGTCGGAACGGCGTCGACTGCAGTGCCCAATCCCCGGTTCCCCTCGGTCCAGTAGAAGCCGAAGGCCAGGCTTGGGTCCGGCTTGAGGGCGGCCGGCTCGCCGGCCTCGTCCGCGAACAGGACCGTTCGCGGATCGGCATCGAGGCTTGCCAGGAGATATACGCGCTCGCGTCGCTGGGGAACGCCGAACGCGAGGGAGTTCACGGTGCGGTATGCCCAGCGATAGCCGAGCCGTTCCAGTTCTCCGAGGATGACCTCGAGGGCACGGCCCTTGCCGAGTTTCAGCATGAACGAGACGTTCTCAAGCAGAACCCATCGCGGTCGATGCCGTTTGTTGTTCAACAACCGGAAAACCTCGCGCACCACACCGGAAGCATCCCCGTTGATTCCTTCGGTGCGGCCCGCCTGGCTCAAGTCCTGACAGGGGAAGCCTCCGACAAGTAGGTCGCTATCCTCGGGCAGTCTCTCAAGCTCCCGGACATCAGGGACACAGGCGACGCCGGGGAAGCGGCTGGTGAGGACGGCGCAGGCGGCGTTGTCGATCTCGCAAAGTAGGCGCGTGTGGTGACCAGCTGCGGAAAGCCCGAGTTCGAACCCGCCGATTCCGGCGAACAG
>JBHEPB010000179.1:0-8046 GCA_046260515.1 Binatia bacterium
CAACGACATCGTGGGGAAGGGGCGTGGGCGAAACGATAGTGCCTCCCCTGCCGCCGCGCACGTAAATGTCGACGGACTCGGCGCCGTCGTCCACGTGAAGATGAGCGCCGATGTCCTCGGTGTCGTCGCTCCTGGCGAAGACCTGGAACCCGAGCTGCAACCATTCGGGGCGGATGCGGTCGCCCGCGCCGGGCGCTCCGAGAAAGCGCACGCCCCAGCGTGTGAGTTCGGCGAGAAGAGGCCTCAGGGCGCGGCCCGCTTCGTCCAGTTCGTAGACCGAGGAGGCCGAAGGCGGGGGCAGTTCGCGATGGAGGACGACGCCGCGCTCCTCGAGCTTGGCGAGGCGATCGGTGAGGACGCTGGTGCTGACGCCGTTGAGGGCGGCCTTGAGGTCGCTGAAGCGCTTGGGTCCGAGGAAGAGTTCTCTGAGGATGAGAAGGGTCCAGCGTTCGCCGAGGATCTCGACGGCCCGGGTCATGGGGCAGAACTGGGCGTAGCGAAAATCGACCACGGGGGCTTCTAGACCCCCGGTGGTTCGGAAGTCAAAGCATTTGGTTCGAAAAACGAATCAACTTGTGGCGGGAGCCACCATCGGCCCCGGAACCCCGCCCCGGGGCGAGGCCTCATTTTCGTGGCGAGTCCCCCGGATTGAGGGCAGGATCGGCGATTGCGAGGGGGTAGGCGACACTCGCGCTCGCCCCAAGGATCCGGCGAAGCCGGTTCCGTCGGCGGATCCGGCAAAGCCCGGTTCCGCTGGGCAGCACGCGCCAAGGGAGACCGACCGCATGAAGTTCGAACTCGACCACATCGTTCTGGCCGTCTCCGACATGGACGCGATGCTGCGGTTCTATCTCGACGTGATCGGCCTGGCCCCCCACCGCGTGGACGAGTACCGCGCCGGCACCGTACCCTTTCCCTGCGCGCGTCTCACGGCCGGCACCATCCTCGACCTGCTGCCGCCGGCAATGTGGAACTTCGGCGACGAAGGCGCCCGAACCTATACCAACCTCAACCACTTCTGCATCGCGCTGGAAGCCGGCGAGTGGGAAGCCCAACTCGCGCGCCTGGAGGCTGCCGGCGTGGAGATCGACGCCGGCCCGATGACGCTGTCCGGCGCCCGCGGCAACGGAACGTCCATCTACGTGCGCGACCCCGACGGCAACCGCGTCGAGCTGCGTTACTACGACGGCGCCGCCTGACTGGACTTGGCTACTGCGCCCCGCTAACTCGCGACGATGGAGTTCAACCTCGCCGACATCCACGAAGCCGTCGCCGCTACCTGTCCCGACCGCGAGTGCATCGTGTGGGGGGATCGCCGTTTCTCCTACGCCCAGGTCACCGAAAGGACGCGTCGCCTCGCCAACTACCTGGCCGGCCGCGGCCTCGGCGTGCGCACCGAGCGCGACAGGCTTTGCGGCTGGGAATCCGGGCAGTCGCACCTGGCCCTCTACCTCTACAACTGCAACGAATACGTCGAGGGAATGCTCGGCGCCTTCAAGGCCCGCGTCGCGCCCTTCAATGTGAACTACCGCTACGTGGAGGAGGAACTGCTCTACCTCTTCCGCGACGCGAAGGCCGAAGCGGTGATCTACCACGCCGCGATGGCGTCCACCCTGGCAAAGATCCTGCCGCAGCTTCCGCGGCTGAAGGTCCTGCTGCAGGTGGCCGACGACTCGGGCAATGCCCTGCTCCCGGGCGCCGTCGACTACGAGGAAGCCCTCGCGTCGTCGTCGCCGGAGAAACCCGCGGCGGCGACTTCGCCGGACGACCTCTACATTCTCTACACGGGCGGGACCACGGGCATGCCCAAGGGCGTGCTGTGGAGGCAGTCGGACATCTACTTCGCTGCCCTCGGCGGCACGCTGCCCGGCATGGGCGAACACGAGACGCTCGAGTCGGTGCTTTCGATGTCGGGGGCCGGCCCGCGCCTGCTGCCGGCGCCGCCCTTCATGCACGGCGCGGCGCACTGGGCGGCCTTCAACACCATGAACAGCGGCGGCAGTGTGGTGATCCAGACGGACCCGCGCCGTCTCGACGCCGACGACATCTGGAGCGTGATCGAACGCGAGAACGTGCAGGGCCTGCTGATCGTCGGCGACGCCTTCGCGCGGCCACTGCTCGACCAGCTCGAGAAGAAGACCTACGACCTGTCGAGCCTCACACTGCTGGTGAGCGGCGGCGCCGTCCTCAACGTCGGCATCAAGGAAGAGATCCTCGAGAGGATCCCCGACGTGTTGATCCTCGACGGCATCGGCTCCTCCGAGACGGGCAGCCAGGCCTCGAACATGAGCTCGAAGGGCACCGGGGCCACGACGGGCAGCTTCCTGCCCCAGCCCGGCAACTGCGTGCTGAGCGAGGATCTGTCCACGGTGCTCGAGGCCGGCAGCGCGGACATGGGCTGGTTCGCCAAGGCCGGCCGCGTGCCGCTGGGCTACCTCGGCGACCAGGCCAAGACCGAGCGCACCTTCCCCCTGCTCGGCGGCGTGCGCTACTCGGTGCCGGGTGACCGCGCCCGCCACCTGGCCAGCGGTCTCATCGAGGTCCTCGGTCGCGACTCGGTGACAATCAACTCGGGCGGCGAAAAGATCTTCGCCGAGGAAGTGGAACAGGCCCTCAAGCACCATCCCGCCGTTTACGATGTGGTGGTCTGCGGGCGCCCGAGCGAGCGCTGGGGCCAGGAAGTGGTTGCCGTGGTAGCACTTCGCGAGGGAGCATCGGCCAGCGAGGAGTCCCTGCTGGAAGAGGCCGCCAAACGGCTGGCCCGTTACAAGCTCCCCAAGCTCTTCGTGTTCCGCGACGAGATCCTGCGCAGCCCCAGCGGCAAGGCCGACTATCGCTGGGCCCGCGAACAGGTGAGCGGGCAGGGCTCTGCGGCATGATCGCCTGCGGCGAGAGCGGCGACGCTGAACGCTCGCAGCTTGCTCAGCTTGCGCGGCCTTCACGGGCCGGGCGGCGGCGTTAGGCTCGCGCGTGTCGTATCTCGCCGGCCCCCGTCCCCGCCTCTTCGCGCATCGAGGAGCCTCCGGCCTGGCGCCGGAGAACACGATCGAGGCTTTCCGTTCGGGCCTGGCTGCGGGCGCCGACCGCCTCGAACTCGACGTCCACGCCAGCCGCGACGGGCACATCGTCGTCTTCCACGACGACACCCTCGACCGAACCACCGAAGCCGGCGGCCTTCTTCGCGAACGCACCCTGGCCGAACTGAAGCAGCTCGATGCGGGCTACCGCTTCGAGGACGAGGCCGGCCGCTTCCCCTATCGCGGCAAGGGGATCCGCATTCCCACCCTGGCCGAAGTGCTCGAGATCTTTCCGGGCGTGCCGCTCAACGTCGAGGTCAAGTACGACGACGGCCGCACGGTGGAGGCCTACTTCGAACTCCTGCAACGCTACGGGGCCCGCGACCGCGTGCTGTCGGCCGCTTTCGAGGATCCCATCCTCCAGCGCCTGCGCACGGTCTCGCCGGAAGCGGTGACGAGCCTGTCGGCCGAAGAAGTTGCCGACTTCGTGGGCCGCTGCCTCGGCGGCTCCTTCGAAGGCTACCAGGCGCCGGGCCGTGCCCTGCAGGTGCCTCCCCGTTACGAAGGCATCGAGATCGTCACGCCGGACTTCATCGCCGCCGCCCACCGCTTCGGCATGGAGGTCCACGTGTGGACCATCAACGACGAAGCTGAGATGAACCGCCTCCTCGACCTCGGCGTGGACGGCATCATGAGCGACTTCCCCTCGCGGGCGCGGGCCGTTTTGGAGAAGAGGGGGCTGCGGCCGTGAGCGCGGGCGAGGCTTCGCCGGCTACGACGCCTCGCCGTTTCCCGGTTCCGCCGGGCTGGTTCTGGCTTTCGTTCGCGGTGACCCTGGGCGCGAACCAGGTGGCCGGCGTGGCGGCCGAAGAATCCATCGCGCTGATGTCGCGGGTCAGCGACTTTGCCGAGGCGGTGCGCGCCCACAGCCTGCCGTTCATGGACTACTGGACGGGGGTGGCCTACCCGACGGTGATCGGCTTCCTGTACTGGTACCTGCGTCCCGTCCTGTGCTGGTTCCAGGACGGCGGCGTGCAGCCGGCTCCGCTGGTGGTGCAGCGGCGCGTGGTCAGCGCTCCGCTGGTTTACGCCGTGGCGGGCCTCCTCGGCTGGGTAGCAGGCATCCCGTTGTTCATCGGCATCACCATCGGCTCGTTCGGGCGCTGGGCGCCGGAACTGGCCTCCCAGCACATCTTCACGCCGTTGATCAACGGCTACCTCGCGGCGACGATCTGCTACTTTGTGGTGGACCGCATCTACCGCTCGGCGGTCTATCCCAAGGTCTTCCCTGAGGGCGGCCTCACGACGGTGCCGGGGGCTTTCGTGCTCGGCGTCCGCGGCCGATTCTTCCAGCTGCTTCTGGCCTTGTCCTTCATCCCCATGTTCGTGATGCTGGGTCTCACGCGTGCGGCCGAAGTGAGGCTCGTGCGCGGACTCGACCCTTCCGCCCTTCTCCACGAACTCACCTCCGCCAGCCAGGCAACGTTCGTCGTGTACGTTCTGGTGGGCGGCGTGCTGGCGGCCCTCGTCACCCGCAGCGTGACGAAATCCCTCGAGGAGGCCGCCGATGCCCTTCGCCGCGTCCAAAGGGGAGACCTCGATGTGCGCGTGCGCGTGGATTCGGCCGACGAGATCGGCGTGCTCGAGGACGGCGTCAACCAGATGGTGACGGCGCTGCGCGACCGCGAGCGCATCCTCCAGACCTTCGGCCGAGTGGTGGAGCCCGGCGTGCGCGACCGCCTGCTCGGCGGCCAGGCCGGGCAGGGCGGCGAAAAGCGCCACGCGACCGTTCTCTTCTGCGACCTGCGCGGCTTCACCGCCCTGTCCGAAGCCCTCGGCGCCGAGGAAGCGGTGGCGACCGTCAACGACTTCTTCACGGTCACCACGGCCTGGGTGCGCGAATGCGGCGGCATCGTGGACAAGTTCATCGGCGACGCGGCCCTCGTCGTTTTCGGCCTCCTCGACGAGGACAGGGAGCGAAGCGGCGCCGAGAAATCGGCGGTGGCCGGGCTGCGCTGCGCCCTCGGCCTGGAAGAGAAGCTGCGCGAGCTCAACGAGAAGCGTCGCCTCGCCGGCAAGTCGGATCTTACGGTGACCATCGCGATCCACAGCGGCGAGGTGGTGGCCGGTGTGATCGGTTCGCCCGACCGCCACGAGTACACAGTGGTCGGCGACACCGTGAACGTGGCGGCCCGTCTCCAGCAGGCCGCCAAGGACTACGGCGGCATCGTCGCTTCCGGCGAGACCTGCTCCCTGGCCCGCGACGGCGGCCTCGACGTGCCGGTGAGGACGACGGATTCCGTGACGCTGCGCGGACGGCGCGAGCCGGTGGTCCTGCACGGCATCGGCGGTGCGGCCGGCGACGCCGAGCTTCTCTCCGCGGCGCCCTGAAACGCAGCGGCGTCCCGGGCGCGAGCGATGGCCCTCGACGCGGAGGGGAGGGCGGCCGCCGCGGGGCACGCTTTCTTCCTGCCTTTCCGTTCTTCACCTTGGAGCTTCGCGTGTCGTGCCTAACTTGGACGTGGCCGGCGAGGCCCGCGTTGGTTTCCCGCCGTGTCGAAGGGGTGGCGTCATGAAAAGTTTCGTCGTCTGTGCGCTTCCTTTCCTGGCCGTGCTGGTCGCCTTTCAGGCGGGGGCCGAGGACGCCGCGGGGGGCTCAGCCCCGGCGGCTTCCGCGCCCGCCGTCGGCGTTTGCGAAGCCCAGCAGGCCCTTGACCGTATGGACGGCCGTACCCCCGTCCCCCTGCTCCCCATGATGGCCAACCACCAGAAGCAGAACATGCGCGATCACCTCGTGGCGGTGCAGGAGATCGCCACCGCCATGGCGGTGGAAGACTACTCCGCCGTGGAAACTGCGTCGCGGCGCATCGGCTACTCGGACCGGATGGCGCAGATGTGCACGCACATGGGCGCCGGTGCTCCGGGCTTCACCGAGCAGGCCCTCAACTTCCACCGCACGGCCGACACGATCACTGCCGCTGCGCAGCAGAAGGACATGAAGGCGGTGGCCAAAGCCCTCGGCGCCACCCTTCAGACCTGCACGGGCTGCCACGCCACGTTCCGCCAGCAGGTGGTGGATCAGGCGGCGTGGAGCCGCATCACGTCGATGCCGCCTCCAGGCGCACGCGGGCCGCGGGGAGCAGGCATGGGTGGGCGCGGGCCGGGCCCGCATCGTCGATGCGCTGATCCCGCTTCGGCGGATTGCCCTGCCATGGCGCCGTCCGATCCAGCGCCGTAGGCGGATACGGCAAATGCTCGGGGCGGCCGCGAAAAGAGGACCGCCCTGGGTATGGCGTTTCCTGCGCCGTGCAGGCACCTTGCGGCGAGAGGGCCGTTGCATGACGATCGAACCTTGGAGACTCGGCGCCGCCGATCTGGCGGCGGCCATTCGACAGAAGGAGATTTCGAGCCGCGAAGCGCTCGAGTCGTTACTGGCGCGCATCGCGGAGGTGAACCCGGGCATCAACGCGATCTCCTCGGTGATGGCCGACGAAGCCCGGGCCGCTGCGGATTCCGCGGACGCTGCCCTCGCGCGCGGGGAGGCTCCTGGCCCTCTTCACGGCGTCCCCGTCACGGTCAAGGTCAACGTGGACGTGGCCGGTTCGGCGACGACCTCGGGCATGACGGCCTTCGCCGACGACCGGCCCGCGGCGGACGCGCCCCTCGTTGCGCGTCTGCGCGCCGCCGGCGCCATCCCTTTCGCGCGAACCAACATGCCTGACCTCGGGCTTCGCTGGCACACCGAGAGTTCTCTTCACGGCGTGACGATCAATCCCTGGAATCCCGGGAGAACGCCCGGAGGCTCCAGCGGCGGCGAGGCGGCCGCCGTCGCCACCGGCATGACGCCCCTCGGCATCGGCAACGACGTGGGCGGCTCGGTGCGCTGGCCTTCGCAGTGCTGCGGCACGGCGGCGCTGCGTCCCACCCTTGGCCGCTTCCCCCATTTCGCTTCGACGCTTCCCATCGAAACGCCGATCGCTTTCACAATGTTCCTCACCGACGGACCCATGGCTCGCCACGTGCGCGACCTGAAGCTCGCGTTGGAAGTGGGAAGCGGTCAGTCGCCCCTGGATCCGTGGTCGGTTTCGCCCGCCCTTACGAAGGGCGGAAGGCCCCTGCGCGTGGCGGTCACCACGGATCCCGGCGGTCTCGGTTGCGATGCCGCGATCGCCGGCGGCGTCGCCAGGGCGGCCGACCTGCTGAGGAAGGCGGGCTGCATCGTCGAATACGCCGATCCACCCGTCGTGGGCGAAGCGCATGAGTTGTGGGGCACGCTGCTCGGCGCCGAGACGAGCACACTCGTGGTGCCCTTCATCGAGACGATGCTGGCGGACGACGCGAGGACGGTGATCCGGCACCTGGTCGGCGGCTTTCCGGCCGTGGACATGGCCGGCTACATGGAAGGCCTCGGTCGCCGCACGCGCATCGCGCGCGAGTGGGGGATGTTCTTCGAACGCTACGACCTCATCCTCGGCCCGGTGTCGTGCCGGCCGCCCTTTTCGGTCGGCGACGACCTGACGGGAGACGGCATGGCCGACATCATGCGCGGCATGCGCCTGGTGACGGCCTGCAACCTGCTGGGCCTTCCCGCGGCGGTGGTGCCGGTCGGAGTCGAGGGCGGGATGCCGCTGGCGGTGCAGGTCATTGCCGGCCGCTTCCGCGACGAGGACTGCCTGGGCGCGGCCGGGCTTCTCGAAGAAAGCTGCGGAATTTTGACGCCGATCGATCCGCGCTCCTGAGCCACTTCTTTTCTTCGGCTCGTCGCGGGTTGATGTGGGTGACCTGACCGATGGGGTCGATCGGAACCCGCTTGCTGGCAGGCCCCTGGCGGCAGTTGCAAGAGGCGGAACCCCGGCGCGGTTCGAAGACGCCTCACGGAGCAGCCACCGTCTCCCGGCATTCCCCGGGGAATGTTCGTGCAGCAGCGACGTTGCCGCGCCTGGCGTCCATGAAGGAGCGACCGAAGTCCAGGTCAGCCTGGTACTGGTTGTGTGCCGCGCAGCGCAGCTCGATGTTCGCCGGCGAGTGC
>JBHEPB010000189.1:0-15325 GCA_046260515.1 Binatia bacterium
GTCACCTGCAACAAGGGCGGCGACCAACTCGGCCACTCCATCGCCACCAACGGCGACTTCAATGGAGACGGCGTCAACGACATCGCCATCGGGGCTCCCTGCTTTCACGTCCGCACCTGGCCCCGCGCCGGGCGCGTCCTCGTGATCAACGGCAAGACCGGCCGTCCCATCTTCCAGAAGAGGGGCAAGCAGACCGGCCAGTGGTTCGGCACCTCGGTGTCTTTCCTTCCCGACCTCAACGGGGACGGGCGCGACGAGATCGCGGTGGGTTCTCCCGGCTACGACGTCACCGGCGCCGATCAGGGTGATCCGAAACTGAACGTCAAGGAGTCGGCCGGGCGCGTGGACGTCTACCAGCGCCGCAAGCGCCGCCTGCGCATCTTCGGGACGCACGCCAACTCGGGCTTCGGCGAGAAGATCGCCCCCACCAGCAAGATCGACGACGACAACCGGGCCGACTTCCTGGTATCGGCTTCTACCGACATCAACGAGGGCGGCGGCGCCAAGCCCGGCCGCGTGTGGATGGTCTCGGGCAGGAACGGCGACCTCCTGGATTACCGGGTGGGCCCGAAGGCCGGCAAGAACTATGGGCGCGCCCTTTGCGCCACCGATGATCTCGACGGCGACGGAAAGCGCGACTTCCTCGCCGGCAGCGACGAGGTCAACCTGCCCAACGTCTTCAACGCGGGAGCCATCGACCTGGTCTCCACCGCGGACTTCCGGGGCGTAGCTCTCGTCCAGGTCACGGGAGCCCGCGGCGACCGCCTCGGCAAGACCGTGGACTACGCCGGGTTCGTCGACGACGACGAGAATGCCGATTTCATCGTCGGCGCGCACGGCGCGGACGACAACGGCATCATTCGCCCCGGCCTCGTTACGCTCTTCGACGTCCTCGGCCGCCGCCACTGGGTGCGCGAGGACTCGATCGTCCAGGAGAAGGCCAATTTCGGCTTCGGCGTGGCGACGATCGGCGACATCAACGGCGACGGCATCAAGGACTTCGCCGCCAGCGCTCCCAACTTCGACATTTTCACGGACAAGACCCAGCCCGACGTGGGCCGAGTCGTGACCCTGTCCGGTGAGGACGGCGAGCCCATCTGGGCCCTCAACGGCGATCACCGCAATAACGAGTTCGGGTTCGGGCTGGCCGGCGGGGTGGACTACGACCTCGACGAGGTTCCCGACGTCGTCGTCGGAACCCCGGGCGACTCGCCTTTCGGCAGGCGCGGGGCCGGCTCCGTGCGCATCCTGTCGGGAGTGGACGGACGCCAGCTCCTGCGCATCGCCGGGCGCCGCGGGCTCGAGACGAGGATCGTCACCGTCACGGCCACGTCCGGCAACACGGCCCAACTGCAATCGTTCAACCGCAACGGCCACAGGCAGGTGCTCAACACCGAGGTCCTCAAAGGCGTGAAGGTCGGCGAGTTGGACGTCACGGTGCTGAACGACCGCAACATCCCGAAGCCGAGGACGGTGCAGGCGGCCGTCTCCGGGGGGCATGGCTCCAACAATTCCACGGTCGAAGTCTGGCGCATGGGCCGCCGCAACGTGATGGTCGACAAGTTCGAGGCTTTCCCCGGTGCCAACTTCAGCGTCGAGTGCGCCGGAGGCGAGGCCAACGGCGAGCAGTACGAGGAACTCATCTGCGTTCAGGCGAACTCCGCCGACGGCAACGTCATGGCCCGCATCTTCCGCCGCCTCGACGAGCAGCAGCCTTTCTTCCCCATCCTGGAGTTCCAGGCTTTCGCCTCCACGGATCTTCTCGGCAACGTGCTCCCGATCAATGCCGACGGCGGCAACGTGGCGATGGGCGACGTGACCGGCGGCAGCGAGGAAGAGATTGTCATCGGCACCAACCGCGGCGTGCCCTTGGTGAAGATCTTCTCGCGCACCGGGCAGCTCATCAACTCGTTCCTGGCGTACGACCCGGTTCCGAGTTCGGGCGTGGACGTGGCCACGATGGATCCCTCGGGTGCCGGTGAGGAGCGCATCATCACGGTTCCTCGCGAAGGCGAGGCCATCATCAAGCTATTCACGGGCAGCGGGGCGCGCGTGCTCCACGGCCGCGACAACGTCCCGGTGTTCATCAACGTGCGCCCGCTTCCCTACATGGGCGGCGCCCGCGTGGCCGCTGCCGACATCGACCTCGACGACGCCCAGGAGATCCTGGTGCGCCTGCCCACGCCGGTCTCCGAGGACGGCGTGATCCCGGGCGGGCCCCAGATCTTCGCCTATGAGCTGACCAACAAGCCGAACAAGCGTTTCGTGCCTTTCAATCCTCTGCCCTTCGGAATGGAAGAGGGCGGAGGCATCGCCGGCACCGACCGCTACGTGCGCGACTGACCTCGAAAGGACCCGGGCCGGCTTCCGCCGCGTCCCGGCTCCCGTCATGCCGTCCGCGAGCGTTCCCACGGCCAGGCCCCGTCCCCTCGAGGGAGTCCGCGTGGCGGACTTCAGCCACGTGCTGGCGGGTCCTTTCTGCACGAGGATCCTCGCGGACCTCGGCGCGGACGTCGTCAAGATCGAGACCCCGGAAGGCGACCTCTCGCGTCGCCTCGGCGAGCGCCGCGGGGGCATCAGCGGCTACTTCATGCAGCAGAACTGCGGGAAGCGGAACGTCTCCGTGGACCTGCGACGACCCGAAGGCCGGTGCCTCGCGGCCGATCTGGCGGCCTGTTGCGACGTGGTGGTGGAGAACTTCCGTCCCGGTGTGATGGACGGCCTGGGACTCGGCCAGCAGGCTTTGCGCGGTCGCAACCCCCGCCTCGTGTACTGCTCCATCAGCGGCTTCGGCCACGACAGCCCGCAGCGCTCGGAGAGGGCCTTTGCGGGCGTCGTGCACGCCGCAACCGGGATCATCGACCGCCAGGCGCGCGCCTTCGGGCGTGAGCCCGTCGATTCGGTGTTCGCCGTCGGCGACACCGTGACCGGCCTGCAGGCGGCCCTGGCCATCGTCGCGGCGCTGCATCTTCGCCAGACGACGGGCATGGGCCAATTCATCGACATGGCCATGCACGATGCGCTGCTGGCGCTGCAGGAGGCCGCCAACTTCGTCCTCTTCGGCGGCCGCGAAACCGATTACCTGTGTGCCTGGACCTATCCCTGCGGGGATCGCCACGTGGTGATTCCTGCCGATCCCCGCGCCAACTGGGACATCCTCACCCGGCTGATGGAGCGTCCCGAGCTCGCCGCGGAGCAGCGCTACGACAGCTACCCGAAGCGCGCGGCCTGTCTTCCCGAACTCGAGGCCCACGTGGCCGCGTGGGTGGCCGCGCAGCCGGATGCGGAGACCGCGGTGGCGGGCTGCCACGCTCTCGGGCTGGCGGCGGCCAGGGTGCAGACCCTTGGTGAGGCCCTGGGCTCCGAGCAGGTGAAGGCGCGCCGCATGACCGTTCCCTGCGATGATCGCAGCGGCGGCCTGGTGCCGGTCCTCAACAGCCCCTACCGTTTCTCCGATGCCGAGGCCGGCGTGGGGGGCCGGCCTGCCTATCGCGGGGAGGACAACGAGGAAGTGCTGACGGCGTGGCTTGGCCTGTCGGGGCCGGAAGTGGAACGTCTGGAGGAAGCCGGCGTCCTGTCGCACCGTGTCCCCGAAGCGTCGCCCTGAATCCGTTCCTCCCACCGATCATCTGACCAACCGACCAAACGACAAGGAGTTCCCTCGTGAAGCTTTACGATTCGACCATCGCTCCGAACCCGCGCCGCGTGCGCATCTTCCTGGCCGAGAAGGGCATCGACGTTCCCCTGGAGCAGGTGGACATCCGCAGCGCGGCCAACCGCCAACCGGACTTCCTCGCGAAGAACCCGATGGGCGGGCTTCCGGTGCTCGAGCTGGACGACGGCACCTGCATCGCCGAGAGCCTGGTGATCTGCGAGTACTTCGAGGACAAGCACCCGGAGCCGCCGCTTCTCGGGCGCACGCCGGAGGAGCGGGCGAACACGCGCATGTGGGAGAGGCGCGTGGAACTGGAGGTGATGGGCACCATGCTGGCGGCCTTCCGCCACAGCAGCCCCTTCTTCAAGGGCCGCATCACCCAGGTTCCCGAGATGGTTGAGCCGAGCCGCGCGGCCGCTGCCAAGCGCTTGTCCTGGATCAACGAGATCCTCGGGACTCGGCCCTTCGTGGCCGGCAAGGACTACTCCCTCGCCGACATCACGCTGTTCTGCACCATCGATTTCGCCGGCATGGTCGGCGAGAACTACGACCCGGCCCTCACCAACCTCGTGCGCTGGCACGACGCCATGAAGTCCCGCCCCTCCGCCACCGCCTGAAACATGGGACCCGAAACCCGGGACAGGTACAGGTTTCCGGGAAACCTGTACCTGTCCCGGGTTTCCGTTTTCCGGGGAACTAGAAGCCTTTGACGGCGCCGGCGCGCTTGTAGAGATGGAAGACGACGTGCCACGTCACCAGGATCATCAGCAGCACGCCCAACTCGGGGCTCTGCTGGAAGGGCGGCACGTTGGCGAGGAAGCCCTGGGTGTGCATGTCGATCATGGTCCAGATGAGGGCCGCCGACATGTAGGTGTTGTGGCGGGAACGAAGCCCGGCCATGGCCACCAGCGAACCGTCGGGCGCCTGTCCATTCTTGATGGCCGTGATGATCTGCTGCTGGGCCGGCCAGATGCGGAACCACACGTTGAAGGCCATGGCCGTGCCGAACATGGCCCCGATGTGGATCACGTAGCCGCGGTAACCGAAGCCGCCCGCGTTGCTCATGATGTAGACGGCCAGCGCCACCAGCGTGAAGTGGATGGCGTTCTTGATCTTCTGGTCGGCGACGATGCTCGAGGACTGCAAGGCGTCGTAGACCGCAAAGCCGCCGAAGGTGATCACGATGGAGAGCAGGGCGCCGATGGACCAGCCCGCGTTGCCCCCGCCCGCGAAGACCATCTTGCCGTGGTAGAAGGTGAGCATCAGCAGGATGACGCCCGTGGCCCAGGTCCAGGCCGCGCCCCAGCGGAACCAGTACAGGGCCCGCGGCATCAGCTCGGGAACCACGAGCTTTTTGGTATCGGCGTTCATGGTGGCCGCGAAGGGCCCGTTGACGAAGTTGAAGAAGTAAAGGTGGCCGATCCAGATGATGCCGGCCAGGATGTGCAGCCAGCGAAATACCGGCTCGAGCGTGAACTGTACGAACTCCATGTGGTGATCTCCTCCTGGTCCGCTTGTGCCGGCCGCCGCAAGGGGCCGGGGCCGCGCACGGCGACTCCTTCGTCTATACCGGGCAGGGGCCCGGGACGCCAGCAGCACGCGGTGCGTCGCAGCGGCAGCGGGGAGGTCAGCGCCCCGACGAAATGATGGCCGCGACGGAGAAGGCTTCCTCCACCGTTCCTTCGGCAGGACCAAAGTTGAAGTACCAGCCTTCTTCGCCCGCGATCGAGGGCGATGGCAGCAGGCAGCGCGTCGCGTGCTGGAGCTGCATGTCGAAGATGCTCAGCGCCGGGATGAACTGCTGGTCGTAGTCGTAGACCGCCTTCACCGCCCCGGGAAAGGGCTTGCGGCCGAGCTTCCACTGGTTGACCCAGGCCTTCCACAAGGCCCCCTTCCGGTCGTACATCTCCGTGTAGGGAATCACGAAGCTGTGGCGATCGAGATAGATCACACGACGCGAATAGGCGTACTCGGGAAGCCGCGAGACGCCCTCGATGACGTACACGTCGCGCATCTCCCAGGTGTCGTCGAAGAGGAAGTCGGCTGCCCCCTGGGACCACTTGGCGGGGAAGTTGCTCGTGTGCATGGGGGCCAGCACGCGGCGGGTGCCGAGGAGGCGCCAGTCCATCCAGGCCGGGTTGCCGGCATAACCGCCGTAGCTGTCGATGTCGGCGTCCTGCCCGAACAGCGCGTCCGAGCGCTGGGCCGACGAAAGGCGCCGCACGCGCTTCAGCAGTGGATAGTAGAGCCAGCTGTCGTCCTGGCGGAAAGGATCGAGGTGGCGGTTGTAGGTGAGGCCGACGCCCTTCAGGTCGAAGGGCTCGAGGATGGGGTGCATCACCTCGCGGTAGCGGATGCCGTCGTTGGTGGGCCAGGTGGGCTTGGGGTCGTGGTAGAGGCGGCTCACGTAGTAGAGGCGCCGGAAGTGCCCGATGATGAAGTGGCGCTCGACGGTGAGCCCCCGCGTGGCCTCGATGCTGCCCGTGTCGCACTCGAAATTGCGAATGTCCACGTCGTCCACGACGATGCGGTTCTCGAAGTTGAAGACCAGCTTGACGGCCGCGTCGGGGTCGGTCTCCTCGGCGAGGGGGAAGGGCAGCCCGGCCACGTAGTGGAGAACCTGGTTCTTGTCAGGCGAAAGGCGGCACTGGGAGTGGTAGCGCTGCGTGGCCTCCAGGCGCTTGGGTTCCAGGGGAATCTCGCGGGCCTCGATCACTTCGATCTTCATGCCGCGCCCGACCGCCCACTGGATGGACGGGGGCAGGAAGTCTCTCCATGTGGCCAGGTTCGCACTGGAGACGACGGTGCCCGGCGGCGGTTCGCCCGCGCGCGAACCGAAGGCCGGCGAAGCGGCCGAAGGAGGCGGGGACACCGCGGCCGCCGGAGGTGGGGACACCGCGGCCGGAGGAAGCGGCTCCGCGCGCGCCGCGGCAGCCGACAACAAGGCGGCAAGGACGAACAGGACGCGGATCATCCCGGTTCCCGCCGTGGCGCCATCATCCGCCCGAGCACCACTCCGGCCACCAGCCCGCCGACGTGGGCGTAGTGGTCACGCCCCGGCTCGAAGCCGACGATCATCCCGAACAAGGCGACGAGCGCTCCCAGGGTCTGCCAGGCAGGGCGCCGCTGCCGCGCGTCCTCGGCGGCTGCCATCGAGACCAGGGCCACGCCGGCCAAGGCCCCGAGCAGGCCGCAGATGCCGCCCGAGGCTCCCGCCTTGACGGCGGCCTCGCTCCCGAGGAGCTGGCTCGCCACGTTGCCCGCCACGCCTGTCGCCGCGAACAGGACCAGGGTCCTGATCTGACCGATCTGGGCCGCCAAGGGCGGACCGAGAAAGAAGAGGGACCCCATGTTGCCAACCAGGTGCTTCACGTCGAAGTGGAGGAATACCGCCGAAAGCAGCCGCCACACCTCACCTTCGAGCACCAGCCACGGCGCCACGGCTCCGGCCGCCACCATGTCGGAGCGGGGCGAAGGGCCGGCCCCGCCGTGGACGAGAAGATGGACGGCCACGCAGGTCGCGGCGATCGCGATACTCGCCGCCGAGTTGGCCAGGGTCCAGATGCCTTCGGGCGGGTGGATGAGGACGGAGGGCAGGGGCCGCTCGGGGGCGGTCTCCTCCGCGGAAAGGGTTTCCTCGACGATGGGAATCGCGGCCGCCATGTCGTCCTCGGTCACCCGGACCTGCCAGCCGGCCGCGGACACGAGCCGCCGGGCCCGCGGCGTTGCCGCCTCACCAGGAAGCGCAGGGTCGTGGGCGAGGGAGAAGACGGCGGGCTCGAAGTGGGCCTCCGCTTCCAGCCCCATCGCCATGAGGGAGAGCACCGCGCGGCGGGCCTGCTCGCGGGTGAGGTCGCCGAGCACCACGGCCATGGCCTTGCTCATGGGCGGAGCGTGCCACATGGTGACGCCGATGCACACCCGCGAACTGCTGATCGAAAAGCTCACCCGAGGACTGGCGCCCCTGGACATCGAAGTGGTGGACGACAGCGCGCGCCATCGGGGGCACGCTGGCGCTGCCGGCGGAGGAGGGCACTTCGGCGTGCGCGTCGTGGCCGCCGCCTTCGAGGGCAAGAGCCTCGTGGCGCGCCACCGCCTCGTCTACGAGATCCTGGCCGAAGAGATGACCGGCCCCGTCCACGCCCTCGCGCTGCGCACGTTGACGCCGGACGAAGCCGCCAGGGAAAGCGGCAGTGAGCCCGCCGGCGCCTGAGCGGAAACATCCCCCTATGACCACCCGGCAGCATCCCCTCGGCGACGCCCTCTACGAAAGGGCGTGCCGCGTGATTCCCGGCGGCATCTACGGCCACCAGAACCCGGCCTTCCTCGTCGAAGGCGCCTTTCCCCGCTTCCTCGTCGAGGCCGACGGTTGCCGCGTGCGCGACGCGGACGGCCACGAGTACATCGACTTCCTGTGCTCCTACGGCCCGATGGTGCTCGGCTACCGCGACCCGGTGGTCGAGGCCGCGGCCGACGCCCAGCGCCGTCTTTGCGACAGCGGCAACCTGCCGGCGCCGGTGATGGTGGAACTCGCGGAGAAGCTGGTGGAACTGACGCCGGGCGCCGACTGGGCCATGTTCGCCAAGAACGGCTCGGACGTGTGCACCTGGGCCCTGGCCGTCGCGCGCAAGGCGACGGGGCGCGACCTCGTGGCGATGGTGGACGGCACCTACCACGGCATTCACGGCTGGTGCAATCCGTTCGAGACCGGCTTCCCGGACAGCGAAAGGGCCGGCATGGTGAAGTTCGACTGGAACGACGCCTCAGCCCTCGAGGCCCTGTTTGACCAGCATCCCGGGCGCATCGCGGCCGTCATCGTCACGCCGTTTCGCCACGAAGCGCGCTACGACAGCGTGATGCCCGCGCCCGGCTTCCTGGAGAAGATCCGCGCCCTGTGCACCCGCCACGGCGCGGTGATGATCGTGGACGACGTGCGTGCCGGTTTCCGCATGCATATCGGCGGCTCCCTGCAGCATTTCGGCGTGACGCCCGACATGACGGTCTACTCCAAGGCCGTGGCCAACGGCTATCCGCTGTCGGTGATGCTCGGCCGGGAAGATCTTCGCCGCGCCGCCCGCGAAGTGTTCGTGACGGGCACCTTCTACACGCAGGCCGTTCCGCTGGCCGCTGCCCTGGCCACGGTGAGTGAGATTGAGAGCCGCGACGCCATCGCCCACATGGACCGCGTCGGCCGCCGGCTTTGCGACGGGCTGGCCGAGCGCGCGGCGGGCCACGGTCTTGCCGTTACGCTGAGCGGCCCGCCGTCGATTCCCTTCCTGAGCTTCCAGGCCGACGAAGGCGGTCTTGCGCGCAGCCGTACGTTCGCCGCCGAAGCCGCGCGCCGCGGCGCTTTCTTCCATCCCGCCCACAACTGGTTCGTCTCGGCCGCGCACACGGACGCCCACATCGATGTGGCCCTGGTCGCTGCCGAGGTCGCCATGGCTGCCGTCGCCGCCGAATTCGGAAGGGGATAAACGATGAAGATTCCCTCGCAGAGCACCCTCAAGCTGACCCACCATGGCCGCAAGAGCGGCAAGCCCTTCCACGTAACGATCTGGTTCACCGAGATCGACGGGGAACTGTGGATCGGCAGCCTCGACGAGAACCGGAACTGGGTGCGCAATCTTCGCCACGCCGGCAAGGGCGTCGTTGACTTCGGCTCGGGGCAGATGGAAATGCGCGCCGAGTTCCGCGACAGCGACGCCGACCGCAACCGCTACCGCGACTCGGTCGCCGCCAAATATCCCATCCTCAGCCGCCTGATCGGCCTCTTCGGCGGCGGCAAAAAGAGAGCCGTCTTCCGCCTCAGTCCGCGCTAGCAGGCTTCAACGAAAACGGGGCGGCTGGCCCGAAGGGCAACCGCCCCGTTTCGAAGGCGATCCAGTGCAGGACGGGATCAGCGTCCGGTTGCTACGGCGTCGGCTACGAGATCACCGACTTGCGAGGTCGAGTAGCCCATTTTGCCGGCGTTCATGGACTTCAGTTTCTCGGCAGCGACGTAGGCGATGGCGCGGTCGATGCGGTCGGCCGCGTCCTGCTCGCCGAGTTCGGACAGCATCATCTGGGCGGCCGCGATGGCCGCCATCGGGTTGATGACGCCCTGGCCCGTGTACTTGGGAGCCGAGCCGCCGATGGGCTCGAACATGGAAACCTGGCCGGGGTGGATGTTGCCGCCCGCGGCGATGCCCATGCCGCCCTGGATCATCGCACCAAGGTCCGTGATGATGTCGCCGAACATGTTGTCGGTGACGATCACGTCGAACCACTCGGGGTTCTTCACCATCCACATGCAGGTGGCGTCCACGTGGGCGTAGTCGCGCTTGATGTCCTTGTAGTCGGCGTCGCCGACCTCGTGGAAGGCCCTCTCCCACAGGTCGAAGGCGTAGGTGAGCACGTTGGTCTTGCCGCACAGGGTCAGGGTCTTGCGGGCGTTGCGCTTGCGCGTGTACTCGAAGGCGTAGCGCAGGCAGCGCTCCACGCCCATGCGCGTGTTGATCGACTCCTGCACCGCCACCTCGTGGGGCGTGCCGCGGCGCAGGTTGCCGCCGGCTCCCGCGTAGAGGCCTTCGGTGTTCTCGCGCACCACCACGAAGTCGATCTCCTTGGGGCCCTTGCCCGCCAGCGGAGTTTCGACGCCGGGGTAGAGCTTGACCGGGCGCAGGTTGATGTAGAGGTCGAGCTCGAAGCGCAGGCGCAGCAGGATGCCCTTCTCCAGGATGCCGGGCTTGACGTCCGGGTGGCCGATGGCGCCGAGCAGGATGGCGTCGAACTTGCGAAGGTCGTCGCTGGCCGACTCGGGAAGGACCTCGCCGGTGCGCAGGTAGCGGTCGCCGCCGAAATCGAAGGGGGTGGTCTCGTACTTGAAGCCGCAAACCTTGGAGGCTGCGTCGAGGACCTTCAGGGCTTCATCGACGACCTCGGGGCCGGTGCCGTCGCCGGGCAGAACCGCAATCTTGTGCAACGCTATACTCCTGGAGGGGAAGGACGATTCTGGTCGTCCCGGCCCGGAAAATCGCGCGGAGCATAGCCGATCCGGGCTTCGCCTCAAGCTAATGCGGCGTCCGCCTGATGCTGGTCCGACCTTCGCCTGGCGCTTCTCCAGCCATCGGCCGAAGTGTGGAGGCGGGCGTGAACCGCGATTTGAGAATGGGTGCACGCGCTGACATACTCCCCGACTTCTCGAGGCGGCGTACCCAAGTGGTTAAGGGAACGGTCTGCAAAACCGTGACGCGGCGGTTCGAATCCGCCCGCCGCCTCCACTTTCCCCCAGTTCGAATCCGGTCCTGACCCCCGCGTTCTCGCGGCGGCCGTCGCGGCTCAGTCCGAGAGCCAGCGCGCCGGAACCTGCACGCGACCGGCCAGCATCTCCGACAGCCATTCGAGCCATCCCGGCTCGCGGTGGGCGCGCCCGGCCACGTAGGCCAGGATGGCGTCGGCGTCTTCGGGCCCCAGCACGTCGGCGAAGGACGCCATGCCGCGCGCGGCGAAGGCTCCTCCCAGCACGATGCCCTGCCAGGACGCGAACACGTCCTTCGAGGCGTGGCGCAGGTCCGGGTAGAGGCCGCTCGAGTGCACGCCGAGGCCATGGCAGCGCGAGCAGTGCTCGGCGTACAGGGCCCGGCCCCGGACGACCTGGTCCGGCGTGGACGCGAGCACCGGGGCCTCGACGGGCCTTCCGTCGGTGCCGGGCCTGGCGGGCCGCGGCGGCATGGGCGGCAGGGCCGCACGGCCGTCCAGCTTGAAGGCCAGGATGCGGCCCGGATTGAGGTTGGGAAACTCGATGAAGTGCCCGCCTTGGGAGCCGCCAAGGCCGGCCACGACGGCCACGTACTGCTCGCCGTCGATCTCGTAGGTGACGGGAGGGGCCATGATGCCGGTGCCCGTGTCGGCCTCCCACGCCAGGGCCCCTGTGGCCGCGTCGTAGGCCCTCAGCTTGCCCCAGGTCGTGCCCTGGAAGACGAGGCCGCCGGCAGTGGCCAGCACGCCGGCGGGGATGCCCTGGCCCAGTTCCACGCGCCAGGCCCGCCGTCCGGCCGCGGGGTCCCAGGCCGTCAGGTGGGTGCGCACGTTCTGTTTGGCGAAGGCCTCGAAGCCTTCCATCTTCGCAGCGATGCCGGCCCAGTCCTCGCTGGTGTTCATGTAGCCCGGCTGCCAGCGGAAGGTCGGGTCCGGGATGTAGTCGTACACGGCCTCGAAGGTCGGGATGTAGACCAGCCCGGTCTTCGGGCTGAAGGCCATGGGGTGCCAGTTGTGTCCGCCGGGAATGCCCGGCGTCACCCTGGCCGAAGCGCTCGACCAGGATGCCTGCGGCCTTTCCACCGGGCGGCCCGTGCGAAGGTCCACGTGCGTGGCCCAGGTCACGTCCACGTAGGGTTCGGCCGACAGCAGTTCGCCCGTGGCGCGGTCGAGCACGTAGAAGAAGCCGTTCTTCGGCGCCTGCATCAGCACCTTGCGAAGGCTGGGCGCGTCGCGCCTTCCGTACTCGTCCGGTCGCGGCGCGATCGAGAGGTCGGCCAGGATCATGTGCTGGGTGGCCGTGTAGTCCCACTGGTCGCCGGGCGTCGTCTGGTAGTGCCAGGCCAGGCGACCGTCGTCGGGATCCACCGCGAGGATCGAGGAGACGAACAGGTTGTCGCCGCCGCCGGGGCTGCGCTGCTCGCGGTTGTAGACCGACGAGTTGCCGACGCCCACGTAGAGCAGGTCGAGGTCGGCATCGTAGGCCATGGAGTCCCAGGCCGTGCCGCCGAGGCCCGATTCCCAGGCCGAGTCCTCCGACCACGTGGCGGCAGCGGCCGCGAGGGCAGGGTGCTCGAAGGGGCCGTGCTTGCTCGCCGGCACCGTGTGGAAGCGCCACAGCATCTCGCCGGTCTCCGCGTCGTAGGCACTGAAGTAGCCGCGCACGCCGAACTCGCCGCCGCCGTTGCCGATCACGACCTTGCCCTTCACGATGCGCGGCGCGCCGGTGATCGTGTAGGCCCGCGAGGTGTCGGTGGTCTGCTTTTCCCAGATGGGCTTGCCGGTGGCGGCATCGAGGCAGATGAGACGGCCGTCGAAGGCGCCGAGGTAGAGGCGGCCTTTCCAGGCTGCGACGCCGCGGTTGACCACGTCGCAGCAGCCGTCGCGGCCCTTGGCGCCGGGGACCATGGGGTCGTAGGTCCACAGCGGCTTGCCGGTGGCGGCGTCCAGGGCGTAAACGCGGCTCCATTCGCCGGTGGCGTACATCACGCCGTCGATGAGCAGGGGCGTGGCCTCCATGCCGCGCGTGGTGCCGGGCTCCCAGGCCCAGGCCAGGCCGAGGCGGCCGACACTGGAGGCATCGATGCCGGTGAGGGGGCTGAAGCGCTGCTCGTCGAAGGTGCGGCCGTGGGCCAGCCACTGGCCGGGCTCGCGATCGGCGGCGAGGATGCGGGCGTCGTCGACGCGGGCCGGGCCGCTGCCGGCTTGGGCCGACGGCGCGGTCGCTGTGGTTGCGGCGGTTGCGGGGCCTGCGACGCAGAGCACCGCCGCCATCAGCGTCCTCGCGCAGCGACGCGCATGGCCGTCGCGGGGCCGGGAGACGGAGTCAGGCTGCTTCACGCGTCGGCCTAGGCGAACTTGTGGACCAGCCACTCCTTGATCTTCGTGTAGGGCGGGTAGGTGATCTTCGGGTCCATCGACGTCGGTTTCTCGGTGACCGCCTTGCGGTGGCTCAGCACCTCGAAGCCCCAGCGCCCGTGGTAGGCGCCCATGCCGCTCGGGCCCACGCCGCCGAAGGGCAGGTTGGGATTGGCGCAGTGCCAGAGCGTGGCGTTGATGCAGGCGCCGCCCGAACTGGTCTCGCCCAGCACGCGCTCGGAGACCTTCTTGTCGGCCGTGAACACGTAGAGGGCCAGGGGCTTGTCGTGGTCGTTCACGTAGTTGATGGCGGCCTCGATGCTGTCCACCGCCATCACCGGCAGGATGGGGCCGAAGATCTCGTCCTGCATCACCTTGGCGTCGGGCTTCACGTCGCGCAGGATGGTCGGCGCGAAGTAGCGCTCGGCGCGGTCGAACTCGCCGCCGATCGCCACCTGGCCACGGTCTTCGATGAGGCCGGCCAGGCGGTCCACGTGGCGCTCGCTGACGATGCGCGGGTAGTCCTTGGACTGCTTTGGATGGTCGCCGTAGAACTCGCGCACCACGCCGCGCAGCTTGTCGATCAGGGCGTTCTCGACGCTCTTGTGCACCAGCACGTAGTCGGGCGCCGTGCAGGTCTGGCCCGCGTTGCTCCACTTGCCCCAGGCGATGCGGTGGGCCGCCACGTCCAGGTTGGCGTCAGGCATTACGATGCAGGGGCTCTTGCCGCCCAGTTCCAGGGTGACCGGCGTCAGGTTCTTCGCCGCGGCCGCCATCACGATGCGCGCCACGTGGCCATTGCCGGTGTAAACGATGTGGTCGAAGTTCTGCTCGAGAAGGGTCGTGGTCTCGTCGATGGCGCCTTCGACGACGGCGAAGCAGTCGTTGTCGAGGTACTTGGGCACCAGTTCGGCGATCAGGCGCGAAGTGGCCGGGTTCATTTCCGAAGGCTTGATCACCGCGCAGTTGCCCGCCGCGATGGCTGCGACCAGAGGGTTGAAGCAGAGCTGCACCGGGTAGTTCCACGGCGCGATGATGAGGACTACGCCGAGGGGATCGCGCTGCACCCAGGACTTGCCGGGCCTCTGGGCCATGGGCTGGGCGACGCGCTCGGGCTTCATCCACTTGGAGAGGTTCTTGGCTGCGAAGGCGGCCTCGCCCTTGGGAAAGCCGATGTCGGCGGCCATCGCTTCCAGGGCCGGCTTGCCGAGGTCGGCGGCCAGGGTCTTCTCCAGGGCCTTGGTGTTCTCGGACAGGAGTTTCTCGACGGCGCGAAGCTGCTCGAGGCGCCACTGCAGGGGGCGGGTGCGTCCGCTGCGGAAGGTGGCGCGCAGGCGGTCGGGAATGGCGGCGATGCGGTCGCGGGCGGACGTGTCAAAGACGAGGTTGGCAGCGGTGGCAACCATGGAGGGCCTCCTTGGCCGGGCGGCGGGGCTTGGTGCGCGGACCGGCGGCGGACAGGGATGGATAGTGGAACTATCCGTAGCGGTTGGGCGCGGGGGGTACAACAGGGTGGCGGCTGGCGCTCCGCGGGCCGGGGCGGGTGTCAGGAGAGGGGGGTGTCCAGGGGCAGGCCGGCGAAGCGCTGGAAATCGCTTTCCTCGAGGAGAGCGGCGAAGTGGAGGGCCTTGTCCAGGTTCGGGATCGAGGGCACCCCCATCGGGAAGGTTGTCGCTTGGTAACCGGTCTTGCGCGACTCGTGATCCATTCGGTCGAGCCCAAGGGCCAGGGCGCGGTTGACGGCCACTCGAAGGGAAATCCGGGAGTGCTTTGCGACGGAGCGGGCCTTCTTGAGCAGGGTGTCGTCCAGGTCGATCGTCGTGCGCATGGTGGCCATCGTGTTCTGGCTCTCGGGTGACGTCAATGCATCGCCTGCGATCAACAAATCAACGGGTTGAGCGATCCAAGTCCATCGGCGGATGACTCGGGGAAAGACTAGGAGCGTGACCCGAGAGTCGCTCGCGAATTCGTAATCGCGAGAGTTCGCGGGCTCGGTTGCTCGTAGCCGCTGTAAATCCGTCGGTTCATCTCTCTGTTCAGTCCTATCGGCGATCCGCGCCGGCCTGAGCGCGGTAT
>JBHEPB010000201.1:0-2807 GCA_046260515.1 Binatia bacterium
CCCCCCCCGCCTCGAGCAGCGCTGGGACGATCGCGGGGGCGACGAGGGCTGGCGCCTGCGCCAGTTCGTGCGCTACGCATATCGCTTCGAGGGAACGCGCTGGTCCCTGGTCGCCTTCGACGAAGTCTTCGTTGCCTTCAACGACACCGACTGGGGGGCCGATGCCGGCTTCGACCAGAACCGCCTCTTCCTCGGCGCAGCCTTCCACTTCACCGACATCATCCGCGTCGAAGGCGGCTACCTGAACCAGTTCATCGAACGTCCGGCCGCGGACAACCGCAGCAACCACGCCCTGTCGCTCAATCTATTCGCGACCCGATAGCGTCACGCCGAGCCGGCGTCGGCGTCGGGGGGGGGCGGGTGAGAGAAGAGTGGGCAGGCCCCGGGCCATGTGATAGCGACGTCTTTACGGCCTTTCCCTGTTCGCCCTGCCCAGGAGGACTCTTCGATGCGTCCACTCGCTCGCTTCCTCGCCGCCGCTGCGTTCCTGGCTGTCCTGGTCCCCGACGCGCGGCCGGCCCTAGCCGATCTGGGCGACTGCGGCCAGCCGCTCACCACCGGCGCCACACCGACGGCCTCCGACTGCCTGTTCATCCTGCGCGCGGGCGTGGGGTCGTCCATCTGCGATCCCCAGTGCGTGTGCGACACGAATGCCGCCGACCTGGTCACGGCCTCGGATGCGCTGCTGTGCCTGAGAAACGCCGTCGGGCAGGACGCTCCGCTGAGGTGCGAGTGTCACCTCTGCGGCTCCTTCATCAACAGCAACTTCGACTACCCGGTGACGGCCAGCATCAAGAACGGATGGAGCTTCGAGGGCACCAGCGGCAGTGGTTGGCAACAAAGCGGCGGGAACCCCGGCGCGTTCTTCATCCTGAACGAGTCCGGACAGCTCCTGTCCGATCCGCTGGTGCGCCAGACGGTCCAGGGCCTCGTCGCCGGCCAGGTCTACCAGGTCAGCGGCGACTATCGCTCGTTTGCTGCCGGCTTCGGCAACCCGCTCAAGCCCGACGCCTTCGCCGTGACCGTCGAGCCCCAGCCGACCGACCACGACTCCGTCGTCGTGCTGGCCCTGCCGCGACCCACGCCCATCGCCATCGAATGGACTCCCTTCAGCGTGACCTTCGAGGCAAGCGCCGACACCGCGACGGTCTCCTTCGTCGCGGAGCGTGACGGCGACGATTCGTCGTTCGAGGTGGACAACCTTTGCCTGACGAAGGGGCCGTGATCGCTTGAAGGGCGCCGGTCCCGGTCCCCGGCGCCGCCGCTGATTCGGCCCTGGCGACCGAAGAACGAAAAGCCCTCGAAGCGGATGCTGCCGGCGGCCGAGATCTCGACGACCTCGCCCGGAGCGGACGGTCATTGACGCGGCCTGTCGGGTCGGAGTATTGGAAAAGTATGAAAGGTCATACCAAGTCCAGCATCACTCTGCCGCCGGCGGAACTCGAGATGGTGGAGGCCCTCCAGGCCCGGCTCGGCGTCAAAACGAAGGTGGAAGTGGTTCGGCGTGGGCTGCGACTCCTGAAGGAAGCGACGGATCGAGCAAGCTTGCGCGCTGCTTATCGGGAGGCATCGGCCGCCACGCGCGGTTCGCTCGCGGCGGAGCTCGAAGAGTTGGATCACCTCGTCGCGGAAGGGCTCGGGGACTCGTGAAGGTTCGACGTGGAACCCTCTATCTCGCGGACCTGAGCCCGCGTCGGGGTACAGAAGCCGGCAAGACGAGGCCCGTGGTCGTCATCCAGAACGACCTCCTGAACGAGGCCGGTCATCCGTCCACCTGGGTTCTTCCCTGCACGACGAGGCTTGTCGGCGACAACCTTCTTCGTGTCGTTCTCCCGCGCGGGATCGCCGGCAACCGCGAGGACTGCGAGGTGATGGTCGATCAGCCGCGCGCGATCGACAACGCCCGGCTCGTGAGGGAGCTCTCCCCCGTCCCGAAGGCTGTCCTGGTCGAAATTGAAGACAAGCTCCGACTGCTCGGTGGTCTGTAGTTCGGACAGATCGACGCCCGTCGGGAGACAGCCGGCAACTTCAGCGTCCCTTCCACACCGGCTTGCGCTTTTCCACGAAGGCCCTTTGCGCCTCGCGCGCGTCCTCCGTGCGCCGCAGCGGCTTCCCGAGTTCCTCCTGGCGGCGGTAGGCCTCCTCCAGCGGCAGGTGCAGCATCTCGCGCACGCCGCTGCGCGTGGCGCGCACGGCCAACGGCGCGTTGGCCGCCACGGCGTCCGCCAGCTCGAAAGCGGCGTCCATCAGGGCGGGTCTTTCCACCACGCGGTTCACGATCCCGATCTCGAGGGCGCGCGCCGCCGAGAAGGGGCGGGCCGTGAGCAGGATCTCCTGGGCGTGGACCCACGCGATCTGGCGCGGCAGCATCACCGCCGCGTGGCCGGTGGGAAACAGGCCGAGGGCGACTTCCTCCAGCGCGAAGGTGGCCTCGGGCACGGCCACGCGCATCTCGGAGGCCAGCATCAGGTCGAAGCCGCCTCCGCGGCTGTGGCCGTTGACGGCGCAGATGAGAGGCTTGCCGAGGTCGAAAGCCGCCAGGGTGGCCGCGCCTGCCGAGCGCAGGCCCTCGAAGTCGCCGGGGTCGATGGTCTCGCCGCGGGCCAGGGCCTGGGCGGCAGGGATGGTTTCTTTCAGGTCCATGCCGCTGCAGAAGACCTTGTCGCCGGCGCCGGTCAGCACCACGGCCCTCACGTCGTTGTCGGCGGCGAGCTGCCTCCAGGCGGCGGCCAGTTCGCGCAGCATGGCCGGGTTCAGCGAATTGGCCTTGTCGGGTCGGTCGAGGGTGACCAGGGCGACATAGGGAT
>JBHEPB010000156.1:0-9153 GCA_046260515.1 Binatia bacterium
ATGCGCAAGCGGACCAAGCACCAGGAGAGCGAAGCGGCCTGAGCAGCTCTCCCGCCGCTTCGCAGCGGCTGCGCGTCAGGAGGCGCACGGTGCGCAGGGCGCGCAGGACGCGTGAATTGGACGCGGCTCCGGCCGCGACAATCTCTGCCTGAACGGGTCGCCTGGTCAGCGACTCGGGATCCTCCTCCCGGGCAGAGTGGGCGTGAGGGGCAACCCTCACGCCCTTTCTTTTAATGGGGACAGGTACAATTTCGCGGGGATGCGAAATTGTACCTGTCCCCATTTTCGTCGACGGGAGGCCGTGCCGTTTTGTTGACTTCCCGGGCGAGGCCCGCGTACTGTGCCGCCGGATCCGCTGATCCGAGGACGGTGCCCATGTCTCGCTCCATGAATGCTTTTCCCGCCGTCGCGGCCTCGCTCCTCCTGCTCGCCTCCACGGCTGCCGCTTCCGACGACCTGGGATGGGTGGACGACGTGGAGGAGCCCTCGGGAGTGGCGATGGTGGCGGACGTGCTGGTGGCGCGCCCCCTTGGCCTGGTGGTGACCGTGGTCGGAACGGTTTTCTTCGTGGCGGGGCTTCCCTTCGCGGCCATGGCCGGGGACATCGACACGCCGGCCCAGTTGCTGATCGGGGAGCCCGCGCGTTACACCTTCGTGAGGCCCCTCGGCGAGATCGGCGGGGACCCGCCCGACCCCGACGCGCCGAAAGAAGCGACCTGGTAGCCAGCCGGGCCCGCGCGACGGCGATCATCGTCGCGGCTCCTTCCATTTCTCCCCGTCGAGGGAGATTCACCTCCTTCGTCGGTGTTTCCTCCAGCCCCCGCCCCCCGGCGTTTCGACCACGACGCGCTCGCCGGGCGCCAGCGTGAGCGAAGCTTTGGACGGAATGGCGCGCCGGCGCCCGCGCGCGTCGATCACCTGGTCGCGGCCGGGCTCACCGTCCGAGCCTCCCGCCAGACCCCACGCCCCGCGCGTGCGTCGTTCGGCCAGCAGCGTCACTTCGCTTTCCACCAGCACTTCCACGTCGCGCACGATGCCGTCACCGCCGCGGTGGACGCCCGCACCGCCGGAGCCGCGACGCACGGCGTAGCGATGGACGCGCAGCGGGTAGTAGGCCTCGAGCACTTCCACCGGCGTGTTCCAGGTGTTCGTCATGTGGGTCTGCATGGCCGAAGCGCCATTGCCGCGAGGGCCCGCGCCGCAGCCTCCGCCCACGGTCTCGTAGTAGGAGAAGTGGCGCCCGCGCGCGGCGTCGTAGCCGCCGAGGGCGAGGTTGTTCATGGTGCCGCAGCTTGCGGCCGGGATGAGGCCGGGTAGGGCAGGCGCGAGGGCCCTCAGCACCACGTCCACGATGCGCTGCGAGGTCTCGACGTTGCCGCCGGCCACGGCCGATGGAAAGCGGCAGTCCACGATGCTGCCCGGCCTCGTGTGGAGGACCACGGGCTTCATCATACCGGCGTTGGCCGGCACGTCGTGGCCGGCCACGCAGGCGATCGAGTAGAAGACGGCCGACGTCGTGATCGCCAGGTTGGCGTTCACTGGACCGCGAACCTGGTCGCCGCTGGCCCGGAAGTCGAAGTGCAGGCTGCGGCCGCGTCTCTCGATGACCACCCGGATCGGGATGTCGCGCGCACCGGCGCCGTCGTCGTCGAGGAAATCCTCGGCCTGCCAGCGTCCGGCCGGGAACCTCGACACCATCGCGTCCACGAGGCGGTGCGAGTAGGCCTGCAGCTCCTTCATCGCCAGGGCCACGCGGGGGCCGCCGAAGCGCGCGACGAGGTCGAGGGTGCGGGCGGCGCCGGCTCTGAGCGCCGCAACCTGGGCTTCGAGGTCGCCGAGGCGCTCTTCGGGCACGCGCGTGTTGGCGAGGAAGAGCGTGCGGGTTTCGGTCACCCACTGTCCGCCGCGGATCAGGTGGACGGGAGGGATGCGCAGGCCCTCCTGGTGGATGTCGGTGGCCAGCGCCATGGAGCCCGGCTTGCCGCCGCCGATGTCGGCGTGGTGGGCACGGTCGGCCACGTAAGCGATCGGCTTGCTGCCCTTGGCGGCGAAAACGGGAGCCACCAGCGTGACGTCGGGCAGATGGGTGCCGCCGGCGTAAGGATCGTTGAGGATCACCACGTCGCCGCGTTCCATCTCGATGGCGTCCAGCGCGGCGCGCACGGCCAGCGGCGTCGAGCCGAGGTGGACGGGAATGTGGGCGGCGTGCGCCACCATCTCGCCGTCCGCGTCGAAGAGGGCGCACGAGTAGTCGCGCCTCTCCTTGATGTTGGGCGACATGGCCGCCGACTGCAGCACCACGCCCATCTCCTCGCTGACGCCGCTCAGGCGGTTGGCGAAAAGCTCGAGGTCCACGGCGGAAAGCTTCGGCATCGTCCCCTATTCCTCAGTGCCGTGCGCGGCGGGTGAGGCGAAGATTGCCTTCGCCATCGACGACGGCCGACCAGTCGGGGGCCACCACCGTGGTGGAACTGTACTCGACGAGGACGGCGGGGCCTTGCACCACCGTTCCGGGCGCCAGCTTCTCGCGATCGAGGATGGGCGTGGCGCGGGCCTTGGCGCCGAAGACGACGGGCGCCACGGCCAGAGGGGCCGGCGCTTTTCGCCGCCCCGGCGCGGCGACCTTGCGGCGGCGCGGCGGCGTGGTCACGGGCGACCCCGAAGCGCTCACGCGCAGGCCGACGACTTCGAGCGGTCGCGCCGCATCCGCGCTGTGAAAGAGCCGCTGGTGGGCCTCGTCGAAGCGGCGTCGCAGCTGCGAGGTGAGGGGAACCTCGATCTCGATCGACTGTCCCTGGTAGCGGGCCCTCACGAAGGTGGCGACCTCCACCGAACCGGCCGCGAAGCCCTCGGCGATGACTTCGCCGCGCACGCCGTGGACAGCGGTCGCGGCGCGGGCCTCGAGCCATTTCACTGCCGGATCGACGGCCGAGAGCGGGACGAGGCGGTCCACCACCACGCGCCCGTCGAGGATGCCGATGGCCGAGAGCAGCCCGGGGTCGCGCGGCACGAGGATCTCGGGGAAGCCCATCTCGTCGGCGAGGCCGCAGGCGTGCAGGCCCGCCGCGCCGCCGAACGGGAACAGCACGGCGCTGCGCGGGTCCTGGCCCCGCTGCACCGTGATCGCGCGGATGGCGCGCTCCATGTTGCCTTCGACCACGCGCACGACGCCTTCGGCCGCTTCCTCGACGCTGCGCACGCGCATGGCCCGCTTCAACTCGTCGAGGGCGCGGCGCGCGCGGCCGACGTCGAGGTTCATGGCGCCGCCGAGGAAATGTCCGGCCGGAAGGCGACCGAGCACCACGTTGGCGTCGGTGACGGTGGGCGAGGTGCCACGGCCGTAGCAGGCCGGGCCTGGATCGGCGCCGGCGCTGAGGGGACCGACGCGAAGGGCGCCGCCCTCGTCCACGAAGGCGATCGAGCCGCCGCCGGCGCCCACCGTGTGGATGTCGAGGCAGGGCACGCGGATGGCCACGCCGCCGATCCAGGTGTCGGCCCTTCGCGGCGGCACGCCGTCCACGAAGGCCACGTCGGTGGAGGTTCCACCCATGTCCACCGTGACCAGGCGCGCCACTCCCGCGCGCGCGGCGACGGCGGCCGCTGCGGCCACGCCGCCGGCCGGGCCCGAGAGCATGGTGCGGACCGGCTCGCGCTCGGCGGTTGCGGAGCCGATGGCGCCGCCGCTCGACTGCATCACGCGAAGGCGACGCGCGCGGCTCTTCTCGGCCAGCGCACGGATGTGGCCGGCCACCTTCGGCTGCACGTAGGCGTTGGCGACGCTGGTGCTGGTGCGTTCGTATTCGCCGACCGTGGGCGAGATCTCGTGGGAAAGGGTCACGGGCACGCCGAGCCGGGCCAGGGCCTGGCCGAGCTTCTTCTCGTGTTCGGGCGAATTGGGGGAATGGAGGAGGCAGACCGCGACCGATTCGATGCCCATGCGGCCGAGGGCGGCCACGATGCGGCGGATCTCGGCGGCCTTGAGCGGGGTGGCCACGCTTCCGTCGTGGAGGATGCGCTCGCGTACGCCGAGGCGGCGCGAGGCGTCCACCAAGGGTTCGGGGCGCCGCGGTTCCAGGTCGTAGAGCTCGGGGCGCGCCTGGCGGCCGATCTCGAGCACGTCCTCGAAGCCCGCGGTGGTGACCAGCGCGGTGCGGGCGCCGCGGCGCTCGAGCATGGCGTTGGTGGCGACCGTGGTCCCGTAGGTGAAGAGGTCGGGAGCGCGCTCGCCGAAGAGGCGGGAGAAGGCCGCGAGGACCGCTTCGGCGGGGTCGTGGGGGGTGGACAGCACCTTGAGACGCCCGCGGCCGCCGTCGGGAGCGGCAAGCGCACTAAGAGACGGATCGGTGGCGGTGAAGACGACGTCGGTGAAGGTGCCGCCGGTGTCCACGCCCACCACGAGGCGATGCCCGGTTTGTGCCTTCGTTCCTGTCGCTCTTCTCATGCCGGTCGATCCGCCGCTGCCCGATGCCCGCGCGACGATGGCAGCCGAGTCGCTGCCACGCAACCGGGTGGAAGCGGAGGGCGGCGCCCTCGTGCAGTGGCGTGCGCCCGAGTTGGAATCTCTTCAACCGGACGTGACCCGCGAGCCGTACCGTGTTTCAATCGGATGGAGCGCGACCCGCGTCACAGCGGTTGCCTTCCACCCGGACCTGCCGGACCAGACCCAATGCGACGTACCCTTCTCCTCACGGCGCTGCTGCCGCTCGCCACGCTGCTGCTGCCCCCCGGTCCGTCCGGCGGGCCGGTCCACGCGGCCGACAAGTTCACCTACACGATGCGGCGCGAGGTCCACGCCGTGGACGTCAAGTCCGGCGCCGAAGTGCCCTTCGTCAGCGAGAAGGTCGGTGCGGAGAACCGCCGCACCCTCGGAGTGACGGGCCGGGTGGCCATCGCCCGCCGCACCATCCTGGTGGAGGACGGCGGCCAGGTCTTCGTCCACGCCTCGGTTCCCGAGGCCCTGGCCGGCAAGGCCCACGACCTGGACGTCCTCATCGACGGCAAAGACGGCATGCGCGTGCGCGGCAGCATCCGCTTCGAGCCGGGAAGCAGCCGCCGCGTGGCGCGCCTCTTCGTGCTCCCTGAGCTGCAGCCCGGCCCGGCCCTGGTGGAGGTGCACGTGCGCGGCGTCCACATCGCCGACTGGCAGGAGATCGTCACCGAGGAAGTGGACGTTCCGAAGAAGGGCAAGCTGCGCTTCGGTTACTCGCTGGAGGGGACTTCCGCGGGTTCGCCCTCGGTGGAACTGGTGGTCGAAGCGCGCGAGGCCGGCAACGCCGACGCGAAGCCGCTGACGCTGCTGAGCCGCCGCGCCTCGGGCAGCAACGACGCCTGGGAAGAGGAAGTCTCCGACCTCGGCAAGCTGGCCGGCAAGAAGGTACGCTTTGCTTTCCGCAGCCGCCCCTCCGACAGCAAGGCCGCCAGCGCGCCCGGCGTCGTCTGGGGAGCGCCGGCCGTGGAGGTGGAAGAGAAGCGCCGCGCCTATCCCATCATCGTGCTGATTTCCCTGGACTCGCTGAGGGTGTCGTCGGTGGGACTCTACTCGAAGGGCAGCGCAACGCCCTTCCTCGATTCCTTCTTCGGCCGCAAGGGCGCGGTGATGACCCAGGCCGCCACCCAGTCGGTGACGACGCTGCCTTCCCACCTCACGCTGATGACGGGACTCAATCCCCTTTCCCACGGCGTCACCGACGAGACGCGCAGCCTTGGTAGCGGCGTCACGACTCTCGCGGAATCGCTGCGGCGCAGGGGCTGGCACACGGCGGCCTTCACCGAAGGCGGCGCCCTGGCCGGCGAACTCGGCTTCCGACGCGGCTTCGACATCTACGACGAGGGCGAAACGCTGGAGATCGATCCCTTCCACTCGGACGCCCTCGAGCGCGCGAAGAAGTGGCTCGACGAGTACAGCGGCGCCCCGCTCTTCCTTTTCGTCCACACCTACGCCACGCGTCCGGTCCACGGCGGCGTGAATGCCACCCTCGACTCGGCCGTGCGCGAGCAGCAGCTGGGCGCCTACGTTGAGCAGGTGCGCGCGGCCGACCTCGGCGTGCGCGGCCTCTTCGAAACGATGAGGGGCCGCATCGACGAGGACAAGGCTCTCTACATCGTCACCACCGGGCACGGCGAGGAGTTCTTCGAGCACGGTGCCGTCGGCCACGGCACCCAGCTCTACGACGAGACGGTGCGCGTGCCCCTGCTGATCCGCGGCGAGCGCGTGCGCAAAACCGGCCGCCAGGATCTCTCGGTGGGGCTGGTGGATGTTGCCCCGACCATCCTCGAACTGTCGGACACGAAGGTCCCTTCCGGCATGCAGGGCCGCTCTTTCGCCCGCCTGCTGGCCAAGGGGACGTCGGTGCTGGCGGCGCCGCGCTTTACGGAGGCGCGCCGCCCGGTGCGTCTGACCAGCGCCGGCAAGCTGATGCTGTGGGGGCCGCCGGCCTATTCGGTGCGCGACGGCATGCGCAAGGTGATCTGGAACTCGGGCGGCGACGGCTCTTTCGAGTCCTACAACCTCTCCAGCGATCCCCGCGAGCAGCGCAACCTGACCAGCAAGGGGCAGAAGCTCGACTGGGCGAGCCGCATGGCCTCCTCCCTGCGCAGCTACCCGGTGACGGCCGGCCGCCAAGCCCGCCCCGGCCCCAAGGCCGAGCTGTCGCCGGCCAACCGGTCCCGGCTCGAGTCGCTTGGATACGCTCGCTGAACTCGCTGGTGCGGCTACGCGCGCTGAGCTGTAGGACCCCGGCGTAGGCTGACTATACGGGGCACGGAGAGTTCGTCGCGGGCTTGGGAACGTCGCCCGGATGACACCGCCGCCGGGCCTTGCTAGACGCGGCTCGTCATGAGCCAGCAGCCCATCAACTTCACCCGCGGTGTTCCCGCCACCGAATCCTATCCCGTCGACGAGCTCGTCAGCGCCGCCCAGGCCGTGCTGAAGGAGCAGGCCGCGGCCGTGCTGCAGTACGGCCCGGCGCTCGGCTTCCTGCCCATGCGCGAGTGGCTGGCCGAGTGGCAGGGCGTTTCCGTGGACCAGGTCCTTACCGGCAACGGCTCCCTCGAACTCATCGAGTTCCTCTGCCGCCAGATGATCCGGCCCGGCGACGTGGTCTTCACCGAAGCGCCCACCTACGACCGCACCATCACGCTGCTGCGCCGCCACGGTGCCGACGTGGTGGGCATTGAGTTGGAGAGCGACGGTCCGAGCCTGGCCGCGCTGGAAGCGGCGCTGGCCAAGAAGGTGCCGAAGTTCTTCTACCTGATCCCGGACTTCCAGAACCCGGCCGGCGCCACCTGCTCGGCCGCCAAGCGCCGCCGCATCGTCGAGCTGGCGGAGGAGCACGGCTTCCTGCTGGTGGAAGATGCCCCCTATCGCCTGCTGCGCTACCGCGGCCAGGACGAGCCGACTCTCTTCCAGCTGGCTCCCCACCGCACCCTGCACATGAGCTCCTTCACCAAGCTCATCGCTCCCGGTGTGCGCATGGGCTTCATGCTCGGCGAAGCCGAGCAGCTGAAGAAGATCGCCAAGATTGCCGAGGACACCTACATCTCGCCCGGCTACGTTGCCCACGGCATCGCCTGGGAGTGGTGCCGCCGCGGGCTGCTGCCGCCCCAGATCGAGCGCCTGAAGAAGCTCTACGCCCCGCGCCTGGAGGCCTGCCTGGCCGCCATCGACCGCGAGATGCCCGACGCCCAGGCCACGCGCCCGGACGGCGGGTTCTTCCTGTCGGTGACGCTGCCCGAGGGCATCTCGACGACGGCCGTGCGGACGGCGGCGACCAAGCGCCAGCTCAACCTGGCCGATGGCCTCGCCTTCTTCCCGAGCGGCGGGGGCGAGCGCTTCCTGCGCCTGCCCTTCTGCGCGCTGACCCCGGCCGAGATCGACGACGGCATCGGCCGCCTGGCCGAAACCGTGCGCGAGGTGGCGCCGGGCTGAGCCTCGCCGACGGCGCCGGGCCCGCCCAGCGACCGTCGACGCAGACCTTGCGCTTGCCACGAATCGCGCGCCGCAGTAGCGAAGCGGCGCCCGCCGGAGTTCCGACCGACATTTTTCGCCGCGCGCGCCGCCAAGGAGGCCGTCATGTCCAAGGGCCAACAGACCCCGCCCAAGACCAACAAGCCCAAGCTTTCGACCAAGGACAAACAGAAGAAGAAGAAGGAAAAAGCCGCCGCGAAGTAGGCCGGCCCCGGACTAGAGGGTCACGGGACGCAGTCCGAACCGAGGAGCAGCAGCGACCATGTGCCGGTCGCTGCTGTAAACCTCCCGCATCCCGGCCTCGGCCGCGCAGGTCAGGTGCAGCGCGTCCGCCGCCCGCAAAAAGACATCGGCAGGAAGCATCGCCATGCGATGCGCTTGCGATTCGACGAGGGACGACGTTACGGGCAACTCCGTCCATAGCCCCGCATCGAGATCCGCTTCGACCTGATCTGCAAGGAGGCGAAACTCACGTCGCGTGAGCCTGCCTTCGCGGAAATGGCGGTGGAAGATCATCGCCCGTCGCGCATCTCGGAGATGATCGCCGCGCTGTCCTGCCCATCGAGCGGGCGCTGGAGTAGCTTGGCGACGCCACGCAGCAACTTACGGTTGGAAAACGGATTGCCCGCCGCGGGACCGGCCGCCGCAAGAATCCGTACGAGTGGTGTGCCCCGCTCGGTCACCACGACCTCGCCTTCGCCCTTGACGCGCCGCAGCCAATGGCCCGTCCTGTCGTGCAGTTCCTTGATGGAGATGCTCTTCATGGACGGGAATGTGTCACAAGAGACACTTTTGGGAAAGCAGGAAATCGGACGGCGGCCACCTGGTTCCCAGGGGCGGCGCCTTCCTTCCTCCCGCCCGGGTCAGCCCGCCGTGATCGAGACGTCCTCGATGCGGATCGCGGGCACCAGGGCGGAGCCGCCGATGTCGAGGCGTTCGCGCGAAAGCGCGGAGATGCGGTTCAGCACTTCGAAGACGTTGCCGGCGATCAGCACTTCGCGCACCGGGCGCCTGGAGCCGCCTTCGACGAGGAAGCCGTTCTTGACGACGCCGGAGAAATCGCCGGTGACGGGGTTGGTGCTGCCGGAGTAACGGCCAACCCACATCGCTCTCTCGCCGGAAGCCACGAGGTCGGCCATCGCCGTCTCGCCCGCATCCACTTCGAGACGGTGCGCGCCGACCATCGG
>JBHEPB010000247.1:0-12475 GCA_046260515.1 Binatia bacterium
TGGCCTGGTTCTCCGCCACCCAGTGGCCGTAGCCCTCGAGAAGATCGGCGGTGGCGGGGTCTTCTTCGCCGACGGGTTCGCGAAGGTGCTGGTCGAGGATCACGCGCACCGGCGTCGGCGCGAGGAAACGATCGGCGTGCAGGCGCGGGGGCGCCACGCTCTCGCCGCTGATCGGTCGCATGAGCTCGCGCTGCGACGAACTCGCCGAAGAGCGCGCCGCCGTCCTGCGCCGCGCGGCACGCTCGGCCATGGATGCACAACTCGCCGCCGAGCTGGAAAGGCTGTCGGCCCTGGCCGCCGTCAACAGCCACGTGACACCCGAGGAAGCCGACGCCCTGCGCCGCGAGCGCGACGAGCTGGCCCTCACCATCGACACCGCCCGCCTGAGACCCGACGCGCTGCGCCTCGTGTGGCAGGGCCCGGTGAAAGACGGAGCACCGCTGCTGGCCCGCAAGGGGCGGTGAGGCCGGCCTTTCCCACGCGAGAGGTGCGGTGGGTGCCCCAGGTGCCGCCCACCTCTCGACATATCACCCCCGTCATTGCCGCTCCTGCCGGGAGTCCCGCATGGTGCCGACCTCGAGCGTCCTCCGCGTCGCCACCGCGGATTCCGGAGGACCTCCGCCGTCCTGAGGGCGAGGGAGGAGTGCGTGCCGGAGATCTGCCGATTCCTGGGCATCGTAGTGGCCATGTTCTACCGGGAGCACGCCCCGCCGCACTTCCATGCGCGCTACCGCAATCGGGAGATTCGGGTTAACATCCGCACCAGTGAGGTGATGTCGGGGAGCTTCAACCCCCGGGAGCGGCGGCTCCTTCTGGCCTGGCTGGAACTGCACCGCGAGGAGTTGCTGGAGGACTGGCAACTCGCCCAGGACCGCAAGCCCCTCAAGCGCATCGCCCCGCTGGAGTGACCCATGACGCCAAGAATCACGAAGGCCGCCTACGCCGGCGGATACCGGATCGCCCTTTGCTTCGAGGACGGTAAACACGGCGAGATCGACCTGGAGGGCGAACTCTGGGGCGAGATGTTCGAGCCGCTACGCAACCTCGAGGAGTTCCGATCCTTCCGCCTCGATCCGGAACTGCACACCATCGTGTGGCCGAACGGCGCGGACCTGGCGCCGGAGTTCCTGTACGAGCAGGCCTGCGCCTGACCTCCGCCCGCCAGCCAGGCATCCGACCCTACCACCCGCGGCGTCCCGCCTCCGCCGAGTCCGGCACCCCGAGGACCATGTCCGGAAACCGCCAGACACGGCGGGGGCGGCGTTGTAGAACGGCGCCATGGAGATCGAGCCCTCGCGCTGCTACCAGGCAGCCCTCAGCCGGGACCGCCGCTTCGACGGCCGCTTCTTCACGGGTGTGGTCACCACCGGCATCTATTGCCGCCCGGTCTGCCCCGTCGCCCCGCCCAAGTTCGAGAACATGCGTTTCTATGCCTGCGCCGCTGCGGCCGAGGCCGCCGGCTTCCGTCCCTGCAAGCGCTGCCGGCCCGAAACCGCACCCGGCACTCCCGCCTGGGCCGGCACCTCGGCCGTCGTGTCGCGCAGCCTTCGCCTCATTTCCGAAGGCGGGCTCGACGACGAGAACCTCGAAGCGCTGGCCGCCCGCCTCGGACTCGGCGAAAGGCAGCTGAGGCGCCTGTTCGCCCAGCACCTGGGCGCCTCGCCGCTGGATGTCGCGCGCGCCCGCCGCGTCCACTTCGCCCGCAACCTCATCGACCAGACCGCTCTTCCCTTTGCCGAAGTCGCCCACGCTTCGGGCTTTCGCAGCGTGCGCCAGTTCAACCACGCGCTGAAGGAAACCTTCGGCGAAACGCCGAGCGAGCTTCGTCGCAGACGCTCGCCCCTCGGCGAGACGGGAGACGCGCGGCGGGACGCGGCCACGCCCGGCATCGTCGTGAAACTTCCCTACCGTCCACCGCTGGCCTGGCAGGCCATGCTGGACTTCCTCGGTCACCGCGCGATCCCCGGTGTCGAGAGCGTCGTCGGAGGAGTCTACCGGCGCACCGTCCATCTCGGCGACGCGACGGGGATCATCTCGGTGGAGAACCCGGCGTCCATCGACGCGGCCCCCCTCCGGAGAGGCGGCCGGACACGAAAAGAAGCTCCACCCCACCACGCCGCCCACCTGCGCATGCTCGTCGAGATGCCCCACTGCCCGAACCTGATCGGCGTTGTCGAGAGAGTGCGCCGCATCTTCGACCTCGGCGCCGATCCCGAACACATCGGCCGGCATCTTTCCCAGTGCGATCGTCTCGCGCCGCTGGTGGCCGCCGCGCCGGGACTTCGTGTGCCGGCAGCGTGGGACGGCTTCGAGCTGGCCGTGCGCGCCGTCCTCGGCCAGCAGGTCACGGTGCGCGGCGCCACCACGCTGACCGGCCGCCTCGTGCGCGAGTTCGGCCGTCTTCTGCCGGGCGACGGCGAAACGCGGCCAGACGGCCTCACCCATCTCTTCCCGAAGGCCGAAGTCCTGGCCGAAGCCGACCTCGCGCGCATCGGCCTGCCTCGTGCCCGCGCCGCGGCCCTGCGCGCCCTGGCCGTCGCCGTCGCCTCCGGGCAGTTTCACTTCGACGCCGCGCTCGGCCTCGACGACGCCGTCGCGCGCCTCTGCGCCGTCCCCGGCCTCGGACCGTGGACGGCCCACTACATCGCGATGCGCGCCATGGGCGAGCCGGACGCTTTTCCCGAAACCGATCTCGGCATCCGCCGCGCACTCGGCAAGCAGGGAACACCGGCCTCCGTCGCGGAAGTGCACGCCGCAGCCGAAGCCTGGCGGCCGTGGCGGTCCTACGCCGTCCTCCACTTGTGGAACGGCCTCGACGAGAAGCCCGGGGAGCAAGCCGGCGAAGTGCTCCATGCGCCGCAGCTCCACGACGAAATGGAGAAAGCCTCATGATCATCGAATGGACCGAAGTGCCCTCCCCCGTGGGCCGGCTCACGCTGGCCGCCGCCGAATCGCGCCTGGTCGCCCTCTGCTTCGACGGCCTGTGGGAAAAACGGATCCGCGACTTCGAGCAACGCTTCGAAAACTGCCGTTTCGTGCGGCGCAGCGATGCCGCGGGAGCGAAGTCCAGGCTCGCGCGCTACTTCGACGGCGACCTCGAGGCCCTCGTCGACCTCGAAGTGGAAAGCCACGGCACTCCCTTCCAACAGGCCGTCTGGCGGCAGCTCCGCCTCATCCCCGCGGGGCAGACCCGAACCTACGGCGAGATCGCCGCCGCCATCGGGGCGCCGACGGCAGTGAGGGCCGTGGGCGCCGCCAACGGCGCCAATCCCATCGGCATCGTGGTTCCCTGCCACCGCGTGATCGGCAGCAACGGCAAGCTCACGGGCTTCGCCGGCGGGCTGGCGAGCAAGCGATGGCTCCTCGACCACGAAAGTGCCCAGCGCCGCCTCCCCTCGAGAAGCGCGGCGGCGTAACCTTGTCGCCGCCCCGTTCGTGTCAGGAGCGAAGCGCCGCAGGGCCGGCGCCCGGAGGAACCCATGGAAACCGCATCCGCCGACGCCGCAACCGAGGCCCGAACCCATGCGTGATTCAACCACCACCGACCGCTGGCCCGTCCTCCTCGCGCTGTTCGGGCTCGGCAACCTGCTGAACGGCGCCTGGATGCTGGCCAGCCCCGCGCACTGGTACATCCACCTTCCGGCGGGGGTGCCGGACTCGGGACCCCTCAACGAACACTTCGTCCGCGACATCGGCTGCATCTTCTTCCTGCTCGGCGCTGCCCTCCTCGTTTCCATCCGACGACGCCACTGGCGCGTGGGGGCCATGGCCGCGGCCAGTGCCTATTCCGTCGCCCACGCCCTCGTCCACGTCTACGATTCGGCGCGCGGCCTGTTCGAGGCCGGACACTGGAAGCTGGACCTGGGCCCCGTCTACGTCACGACGCTGCTGCTGGTTCTCGTCACCTGGAAGCTGGTGCGCGAGGAGGCGGCCGGATCGTGACGCGAGCCGGCGCCCTGACGGCAGGCGTGATCCTGTTCATGCTGCCCTTCCTGCAGTCCGGTCTCTTCGGTTCCCAGGCCCACGGCGGTGCTCCGCACATGAACCACGAGCCGCGCCACGGCGGACGGCTGTTGATGCTTGGCGACCGCCACCTGGAGATCGTCGAGGAGGGAACTTCGCTCGAGCTCTACGTGAGCGACGCCGAGCGGCGCCCGCTGAAAGCGCTGGCAGCCAGCATTGCCTTCGACGACGGCGAGCGGCAGCCCCTTCTCTGGTCCGGCTACCGCCTCGTCGTGGAGAGGCCGACCCACTACGCCTGGGCCGACTACCGCATCCACCTTGCCGGCGACCCGCTGATCACGATCCGCCTTCCCGAGGGCGGCGTGTCGATGCCGGGCGAGGGTTGAGGCGGGGACGGAGCTGTGGCCCGGAAGGAGAAGCATCTCGGCGAAACGCCGGCCCTGGCCTGGCTGCGCCGCCACGGCGTTGCCTTCGACCAGCATGCTTACGACTACGTGGACCGCGGCGGCACGGCCGAGTCCTCGCGCCAGCTCGGCGTGAGCGAGCACGAGGTGGTCAAGACCCTCGTGATGGAAGACGACGACGGCCAGCCACTGATCGTGCTGATGCACGGCGACCGCCAAGTGAGCACGAAGAACCTGGCCAGGGCCATCGGCGTCAAGTCGGTGGAACCCTGCCGACCGGAGGTGGCCCAGCGCCGCAGCGGTTACCTGGTAGGAGGCACCTCGCCCTTCGGCACGAAGAAGGCGATGCCCGTCTACCTGGAGGAAAGCGTGCTCGCCCTTCCCCGCATCTTCATCAACGGCGGACGGCGCGGGCACCTCGTTTCCCTCGCCCCGTCCGTGCTGGTCGAGGTCCTGGGGGCCACGCCGGTGCGCTGCGCGCTGTGAGCGCCCAATGCGCCCCGATGACCCCCGTGCAGCCGGCAGCCCGGCCGGATTCAGCAACCCTCGCGGGCTGCGCGTCCGGCGTCAGCCCAGCCAGGACAGGGCGCGCTCGAGTTGCACAGTCGCGTCCTCGAGATAGCAGCGGCCGTGGGCGACGATCACCCGGCGCGGGTTCCAAGCGAGGATGCGGCTCCTGCACTCACGGGCCCGCGTGCGGCCGAACAGCGAGGTAGCCTGGATCTCGCGCGGCGTCTGCCCCGGCCACGTCGCGCCGGCCAGCTGCATCAGCCAGCGCATCGGACCGCGGAGGCGCTCTCGTTCCAGGGCCATCACGAGGTCCGCGAGAACCAGCGTGGAGGAGGAGCGGTGCAGGAACACCACCTCCTCCATGAAAAAACTTCCGCGGAACACGAGTTGCTCGATGTCGTCCGCCCACGGCGGCGGCGCGTCGTCGCCAAGGTCCGCATCGAAGGTGAAGCCGGACGCATGGGATCTCGCCCTCTCGCGAACCCCTGGCGAGGCCCATGCCGTCGCGCGGGGATAGAGCTGCTTCCACGCCGGAATGCCGGCGTAGTGGAAGCGGTTGGGCGAGACCAGGTGCTCGACGGGGCCGAGCGCATCCAGCGAGGCACATAGATCCGGGGTCGGCGCCGTCGGCGACCACAGCCACAAACCTCCGGAAGCCAGCTGAACCACGACCATGCGAGTGGGGAAAGGCAGAGAAACGGGCCCGAGCGTCATGCGGACGATGGGGCCGTCCACCCACCAGATTCCATCCGCCACATTCTCGAGCCTCGATTGGGGAAAGTAGGGAAGTATCCCCTGTTCCCACCCCGACTGGGAAGGAGAAGAGACCTGTTCGGGAGCGGCCATGGCCTGTCGAGCGTACTTTACCCGTTCGAGCGGTCCAAGGCTTTGGGCATCCCGACGTGCGCAGTCGGCAATGACTGTTCCACGTCCGCCATGGACATCCACGGAGCCGGGTGTCACAAAAACGTCGGGCCTCGCGGCCCAGGCACTCCGCCTTCGCGGCCCAGCAAGGAGACCAGAATGATTGAACAGCATCGAGAGCTGCCATCGCGAAGCCGCATCGCCGCCATCCTCCTGCTGGCCTGCCTGGCCGCCGCGGGGATTCCCGGGCCGACCGCCGCCGGGGAGGCCCCGCGCCTGCTCGAGGAGCCGCCCGGCTACGGCGTCTACTACGAACGCTACGAGCCCACCTTCTACACGGGCTTTGCGCCGCGCACGGGCGATCCGCGACGCCTCCACGTGCACATCGGCCGCGGCAACCAGCTTCGCGCCACCACCGTCCTTTCCGACGACGTCGTCGAGCAGTACGCCGGCGACCTCCTCGAACGCGGACGCACGTACCGCGCCCTGGTGGCCGGCGGCAAGGTGGTTCCGACCCAGAACCGCGCCCTCGAGGCCTTCGAGAAGAAGCTGGCCGAAGTGGGCGTGGCGCGCCTCGTTCGCGAGGAGGCCGGACTCGACGCCGGCGAGCAGCGCGAGCGGAATCTCCGGTTGATCGAGCAGCTCAACCCCGGGCGCGTGTTCCGTATCCGCATGAAGGTGGACGAGGTGCTGGAGCGCTGGCTGGCCGCCCTGCGCCCCGAGGACCGCAAATCCATGGAGGAGAAGCGCCGCCTGGAACTGGTCAACCTGCTGCTGCCGACGCGTCTCCATGTGGCCGACCTCGACCCCGCGACCTCGTCCGCTCTCACGCAACTCGTGCAGCACAGCGCCGCGGAGGACGACCTCGACGGCCTGAGGTCCGGCTATCTCGCCCTTCTCGACCGGGCCTCCGGCGGAATCTATCCGGTGCGTGACGGCGAGTTCCACTTCGCCGAGTTCACGGCCATCTACCCCATCGGCACCTGGAACCAGAGCACGACGGTCAACGGTCGGCAGATCCCGGAGTACCCGACGCCGGGACGCCGCGCCCTCACCGTCCACCAGCGCACGCGCACCATCGACCACATCCCGGACGAACAATCCTACAGCTACCACCCCTGGATCCCGTACATGCACGTCGGAACCCGCATGCACAACGCCCTGCACACGCTGTTCTGGCGCATGAAGATCTCGGAAACGTCGTTCCTCCCCGCCGCCTGGCGCGAGGCCCGCGGCGGCGACGGCGAGCCCTACGAATACCTCTGGCTGCTGTCGCGGGGGCCCATGTCCCACGGCTGCACCCACGTGAACGCCGGCCACATCTCCGAGCTGCGCCAGATCCTGCCCGCCACTCCCGAGCAGATGGCCAAGGTGGACGTCTTCTACAACAAGACGCCCCACTACGACGTCTTCGACATCGATGGAGACCTCACGCCGGAAGTGATGGGCGTGCGCTACTTCATCGCATTCTCGCTGACGACGAACGACAAGCCGGAACGCCTGAGGGTGCGCAACGAGCGCGTCGCCTACTACGAGTGGCTCTACGGCGGCGACCTCGGCTACGACAGGGACGGGCGCGGCGTCTTCGCCGGCGTCACGGATGGGCGCTTCTTCGGGCGCGCGGCGGCGGCGGGGGCCGCGTACCGGGACATTCGGCTCTTTGAGGCCGACTACGAACCGGAGAAGATCCAGTTCTACCGTCACGTCGACATCCCCTTCGCGCGGGAACTGCGCAAGGTCGGAGCGGAAGGGCACGCCTTCGAGAACGTGGAGGCCGGCGCGCGCTGAGGGACGCCTGCCCTACTCGATGCGGATCGTCTGGCCGTCGAAGTTGCGGGGGCCGGCAAAGGCGGCCATCGAGGGAGGCCGGCCGGCCTGCTGGAAGAAGCTGGTGTCGGGCCCGAGGAACTTGAGGAAGGGGTCGAGCAGGAAGTTCACCTTGGGCACCATCGAGAAGCGCTCGGCCTCGATCTTCCCTCCCGCCCGGCGAATCGCAACCTTCTCCCTCCGCGTGAACTCGAAATGCAGCAGCCGCGGCTTCGGCGTGGCCACGACGGAGGCCACGACCAGCCGGTCGTCCACGGCGTTCTTCTCGAAGTTCTTCAGGACGACGCCGAGCAGGGGCCCCCAGTAGGTGCAGGGCGAGATCTCTACGGCTTCGTCGTACTCCTCTCTTTCCTTGCCGAGGCCGGAGAAACCGCGGATGCGGCCCTCGCCGACGTCGATGGAAAGATCGAGCGTCGCAACGCCGGCGGCGTTGCGGATGATCATGCGCCCCCGCACCGTGCGCAGCGTTTCGCCCACTTCCGCTTCGATGCGGTCCTCGTCGCTGGAGCCGTCGTCGAACCTGGCGATGCGCCGCACTTCGAGGGCCTTTCCGTCGCGGGCCTGGCGATAGTCGATGTAGCCGATCTGACGGCTGCGGTCGGGGCTCAGGATGGAGCTGAAGCCGGCCACGTCGCCTTCCACGTAGGCCAGGCGAAGGCAGTTTTCGCCGGCGGCCGCCGGCGCAGCGACGAGCAGCAAGCCGGCGAAAGCGGCGGCGACGACCGGCGCGAGGACGCGGACGCTCATCGTGTGGCCACCCGCCCGGCGGCCAGGCGGTCTCCCGTCGAAAGGCCGAGAGCGGCGGCAGCCTCGGCCGCTGCCAACTTCCTGCCGCCCACGCCGAGCTTGGCCAGCAGGACGCTGCCGCCCGCGGCCGCCACCTCGACGCCCGCCTCCGACAATGCCACCACGGTCCCGGGCGCGGCCTTGTCGCGGCGCGAGACGATGTGCGAACCGTAGAGCTTCACCACCGCATCGCCGAAGCGCGCATGGGCGCCGGGCGAAGGGTCGCAGCCGCGGATCAGGTTGTGGACCTGGCCGACGGGACGCGCCCAGTCCACGCAGGCGTGCTCCTCGCGGCAAAGCGGTTCATAAGTGGCCAGGGGCTCGTCCTGCACCACGCCGCGAGCGCGACCTTCGAGCACCATCCCCGCGCATTCCACGGTGGCCACCACCCCGACCTCGAACACCTTGCCGTAGTAGAAAGACCCCGCGGTGTCGTCCTCGCCGATGAGGATCTCCTTCTGCAGGTAGACCGGCCCTTCGTCGATGCCGTCGTCGGGGCGAAACAGCGTAACGCCGCCTAGCGCGCAGCCGTCGATGAGCTGCCAGTTGATGGCCGACCCGCCGCGATACGCGGGCAGCAGCGAGGGATGGAAACAGATCGAGCCCGCGCGCGGCGCATCGAGGATGGCCGACGGCACGATCTGGGTAACGTAGGCCAGCACGCCGAGGTCCGCCGAAGCCGCGTCCACCTCGGCCTCGGCCTCCTTGCTGCGGTAGCTCCTGCGCTGCACCACCCGCACCCCGCGCTCCAGGGCCGCCGCCTTCAGGGGATCCACGGGCCTGCCCTCGGTATCGGGAGGAGGACAGACCGCAGTCACCTCGTGACCCCGCCCGAGCAGTTCCTCAAAAACCTTCTGCCCAAACTGGGCCTGCCCGAACAACAGAATCCTCGCCATACCCCTTCTTTGCGCTCCCCCCACGACCAGGCAACCCGCCGCCCCACCGGCGCTCCGGCGGCGGTGATCGCAGAGCACCGCTCGCCGGCCCACTTGACCGCTGAGACCAACGTCTCGCCAGGCTGCGGAGAGTGGTCCAGATGCTAGGCGGCGGCCTGGGTTGGGGGCGGAGGCGTTCGCCGCTCGACGTCTCCCGGCTCACTCCTGTACGTCGTAGCCCACAACCCAGGCCGCCAACGACGCAGATGGCGCCGCTATACGCAGCCGTAAGAACTGACGGTTGCGTCATAACGCGTTGCATGGTAACCGCGCCGGGTTCGCCGCTTTGCAGGACCCTGCAAATGGAGCGGCCGGACCACCACTACGGAGGAGGCTACAAAGCGTGAAGATTCTGGTCACCGCCAAGCGCGTGCCGGACTACGAATCGACGATCAAGGTGAACCCCGAGGGCACCGGCATCGTCGAGGCGGGTCTGAAATGGATCGTGAACCCCTTCGACGAGATCGCCGTCGAGGAGGCGCTGCGCATCAAGGAGGCCCAGGGCGGTGTCGAGGTCGTCGTCGCCAGCGTCGGCCCGGCTGAGGCCCAGGAGCAACTGCGCACCACCCTGGCCATGGGCGCCGACCGCGCCATCCTCGTGAAGGCCGACCGGCCCGACACGACCGTGGTGGCCCGCATCCTCGTCAAGATCATCGAGAAGGAAGCGCCCGACTTCGTCATCATGGGCAAGCAGGCCACCGACGACGATTCGAACGAAGTCGGCCAGATGCTCGCCCAGCTTCTCGGCTGGCCCCAGGCCACCTTCATCTCCAAGCTCACCCTGGAGGGCGGCAAGGCCACGGTGGTGCGCGAGGTGGACGGCGGGCTGGAGACCATCGAGGTTCCGCTGCCGGCCATCATCACCAACGACCTTCGCCTGAACGAGCCGCGCTACGCTTCGCTGCCGGGCATCATGAAGGCCCGCAAGAAGCCCTTGGAAGAGATCGACGCCGCCAGCCTCGGCGTGGACCTCACCCCGCGCATCGTCATCAAGAAGGTCACTCCTCCCCCGGCGCGTTCGGCCGGCCGCAAGGTCGAGTCGGTGGACGAACTGATCCAGGTCCTGCAGTCCGAGGCCAAGGTTCTCTGAGCGCCTCGGCGAGCAACAGGAGATAACACAGTGAGCAACGTACTCGTTTACGCAGAACACGCCCACGGGCACCTCCCCAAGGCGACGGCGGTGGCCGTCACGGCCGGCAAGAAGCTGGCCGCCCTCTCCGGCGGACAGACCATCCTCGCCGTGCTCGGCTCGGGCATCGGCGACGTGGCTTCCCAGGCTGCCAATCTCGGCGCCGACAAGGTCGTCACGGTGGACAACGCCGCGGTCGAACACGCGCTGGCCGACGTGAGCGCGCTGACGCTGAAGGCCGTGGCCGAGGCCGTCGGCGCCGACATCGTCGTCTTCGGCGCCACCAGCAAGGGCCGCGACATCGCTCCGCGCCTGGCGGCCGCCATGGACGCGGCCATCGCCAGCGACGTCACCGAGATCAACGCCGACGGGACTCTGGTGCGGCCGATGAACGCCGGCAACGTCTTCGCGACGGTCGAGCTCCAGGGCGCGAAGAAGGTGATCTCGGTGCGCACCACCGCCTTCGACGCGGCCAGCGGCTCGGGCGCTCCGGTCGAAGCCCTTTCCATCACGCCGCCTTCGCCCGCCAAGCCGGCGAAGTTCGTCAGCGTGGAAGAGACCAAGTCGGACCGCCCGGTCCTGACCGAAGCTGCGCGCGTCGTCTCCGGCGGCCGCGGCCTCAAGAACGGTGAGAACTTCACCACCGTGCTCGCTCCCCTCTGCGACGCCCTCGGCGCCGCGATGGGCGCCAGCCGCGCGGCGGTGGACGCGGGCTACGTGCCCAACGACCTGCAGGTCGGTCAGACCGGCAAGGTGGTCGCGCCGACCCTGTACATCGCCGTCGGCATCTCGGGCGCCATCCAGCATCTGGCCGGCATGAAGGACTCCAAGGTCATCGTCGCCATCAACAAGGACGCCGAGGCGCCGATCTTCCAGGTGGCCGACTACGGCCTCGTGGCGGACCTGTTCACGGCCGTCCCGGAGATGACAGACAAGGTGAAGGCCCTGGCCAAGTAACCAGCTCCAACCCGTTTCCCGAACACGAAGGCCGCACCGTCCCCACGGCGCGGCCTTCGTATTCGGAAACCCGGGTAGTGGGTCAGTTTGAAAAGTCGTGCGCAGAATGAAGCCGTGCGACTGCAAACGCATCGCGCTACACTGCGGTTATGGCGAAGAAGCCCGCGAAGCGTTCCCGAGACTTCAATGCGCTAGCCGGTGCCATCGTCAAGACGGCGACAGGCGAGGCTGAGCCGGAGCCCGAGAAGGACCCCGAGGCGGTAGCCTCGGGCCGCCGGGGCGGACTCAGGGGTGGGCAGGCCAGGGCTGAGGCCCTGACCCCCGAGCAGCGCCGGGAGATCGCCAGCCGGGCCGCAAAGGCTCGGTGGGGTAGTAAGGGCAGTTAGCGCCGCGCCTGCACCCCAGCCCTTGACCCCTACCCCATAAATGGGTATTGGGTGGGCATGGAGATCGCACTCCCCTCTGGGCTTCCCCACTCCGTGGTCGAAGCCGCCCAAGCTCGATTCAAGGAACTCGCTGAGCGCCTCGCGGTTCTGCGGGCCGAAGCAGAGATCATTAAACGGGAACTTGGCCCGTTGGAGGACCTGCTCAAGGTCTGGGGCGAATCGAAGAAGGGGGCCCCAGCACCAGCTACGCCGGCCCCGTGGGAGACTGGCGCGGCCACCGAGTCCGATCCTGGGTTGCCTCCCCTCCCGCGGGCGATCGAACAAATTCTCAAGGAAGCGGGCCATGCGCTCAACCACGAGGATCTTCGCCGCGACCTGCTTGCGATGGGGTTCTCGAAAGAGAACCTGGGGGTCAACGCGGCCTACTACTACAAGACCGTGGGCAGGCTGAAGAAGGCTGGCCGAATCAAGGCTGCTGGCACAGGGCTTACCGCGTAGTTTTGCCGTGGCGGCGACTAACTACCGGAATCCCACAGGAGATAGGGCGATGAAGAAAAGACTCTAGCGCGGGCGGCTAGGAGTGTGCGCCGCAGAAACATCGCAGCGAAAGTCTGCTAGAATGACGCATGCCAACGAGCTTTCGGCCGTATTTGCCTGAGCAAACCCTGCTTCTGCCGCCTTCGCTGACGGAGTGGCTGCCGCAGGGGCACCTGG
>JBHEPB010000255.1:0-5638 GCA_046260515.1 Binatia bacterium
GTGCGGCCGATGCGGCGTCCGCTTCGGCGAATTGCTGTTCGCTCATGCCGTCTCTCCATCGAGAGGCGCGGCGGCCAGGCCGCCCGGCGCCGTCTCGCGCCAGATCTGCAGGTCCATCGGCGAGTCGGAAACGAGGACGCCGTAGCGATTGAGAAAGGGAGCCCAGCAGCGGCGGCCGATCTCGTCGTAGGCCGTCATCGCGTGCACCAGGTTGGTGCGCTCGTCGGTGGAGACGATCTCGTCGGGAAGCAGGGGGTCGAGCACGATGCAGCGGATGGCCTCGCCGCCGAGGACGAAACTTTCGGCCATGGCCCGCGCCTCGTCCATGCCCTCCAGCCTGGCGGCGCTGGCTTCGAGGTCGGCGGCCAGGCGGCGGTAGAGGCTGCGGATCTCGTCGGCGTCCCACAGGGAGCGGGCGCGGGCCTCGCCGGCGGCGTCGAAGTCGCGGATGGTGAAGAGGGGGCAGCCGGCGGGGAGGCGAAGGGCCATCAGGCTCTCCCGGGTGGCGGGCAGGCCTCCGTCGAGGTTGTTGGGCCTCACCCACAGGCCCGGCGAGAACTCGCGCATGCCGCAGAACTCGAGGGCCCGCACGGCCAGGGCCCTGTCCTCCTTGGGGAAGCCGCCGGCATCGGGAGTGGCGCCTGCCCACGAGCCGTCCCAGTCGCAGGTACGCTTGTCGATGCGGCGCCAGGAACTCAGGCGGCGGACGATGGGGGCCGCGGCGGGGCCGCTGCGGTAGGCGCCGCGCTCGTCCCTTTCGACGAGGCCGGTGGCGAGAAGGCGGGTGATGGCAACGCGGGTGGCGTTGGAGTCGATGCCGAAGATCTCGGCCGTGGCCACCAGGAACCTGACCGGGGCCGAGCGCCCCCTCAGGGTGGAAAGCACGTCGAGGACGACGCTCTTCGGTTTCGGTTTCACGCGACGGACCTTACGGATGCATCGACCGTTGGTCAAGCCAGGTAAGATACAGGAGGGGGCCGAACGCAGTCAGGTACCCGGCCTTTGGCTCTCCCGTGCGCCTCTGTTCTAGTCCGCCGTCGCGAACGGAACGGTCAGCCGGCGGGCGAGGGAGAGCGTCTTGGAAGAAGTAAAGTTATACTTTGACTTCAAGAGTCCATATGCCTTCCTGGCAAAGGACCCTGCCTTCGATCTTCCCGGCCGTTTCGACGTTTCGGTGCGCTGGATCCCCTTCATCCTGAGGATCAAGGGCAAGGGCGAACGCAGCATCTATTCCGAGTACAAGGCCCGCTACTCGTACCTGGACGCCAGGCGCTGGGCGAACCGGCGAGGGGGCTTTCCCATCAAGGGGCCCCTCAAGGTTTACGACTCGGTGCCCTCACTGATCGGGGGGCTCCACGCCATGCGGGAGGGCTTCTTTCGGGAGTACGCCGACCAGGTGTACTCCCGCTTCTTCGACCGCCGCCTGGAGATCGACCAGCCCGAGGCCGTGGCCGCCCTGATCGGGGAACTGGGCCATGACCCGGCGGCTTACCTCGCCTACCTGGCCGGCCCCGCCCGCAAGGACTTCGAGGACTGCCAGCAGGAGGCCGCCGACGACCACGTGTTCGGCGTGCCCCTCTTCGTCTTTCGCGGCGAGCCCTTCTGGGGCTACGACCGCATGGGGCTGCTCGAGGAGGGGCTGGCCGAAGCCGGCCTGGCCAGGCCCGGCGGCGGAGCGCGGGCCGAGGGAGGTTCGTGATGCGCGTCTTCGCGATGGAGTGCGGCTGGCTGACCGGGGACCTGGCGGGATTCATCGAGGGCGGGGAGGGGCGCATCAAGGTGCCGGTCCCGTCCTTTCTCATCGAGCATCCCAAGGGCCGGGTGGTTTTCGACGCCGGGATGCACCCGGCGGCGGGCACGGACCCCGCAGGGCGCCTCGGCGTGCTTTCGCACTTTTTCGAAGTCGAGTTCGGCGCCGACGAGCACGTGGCAGCCCGCCTGGCCTCCCTCGACGTGGACGCCGGCCGCATCGACCACCTGCTGCTCTCCCACCTCCACTTCGACCACGCCGGCGGCGCCGAGCTGCTGCCCAACGCCAGGCTCGTCGTCCAGAAGCGCGAGTGGGAGGCCGGCGCCGATCCGGAGCTGGCCGCGCGCTGCTCCTTCGACACCCGCGACTACCGCCTCGGCCACGACGTGATGCTGGTGGACGGCGAGCACGACCTCTTCGGCGACGGCCGCGTGGTCTGCCTGCCCACCCACGGCCACACGCCCGGGCACCAGTCGCTTCGCCTGCGCCTGGACGACGGCCGCGAGATGGTGCTCTGCGCCGACGCCTGCTACCTGAGACGCAACCTCGCAGAAATGAAGTTGCCCGGCGTGGTCTTCGATCGCGCCATGATGATGGAATCGCTGCGCCGCCTCGGCGCGATGCGCGACGACGGCGCCGAACTGGTGTTCGGGCACGATCCCGAGGCCTGGACTTCGCTGCCGCGGGCGCCGGCCGGCCTCTGAGGATTTTTCGCATGGACTCCACGCTGGCCGGCTATCTCGAACGCAGCCTCAACTCCGCGGTCTACGACGTGGCGATCGAAAGCCCCCTCGAACTCGCGCCCAAGCTGTCCTCGCGCCTCGGCTCGGAAGTGTGGCTCAAGCGCGAGGACATGCAGCCGATCTTCTCGTTCAAGATCCGCGGCGCCTACAACAAGATGGCGGGGCTCGACCCTGCCGTTCGCGCCCGCGGCGTCGTCGCCGCCTCGGCCGGCAACCATGCCCAGGGAGTCGCCTTTGCGGCGCATCGCCTCGGCTGCCCGGCCTGGATCGCGATGCCGGTGACCACGCCGTCGATCAAGGTGGATGCCGTGCGTGCGATGGGCGCCAACGTGGAACTGGTGGGCGACACCTACGCCGACGCCGCCACCTGGGCCCTTGCGCTGGCGGCCGAACGCGGACTCACCTTCGTGCATCCCTACGACGATCCCGACGTGATCGCCGGCCAGGGCACGGTGGGGTTGGAGATCCTGCGCCAGGCCGGAAGGCGCCTGGACGCCATCTTCCTGCCCATCGGCGGCGGCGGCCTCGCGGCCGGCGTCGCGGCGGTGGTAAAGAGACTGAGGCCCGAGGTGAAGATCATCGGCGTCGAGCCCGAGGAAGCCGACGCCATGGACCGCAGCATCCGCGCGGGCCGCCGCGTGGAACTGGAACAGGTGGGCCTCTTCGCCGACGGTGTGGCTGTGAAGCAGGTGGGCGAAGAGTCCTTCCGCATCTGCCGCGAACTGCTCGACGAGATCGTGCTGGTGGACAACGACGCGATGTGCGCCGCGATCAAGGACGTCTTCGAGGACACGCGCACGGTGCTCGAGCCGGCCGGCGCCCTGTCGATCGCCGGCCTCAAGGCCTGGGTGGCGCGCCATGGCGCCGCCGGCCAGCGCCTGGTGGCGGTGGCTTCGGGGGCCAACGTCAACTTTGACCGCCTGCGCCACATTGCCGAGCGCGCCGAGGTGGGCGAGCACCGCGAGGCGCTGCTCGCCGTCACCATCCCGGAAAAGCCGGGCAGCTTCCGCGCTTTCTGCACGCTGCTCGGGCGGCGTGCCATCACGGAGTTCAACTACCGCTACGCCGGCGAGGGCGAAGCCCACGTCTTCGTCGGCCTCCAGGTGTCCGATTCGAGCGAGAGGGCTTCGCTGATTGCCACCCTGCATCGTGCAGGGCTCCCGGCCATCGACCTCAGCGACGACGAGACCAGCAAGCTGCACATCCGCCACATGGTCGGCGGACGCGCCGATGTTCCCGGCGAGGTGCTCTACCGCTTCGCCTTTCCGGAAAGGCCGGGAGCCCTGGCCGGCTTCCTGGATGCGGTGATCCAGGGCTGCAACATCTCGCTGTTCCACTACCGCAACCACGGCGCCGACTACGGCCGCGTGCTGGTCGGGGTGCAGATTGCGGACGGCCAGCAGCAGGCCTTCCGCCGCCGCCTGGACGACCTCGGCTTCGAATACACGGAAGAGACCGACAATCCCGCCTATCGCCTTTTCGTGCGCGGCGGAGAGGAGGAGAGCGCATGACGGCAACCAGGGCTGACAAGTCGGCCGGGAAAACCGCGAAGCCCGCGAAGCCCGCGAAGCCCGCGAAGAAGGCGGCCAAGCCGGCGAAGAAAGCGTCCAATGCCGTTACGAAGACGACCACGCCGGCGAAAAAGGCGTCCAATGCCGTTGCGAAGACGGCCACGCCGGCCAAGCCGGCGAAGAAGGCCGCCAAGGCCCCGGCGGCGGCGCCCGCGCCGTTCACGGGTTTCCCGAAGGACTTCCTCGCCTTCTTTCGCGAGCTGGAAAAGAACAACGACCGCGAGTGGTTCGCCGCCAACAAGCCAAGGTACAAGGAGTCGGTGGAGGCGCCGCTGCTGTCTTTCATCGCGGCCATCGACCTTCCCCTCGGACGCTTCGCGAGCAGCTTCGTGGCCATCGCCAAGACCCAGGGCGGCTCGATGTTCCGCATCTACCGCGACACCCGCTTCAGCCACGACAAGAAGCCCTACAAGGAGAACGCCGGCCTCTGGTTCCGCCACGAGGCGGCCAGGGACGTCCACGCTCCGGGCTTCTACGTCCACCTTTCTCCAAAAGAGGTCTTCTTCGGCGGCGGCATCTGGATGCCGCCCTCGGCCGAGCTGCGCATGGTGCGCGAAGCCATCGTGGCCGATCCCGAGCGCTGGACGGCGGTGACGAGGGCGGCGGCCTTCCGCCGCCGCTTCGGTGGTGTGGAGGGCGACGGCCTGAAGCGCGCCCCCGCGGGCTTCGATCCGGCTCATCCCCTGGTGGAGGACCTGAAGAGGGCGAGCTTCTTCGCGGCCGAGACGGCGACGCCGTCGTCGATCCAGTCGAAGGACTTCCTCAAGACGGTCGTGAAGTCGTTCCAGGCCACCGTGCCCTTCATGGAGTTCCTGACGGACGCGGTGGGGCTGACGTTTCACCGGGAGGACTGAGTGGCCTGCTTCACGTTCCGCTACCCGGAAGGAAAGATCGGGGGCGGACCGGATTGGCGACCCGGAGGGCCTGAGGGTAGGTTGGCTTTCATGACGTCGATACAAGGCACCCTCGTCGCTCTCCGCGGAGTTCTCCTGCTGCTGGCGGTGCTCGCCGGCGTGCCCGGCTGCGGGGATGACGGACCGGGAGGCGCCGGGACCGACTACGACGTGGAGGTCTGGGTTACAGGCGAGGCCGAGCGTTTCGGCGCCCTCCAGTTCACGATCACGCACCTGGGCGCCAGCGGGGAGTTTCTCGGTCGCGGCGACAAGGTGGACTGCACGCCCCTCGTGGAAGCGATTTCCGCTGCCAACAATATGGGTGAACGGACCGTCACCGTGGGTTTCATCAGTGTCGCCGGGGTCCGGATCCCGGCCCCCATTCTGCGTTGCGGGTTCCGGACTACGGAGGCCTTGGAGCCTTCCTCGTTCGAGACTCGAGTGACCGACGCGTCCGACACGAGCTCGCGTCCGCTCGATCCGCTGCCCACGGTGTCCATCTCTAGCGTGACCGAACGCTGAGGGGCGTCCGGCTTCGCGCGCTGGTGGTTCGCTTCCGGGCCTTCGCGGATTCGTGTGGGTAGCCACCCCTGGCTTTTCGAGGATTCTCTGGCGGTCAGGTCGGCCGCACTATCACCGTGGGGCAGGTCGGGAGGTAAGGTCGGGAGTGGCGGCCTCGGC
>JBHEPB010000264.1:0-3120 GCA_046260515.1 Binatia bacterium
ACCGAGGCCAGCACCGCCAGGCGCGCGGCTTCGACCGGATTGACGGCGGCCAGCGCGAACACCACCGGCGCCGGCACGCGCCACTGCAGCAGCAGCCCGATCAGCGCGAAGTCGTGCAACGCCACCGAGGCGAGCCACACCAGCAGCGCGAAGACCACGGCCCGTTCCAGGGTCTGGGCGAGGGCCGACACCAGCAGTCCCAGTCCGAGGTAGGCCAGAACCAGGCTGGACGAGACCAGCAGGGCGTGGACGACCATCGGCACCAGCGCCGCGTCCCCGGCGCCGGTCAGGGGCCCGGCCGCAGCGGTGAGGCCGAGCAGCACCAGCAAGGGACCCAGCAGCACCACCGCCCGCGACAGGGCGAGGCCGATGAACCAGTCGCTGCGCCGCACGGGCTGCGTGAACAGCAGTTCGAGGTGGCCGCTGGTGCGGGCCCTCGCGACGGCCTGGCAGGTGGCGACGAGGGCCACCAGCGGCACGGCGACCACGGTGGCGTTGGCCACGTTGAGAACTACGCGCGACAGCCCCGTGAAGCCGAGCACGCTCGACTCGCGAAGCCCGAGCCAGATGAAGGCCCCGAAGACCAGCGCGTAGACCACCGCCACGAACTGCAGCCATCGCGAACGCAGGGAGTCGGTCCATTCGAGGCGGGCGAGCGCGGAGATGCGCTGCAGGCGCGAAACCGGGGCAGGCCGGCCCGGAGCGTCGCTGCGTGGAGCGGAGCCGGACGGTGCGGGGGGCTGGAGGGGGGCGCTCATGGATCGACGTCACTCGCTTCGCAGCTTGTGCTGCACGGCCGCGGAAACTTCGGGCCAGGCGACAGGACCCGGCGGGGCGACGGCGACGAATCCGAATCCCATCGGCGTGCGCTCGGCCCTGCGGTAGCCGGCCTGTTCGTTGGGCAGCCAGGCCTGGGAGTCGGCGGTCCTCACCCAGCGGCTCGTGGCCGATCCCGGATGCTCGAGGTCCCAGGCCACCATGCAGCCGAGATCATCGAAGTAGAGCCTCTCGCCCGCGGCGGTCACCAACTGGGCGCCATGCTCCTTCTCGGAAAGGAGCATGGCGCAGTGCTCGCAGGGCTGCTTTCCCCAGACCGGCTCCTTGGGAGCGTCCGCTCCCGGATCGCAGCCGGCCGCCAGGAAGAGGGCGAGGGCCAGGGCGCCGAATCGTTTCTTCATGCGCTCACCTGCCAGGCGTCCACGTCCAGCACCCTCACGTCATCGATGTCGGCCCGGTGCTCCAGCAGGCGCGAGACGAGGTCGAGCTTCTCGGCGGGGGTGCAGGTGCGCTGCCACAGGTCGTCGGTGACCGCCGCGAAACCGAGGGCCCTCAGGGAGGCCGCCGCCCCGGCCGTGGAGGTGACCACCTCGATCCGGCACACGGCGCGGTCCCTGACGATGTCGTCCAGCTGGGCGTCGCTCACCACGCGGCCTTCGCGAAGCTCGACGACCCGGTTGACCAGCTGGCGCACCTCTCCGGTGCGGTGCGAACACAAAACCAGCACGGAGTCGGCCGGACGCGCGGCGACGAGGGAGAAGAACGCGTGCCGGGCCTGGGTGTCCAGGCTCGCGGTCGGTTCGTCGGCCACGAGGATGCGGGCGTCGGCCGCCAGGGCCAGGGCCGCCAGGATCTTTTGCTTGGTGCCGCCCGAAAGGTCCCGCAGGCGCGACTTCGAGATGCGCCCGTAGTCGAGGCCGAGGACGGCGGCCAGTTCCGCCACCCGCGACGCCGGCCGCGCACGCAGGCGACCGAAGGCGGTGACGAGGTCGCTCACCGTGGCGTCCAGGGGCGGCGCCACCTGCGGGATGTAGGCCACCTCGGCGAGGGCGCGCTCGGGATGGCGGCGCACGTCGATGCCCTCGATGTTCACCCCCCCCTCGCAGGAAAGAAGCCCGAGGGCGCAGCGCATCAGCGTGGTCTTGCCCGAACCGTTGCTGCCGACGAAGGCGACACGTTCGCCGGCGGCCACCGTGAGCGACACGCCGTCCACGGCCTGGACGGCGCCGTAGCGCTTGGAGACCCGGTCCAGGACGAGGCAGCTCATCGGGCCTCGCCTCCGAGCAGGTGGGGCGACATGGCGGGCGAGGGATCGCTCAGCAGCAGCCGGGTCGTCAGCACCGGCACGGCGCGCGCCACCGCGTCGAGGGCGGCCAGCACGGCGGTGCCGCGCAGCAGCTTCAGGGTGGGGTGGGTGTCGGTCAGCTCCGAGGACAGGCGCTTGACCTGCCAGGCGACGTCGCCGGTCCCGTCGTCGTCGAGGTCGAAGCCCTGGTAGTCGCTCCAGTAGTTGCCGGTCCACTCGGCCGTGGTGGCGTCGCCGCCGCCGTCCACCTGGGCTGTTTCCGCGTTGTCGTGCAGGTCGTTGCCCCGGATGTGGACGCCGTGGGGCTGGGCATGCATGCGCAGGCCGATGCTGTTGACCGCGACGACGTTGCCCTCGATCACGAGAGGGTCTTCCGGCCGTCGCGGGGTCTGATCGACGTACATGCCGACGGTGTTGCCGACGATCCAGTTGCCGCGCACCGTCACCGAGTCACTGTCCTTGAAGCCGAGGCCGACGCCCGCGGGACCCTTCGCCCCCGCCAGCACGTTGCCCTGGACGTCGACGCGGGCGCTGTACATCACGAAGATCCCCACGATGTTGTCGATCACCGCCGAGCCGCGCACGGTCGCGTCGTGGGCGTACATGAAATGCGTGCCGTAGCGGCTGTCGCGCACCACGTTGCCCTCCAGGGTCACGTTGCGGGAGTACCACACGACGAGGTCGCGGCTGCGCTCGACGAGGCAGTGGCTGACCGTGGAGCCGTGGGATTCCCAGATCTTGACGCCGTCGCCGCGCATCTCGGTGATGCCTTCGCGGCCGGCGACGTGGACGCGTTCGACACGGCACTCGACGCAGCCTTCGAGCACGGCCCCGAACAGGACCTGGTCCAGAAAGAGGCGCGAGAGCAGGTTGTGGCGGCCGCGCAGGCGAACGGCGCTGTCCTCGCTGGTGTGGCGGCTGCCGGTCCCGACGATGGCGAGGTTCTCGACGACGGCGCCCTCGGCCTCGACGTCGAGCACGGTGCCGGTTCGGGATCCCTCGAGCACGGCGCCGGGGCCGGCGCCGCGCAGCGCCAC
>JBHEPB010000296.1:0-14503 GCA_046260515.1 Binatia bacterium
GGCGGTCGCCGCCGGTGCGGCGGCGCGTCGAGCGCGGCGCCTCCTTGGCGGTCTCGCACCAGTGCGCGAGGCCCTGGCGGACGTAGTCCGGGTTCATGCCGAGCAGCATGCAGACGTTGTTGAAGGAGAACACGCCGCGGTCGTCCTCGGAGCCGATCCAGCCCTGGGCATCGAGGAAAAGCTGGCGACGTTTGGCGTCGCGTGCATGCATGTGTTTCTGGAAACACTCGATGGCGTCCTGGATGAGGGCCACCAGCAGGCGGTGCTCGCCCGAGGGAAACTTCTTGCGCTGAATGGCAGCGAAGTGCTGCGCGGGGAGAATGATGTCGGGATCAAAGACATCGAGAAGGCGCTCGTCCGACTGGAACCGGCCTCCACGTTCCGTGGCTTCCTCCATCTCACAACCTCCACATCCACACCGGAATCCGGGAAGCCTTCCCCGGTCCCGTCCACATCCGCCCGCCACCACCGGCCCCCGGAAGGCGCCCTGCTCGGCGCCGGACGGGAGGATCCCGCCGAGGTCCCTTCTTTTACGGTAACGGCCGACGGCCCCTCGCCGTCGCTGCCGCTGCGTATCTCAACCAACGCTGGAAGGTCGAGCGCCAACCCGGCGCACCGTACCCTCTTTGCGCCCGGTCAACATGGCACACTCGCGCTCATTAGGGCAATGGAGTCAAGACCCGGCCCGCATCTTTGTGCACGCGGATGGGGATGGTCAGGGACGACGCGGCGCGGCGTAGAGCCGGAAGAGGACGGCGGCCGGCCGGTCTCAGACGACGAAAGACTCGCCGCAGCCGCAGGTCGATTTCACGTTGGGGTTCTGGATCTGGAAGCCCGCGTTCTGGAGCGTCTCGGCGTAGTCCACCACGGTGTCCACCAGGTAGAGGTAGCTTTTGCGGTCCACGAGCACGCGGCCGCCGCCGCCCTCGAACACCTTGTCGCCCTTCTTCTCGGCATCGAGCTCGATCTTGTACTGCAGGCCCGAGCAGCCACCGCCGACCACCTTGATGCGAAGGCCCGAAGCTTCGGTGTCCGACGACGCGGCGAGCTTGAGAATGCGCGACCCTGCTTTCTCGGTAACGGTGATCATGGATGTCCCTCCGCGCCGGTGCGCACGGATTGCGGTTTCCGCTCGCGATAGAACGGCGACAGCTTGCGCAGTCGCTTCACCTCGTCGATCACCCGTGAAGCGACGTGATCGATCTCCTCGGCGGTGTTGAAACGGCCGATGCCGAAACGGATCGACGAGTGCGCGAGCTCGTCGTTCACGCCGATCGCACGCAGCACGTACGACGGCTCGAGGGTCGCCGAACTGCACGCCGATCCGGACGACAGCGCGATCTCGCGCAGGCCCATCATCAGCGACTCGCCCTCCACGTGCGCGAAGCTCACGTTGAGGTTGCCCGGCAGGCGCCGCTCGAGATCGCCGTGGAGGCGGATCTGGTCGAGGCCGGAAAACAGCGTTTCCCGCAGCCTTTCGCGCAGCGCGAGCACGCGCTCTCCTTCGCCGGCCATCTCCCTCTGGGCGATGGCGCAGGCAGCTCCCATGCCGACGATGGAGGGAACGGGCAGGGTGCCGGAGCGCAGGCCGCGCTCGTGGCCGCCGCCGTCCATCTGCGCGGTGATGCGCACGCGGGGATTCTTCGACCTCACGTAGAGGGCGCCGGCGCCCTTGGGGCCGTAGCACTTGTGGGCCGACATCGACATCAGGTCGATCGACATCGCGCGGACGTCGATCGGGATCTTCCCGACGCTCTGGGCGGCGTCGGTGTGGAACAGGACGCCGCGCTCGCGGCAGGCCCGGCCGATTTCCTCCAGGGGCTGAATCACCCCGATCTCGTTGTTGCCGTGCATCACCGACACCAGCACGGTGCGGTCGGTGATCGCCGCGGTCACGTCGCCGGCCGACACCAGGCCGCTCGCGTCGGGCTTGAGGACGGTGACTTCCGCGAGGCCGTCGCGCACGAGGGCCTTGCAGGAATCGAGGACGGCCTTGTGTTCGGTGGCCACGGTGACCACGTGGTTGCCCCGGGCGCGGTGGAAGTGGAGGGCTCCCTTGATCGCGAGGTTGTCGGACTCGGTGGCGCCGCTGGTCCACACGATGTCCTTGGCGTCGGCGCCGACGAGGGCCGCGACCTGGCCGCGGGCCTTCTCGACCGCCTCCTCGGCCTCCCAGCCGTAGGCGTGGGTGCGGCTGGCGGCGTTGCCGAACTTCTCGGTGAACCAGGGAAGCATGGCCTCGAGGACGCGAGGGTCCACGGGCGTGGTGGAGTGGTGGTCGAGGTAGATGCGGCTGCCCTTCACGCGGACGAGGATAGGGTCGCCGCCGGGGGCGTTCAACCGGGCATTTCGGGACCGCCGCCGCGAGGCGGCGGTCCCGATTGCGCGCTTACTTGAAGGCCAGGGAGTAGTCGGCGAGGGCGTCGATCTCGGCCTCGGAGAGCTTGTCCGAGTACGATTTCATCGCCATCTTCTCGCTTCCCTCTTCCTTGATGCCGTCCTTCATCGACGCGATGGCCTTGGCCTTGTCGAGCTTGGCCTTCACGTCCGCGGACGTCAGGTCCTTCACCTTGGCCTTCTCTCCGGCCTTGGTCTTGCCCTTGCCGTCGGGGCCGTGGCAGGACTGGCAGTTCTTGGTCCAGAGCTTCTTGGCGTCGATCGCGCCGCCGGCCGCATCCTCCGCGAAGGCGGTTCCCGCCAGCAGCGAGAACGCGAAGGCCACCGCCAGTCCGCCGGCCGCCAGGCGGGCCCACGCGGACGAATCAGTACTCGAACTGGACACTCGTCGTGAGGATGTGTGCGTCATAATCGTAGTTCCCTCCTGCGAAACCTTCGTCGTTGTTGAAGTAGCCGTAGCCGGCCGCAATCTTGGTGTTCTCGTTCAGGCGCCGCGAGGCGCGCACCTGGACGCCGTGCTCGTCGAAGCGCGACCCATAGGGAACGGTCGATGCCGAGACGTCCTGGTAGTTGTCGGCCGAGGTCCAGGTGTACAGGAACTCGGCGTCCGTGTTGGCGTCGATGGCCATGCCCGTGGCCAGGTGGAGCGTGAGGTAGTCGTTGTCGAAGCTGCGCAGGAACGAAGCCACAGGGACATCATAGTTGTTCGTCGCCGTGTCCAACGTGCTGAGCGTATAGTTGAAGCCCCCTCGCGTCCACCACCAATTTGCGGGGTTCCAGGAGGCCGTGCCGCTGAACACGTGGGAACGGGTCTGGCCGCTCTCGCGCTCGTTCAGCCCGTCGCCCTGCGTGTCGATGGTGGACTGCAGCCAGTCGTAACGGGCCACCAGGCCCACGCCCGCGGGCAACCGGAAGGTGCTGCGCACGTTGAAGTTGTGCGTCGCGAACTCCTGGCCCACGAGGAAGGCCGGGTAGCGGTTGTTGCTCAGTTCGTCGTTGGGCGTGGAATCCACACGGTGGTCGTAGTCGTAGTCGCTCAGGCGGTAGGAGTATTCCGTCGAGAGGTTCATCCAGCGCACGGGATAGACCTTGGTCCCCACCGAGTACTTCTGGATCATGCGCTCGACATCCGTGCGCCGCTCCAGTTCCACGGCCGGCGTCACCGGATCGATCTCGGCCTCCTCGATGTCGCCGTTGCTCTGCTCCCACTGTCCGCGGGCGTAGATCACCACGTTCTCGATGCCCTTGTAGCGCAGCTCGAGGTTCTCCGCCCAGGAGGTGTCCTCGTTGTCGCTGGTCGTGAACAGGTCCTGCTCGGCGGTCGTGAAGGCGGGGCCGCCGCCCACGGAAGTCTCGACGAAATCGGCCTGGGAGTGACGGTCCTCGTCGCGAACGCGCAATGCCGCAAGGATCTGCAGATCCTCAAAGGGATTGGCCGCCACCGACAGGTTGCCGACGTGTTCCTTCATCTCGGCCTGTCCGGTGAGGTTGAGGAAACCCTCGTCCCTCTGCTGGCGGTTGGGAGAGAACGGACTGTACTGGGGGTTGAAGTTCGCCCCGTAGATGCGCGAACCGGCCAGGTCGAGGTCGATGTTGTTGTAGGCGTAGGCGCCCGACACCGTCAGCTTGCCGTCGAGGAGGCGACGCACGCCGAAGACGCGCGATCCCCACATGTCGCTGTCGGAGGAATCCCGCTCGGTGAGACGCCGCTCGGCGCCGGGTTCGCCGGGGTTGCGGGTCATCTGGCGACGATCGTCGAGGTCCGTGTACTCGTAGCGCACGGCCGTGCCGACCTGGGAGAGTTCCGTGGTGCGGTCCAGGGCCACTTCCACCTGGTGGCGCTTCTCGTCGATCTCCCAGAAGGCCGGGACGATCTTGCGGCTGTTGTTCGGCGCGGGCAGGGACAGGCTGGACGGCTCGCCCCAGGCGAGCGACCCCTTGGTGCCGTCGCGGAACAGGTACCGGTAGCCCATCGTCAGCTTGAAGCCCTCGGGCAGGAAGAGTCCGCCACGGGCCCAGGCCTCGCCGCGGTCGGTCCCGAGCTGCGGATCGAACACGTCGAAGGAAGCGCCGCCGGCCCGGTCGAATCCGCCGCGCCCGTCGTACCACGTGCGGAACTGGCGGTAGCCGACGTCGAGGAAGCCCTTGTCCTCGTTCTCGATGTTCAGCTTCAGCAGGTAGTCGTGGTTGTCGAAGATCGCGCGGGCATCGAGTTCGAGTTCGGTGTCCTCGGCGATCTCGGTCTCGAAGTGGAAATCGTCGATGCCTCCCGAAACGTCCTCGGGTATGCCGTGCCTCTGCTGGAACTGCGCGGCGCTGCCGTCGGTGATGGCCGCCGTGCCGAGCAGGCGCACGCGCATCTTGTAGTCCCGGGCTTCCTCCGCTGCTTCGGCCTCCGCGGCCGGAGCGGCGGCTTCCTCGCTTTCCGCAGGCTGGGCCGCCGGGGCTCCCGCGATCATCGGGGCCGACTCTTCGACCGTGGCTGCTGTCGCCTCCGCGGGAGCCGCCTCGTTGGCCGTCGCGGTCGCGACGAAGCAGAACAGGGGTACTGCGGCGAGGGTTGCGCGGAGCAGGTCCGCAGCTCGATTGCTGTTGTTCATAACGCTTCCTCCTCGCCCCTCAGAACCGCATCGAGGCGCTGACATTGGAACCGTGGACCGACTCGTGGCAACCGGCGCTGTAGCAGGTTCCGCGGGTCAGGAAGCTGGAATGGTCACGCCCGCCGACCAGGAACGTGGTGTTCGCCGAGGGCAACTGCTCCTGAGTGTGGCACTTCGTGCAGAGGCTCGCGTCACGCGACACGAGCATCTTCTGGTTCACCGAACCATGCGGATCGTGGCAGGAGATGCACCCTTCGCGCATGGCCTCGTGCTCGAACACGAAGGGACCGCGCTGGGCCGGGTGGCAGGACACGCAAAGGTCGTTCTGTTTCTGGATCGAGGTGCCGCCTCCGACCACCGCGTCGCCCTCGTGCAGGGCGTGACAGTCGGCGCAGGCCATCCTCGCCGTCGTCAGGTCCAGGGGGCCGCTGCCGACGGGGTGGGAGTAGGGCAGCGCGAAGTCTCCACGCTTGTCCAGGTGACACTGGTAACAGGTCTCGGACGACTTCGTGGCGCTGACGATGGTGCCGTCCTCGCCGCCGGACTCGATATGGAGGCTGCCGGGGCCGTGGCAGCCTTCGCAGCCCACGCCCTGGGCGTTCTCGCCCTTGGCCACCATCACGGCGTGGACGGCCGTGCCGAAGTCGCGGGTGATGCCCTCGTGGCAGTCCACGCAGGCCTCGTTGCCGGCGAACTCGGCTCCCGGAATCGCCGGAGGCGCCAGGACGGCCCGGCTGCGGTCGGCACAACCGCCGGTCCACAAGGCGACCAGCGCGGCCAGGCCGGCGACGAGCGCGCGGCCGCCGTCGGCCGACGGACGGGGAACTGCGAAATGTTTCATGGGATCCCTCACTTTGTTCGTCTCCTGCCCCTCGACCCGTCGCGCCTTGCTTACGCAATCCACGTGCCAGAACGGGCCCGGGCCTGGTCCCGATATTCCCGGGCCCTGCTTCCCAATCACGGGAACTCAGGCGTCCTGCTTTCCCATGTCCGCCGACCAGCCCAGCGGCCGTGACCGTCGCCCCCTCAGAGCACCCGGTGATGGCGAAGATCGACCAGAACCTCCCAGATGTAGAGCAGCGCGCCGAGCCCGTACAGCGGCAGGCCGAACGAGAAGAAGGCCGTCATCGACAGGGCCGTGGTGTCGAACAGACACCACAGGGTGAACATCGTCGCGAGGGCCTCCACGACCAGAACCAGGCGAATTCTCCGGCTCATCGCGCTACTGCGCCCCCCCGCCATCGTCCTTGTCCCCGCCGCCGTTGCCCGGGGACGGCTCCCCGGCTTCGCCTTCGTCGGCCTCGTCCTCCGCTTCCTCGTCCTCCGCTTCCTCGTCCTCCGCCGGCTCCTCGTCCTCGTACCCAGGCTGTTCCACCCCGTGGACGTTCTCGTGGCACTCCACGCAGCGATCCTTGCCCGACAGGATATCTTCCAGGGGATCGTGGTTGGAATCCTCGCGGAAACCCTTCGCGTCGAGGTGGCAGTGGAGGCAGTTCTCGTTGGGGTACTCCTCGTAGAGTTCGATCTCGGCATCCTCGCCGATGTAGAAGGCGATCACGTGCCGGACGCCCTTGATCTTGGCCTCCAGGGGCCCGAGGAACCCGTAGTTGGTGTGGCAGGTGTAACACTGCTCGCGCTGGATCCAGCGCCGCTTGTAGTGCTCGCCGGCGAGGGAATCGCTTTCCTCGCCGGTCACGTTGTCGATCCAGGGCTGCATCACGTGGCAGGACCCGCAGAATTCGACGGACTGGGCCCGCGAGAACGCTATATTCGCCGTCACGGACGCCATCAGGGCCGGGACCACGATCACCAGGAGGAAGAGCCAGAGCTTGATTTTTCCGGACATAGGAAGGGGTACGCTTTTCCTCTTTTGTAGAAGCAAGAACCGATCCGGGCTCCGGGTCCGAACATAGCAGACGCTCCGCCCCTGTTCCCAATCCCGCGCGAGCGTTCAGTGAAAAATGCGCGAAGTGTCCCTTCCCGGATCTCCCGCAGGCCCCCTGGCAGCGGCTCCTCCGTCCCATGCCCGGGAAAGCCGGTGCCCCCGCTTCCCGCTGGCGACAAGGCGCCTCGGGACCGTGACCCCCGTCGCATCGATCCGGACCGCCGCCGGCGGGCGTTTTCCCGGCGACGACCGGTCGCGACTCACTGGAATGACGTTTGCAAGCCACACCGCCCATGCGCCGGCCGCCGGTGGCCGCGTCAACCCGGACACGGAGGACCACCACGTGAGCGACTTCCTCAACGCCTATTCCATCCAGCGCTGGCTCGAGTCGTGCCCCCAGGGCTACCTCGAGGAGACGGTCTATGGGCACGCCGAGGGCGAGGGCGAGCCCGCGCTGATCCTCGACAACGACGTGCTGCGCGAGGACGCGGTCCGCAGCACCGTGCAGCTCATCGTCGGCGAGCGATGTGCCCTCGCGGCCTCGTCCGGTCTCATCAACGCCGCCCCCGACGAGGCCAGCAAGCGCTTCCTCGCCACCCAGACCCTGGACGAGGCCCGCCACGTGGAAGTCTTCACCCAGCGCCTCTTCGACCTGGGCGTGAAGAAGTCCGACCTCGAAACGACCCTGAACCGCTACGCCAATCCCAACCTCGTCAAGTTCGCCGAAGTCCTGCTGGAGAAGGTGGACAGGAAGGACTTCGTCTCCGGCGTGGTGGGCCAGAACATCGTGCTCGAGGGCATGGCCTTCAGCGTCTTCGAAATGATGTTCGCCATGAACGGCGAGATGAACCCCAAGTTCGCCCACACCCTGTCCGGAACCATCGCCGACGAGAGGCGCCACGTCGGCTTCGGCGAGAACCGCATCGGTTCCCTCCTCCAGGAAAACCCGGAAAAAAAACCGGAGATCGAGCGCATGCAGCGCGACATGTCGTACTTCATGCTGGCCACCTTCGCCGACGCTTTCCGCGGCAACCAGACGGCGGCCGAGCTGGACCGCATCGGCCACGAAAGGTCCCACGCCCGCTACCAGGGGGCGGACCTCGGGGCCATGGATCCCGAGGACATGGAGACCCTGCTCGCCGACACCGTGCTGAAGGAGTTCAAGGTCCGCCTCGGGCGCATCGGCCTCGACTACCAGACGCCCCCGCGGCCCTGATGGCCACCGGAGGAATCGTGCCCGGCGACGTCGACCTGCACGAACGCGATCCCGGATCCTTTCTCGAGGAGGTCCATTCCTTCGAGTTCTGGTTCCAGGCCGTCGAGGGCTATCTTTCGGGCACCACGTTCGGGCACCGGACGGGCACCCCGGAGGACGCCCTCGACCCCGCGCGGCGCGAGCGTCTCCTCGACGTGCTCGCCAACTACTGCATGGGCGAGACGGCTGCCCTGGACGGGGCCGCCGGCCTGCTCGCCTTCGCGCCCGACCGTCGCTCGAAGGTTTTCCTGTCCACCCAGGTCGCCGACGAAGGGCGCCACCTGGAGGTGCTGCTGAAGCGCCTCTCCGACCTCGGCGTGGCCGACCCCGAGGGGGAGGGCGAGAAGCGCGCCAGCGCCAGCATGAGGGCCCTGCACCGCCACCTCCTCGCTCTCGTCGATGCCAGGGACTGGGACGCCGCGATCTTCACCCAGAACGTCGCGCTCGAGTCCCTGGAGTTCGTGGTGTTCCGCACCCACCTTCGAACGGCCGACGCCGTCACCGCCGAGGTGCTGGACGGCATCATCAAGGACGAGAGGCGCCACATGGGCTTCGGCGAGAACGAGCTCGGACGGCGCCTGGTCGAGGACCGGTCGCGGCGCGTCCACCTGATGGACGTGCGGCAGGCTGTCGATCACCTCATCCTCGACCTCCTCGCCGACACCGCGCGCCACATCGGGATCCCGCGCAGCGAGCAGGAAACCCTCGGGCGCCAGTACATGGACTCCGTGGCAAGACTGGGGCTGGCGCGGTGAACGATCCCCTCCTCGCCGGTCCTTCCGATATTGGCGATATCGCCGATTCCGCCGACGAGGCCCGCGACCGCGACGGCCGGCGCCGCTACGAGCTTGCGGAAACCGGCTTCAACGAGGTGCCGAAGAAGTACCGGCGCTTCTACCGGCGCTGGCGCGGGGCCGCCGACCCGCTCGCCCCCAACGAGGTCCTGTGCCCGGTCTGCAAGGTCGTCATCCGTTCCACCAGGGAACTGAGGCCGGGCGACAAGGTGTACTGCATGCCCTGCATGTCGCGCCTGGTGGTGATCGTCGGCGAAGATGGGCGGCTCGAGGCCACCGTCGCCTACTGATGCGGAACGCGCGGGGCCCGGGGATCAGCGGCGGCCGCCCGGCCGTGCACCCCATTTGACCGTGTAGGTCAGGTCCCAGCCCTTGCCGGGGCCCTTCACCGGCGAGGGGTCGATGGTCACGTGGTAGTAGGCTGTCTTGCGCACCGGCATCGTCCAGGTGCCCTTCCCGCTCTCGGTCACGTAGTGGGAAACGCCGTCCCCGAGCGTTCCGTCGAAGGGCTCGAACACGTGGAACCACAGGCTTCCGGCCCGGATGTCCACGTCATAGTCGATGATCACTTCCTGCCCTTCGAAGAACACGAAGTTCTCGAAGCCCAGCGTGGTGCCCATGCTGTCCTCGCCAATGATGGTGACGGGCCCGGCCCCGAAGGAACTGCGATCGAGCCACGCGTAGCCGAGCCAGGGCCAGGCCCCGATCCAGTAGCTCGAAAGCCAGCCAACCAGCACCGCGAGCAGGAAGGCGGTCCCCTTCAGCATGACGACACGGCCCGCCTACTCGCGGATCCTGACCATGGAAATTCCTCCCCTTGCGTCATGTTGCCGGGGAGCCTTGTTCGCAACAAGTGGGAAAGGGACGTTGGCGGCCGAGGAGCAGCCAGCGGCCCGTCAGGCCAGGGCGTCCTTCAGGAAGCGGCCGGTGTGGGAAGCCGCGCAAGCCGCCACGGCCTCGGGAGTGCCGGCTGCTACCAGCGTCCCGCCGCCGCCGCCGCCCTCGGGACCGAGGTCGATCACCCAGTCGGCCACCTTGACGACGTCGAGCTGGTGCTCGATCACCACCACCGTGTTGCCGGCTTCGACGAGCATGCCGAGCACTTCGATCAGGCGCCTCACGTCGGAGAAGTGCAGGCCCGTCGTCGGCTCGTCCAGGATGTAGAGGGTGCGGCCGGTGGCGCGGCGGGCCAGTTCCTTGGCGAGCTTGATGCGTTGGGCCTCGCCGCCCGACAGCGTGGTGGCCGCCTGGCCCAGGTGCACGTAATCGAGCCCCACCGACGCGAGAGTCTCGAGCTTTCGGCGGGCGGCCGGAATGGGCGAGAGGAACTCGAGGGCCTCGGCCACCGTCATGTCGAGCACGTCGGCGATGCTGCGGCCCTTGTAGCGAACTTCGAGGGTCTCGCGGTTGTAGCGACGGCCGGCGCAGGCGTCGCAGAGCACATAGACGTCGGGCAGGAAGTGCATCTCCACCCGGATCATGCCGCCGCCCGCGCAGTTCTCGCAGCGGCCTCCAGAGACGTTGAAGGAGAAGCGGCCCGGCGCGTAGCCGCGCATCCTCGCCTCCGGCGTCATCGCGTAGAGGTCGCGGATGTCGCCGAAGAGTCCTGTGTAGGTGGCGGGATTGGAGCGCGGCGTACGGCCGATGGGCGCCTGGTCGATGTCGATCACCTTGTCGACGGCCTCGATGCCGTCGATGGCGTCGTGCTCGCCGACCTCCAGGGAGGCGCCGTTCAGGCGGTTGGCCAGGGCCGCGTACAGGGTGTCGATCACCAGCGAGCTCTTGCCCGAGCCCGACACGCCCGTCACGCAGGTCAGGCAGCCCAGCGGCACGGCCACGTCGATGCCGCGCAGGTTGTGGTGGCGCGCGCCGCGCACCACCAGCGACTGCCCCGACCCGGGACGCCGCACGGCGGGAACCTCGATGCGCTCCTTGCCGGAGAGGTAGCGGCCCGTCAGCGAGGCCTCGTTGGCCATCACCTCGCGGCAGCTGCCCTGGGCGACGATCTCTCCGCCAAGTTTGGCCGCGCCGGGTCCGAGATCGATCAGGTGGTCGGCGGCCTGCATGGTGTCGGCGTCGTGCTCCACCACGATCACGGAATTGCCGCGGTCGGTGAGCGCGCGCAGGCTCGTGAGCAGCCTCTGGTTGTCGCGCTGGTGCAGGCCGATCGAAGGCTCGTCGAGCACGTAAAGCACGCCCGTCAGGCCGGCGCCGATCTGGGTGGCCAGGCGGATGCGCTGGCTCTCGCCGCCCGACAGCGACGAAGTCGCCCTGGCCAGCGTGAGGTAGGACAGTCCCACGTCCAGGAGAAAGCGCAGGCGCTCGACGATCTCCTTGAGGACGAGCTTGGCCACTTCCTGTTCGCGGCGGCTGAGCTTGAGGTTGTCGAGGAAGGCGGCCGATTCGTCCAGGGGCATCTCGGCCACGTCCACGATGCCGCGTCCGCCGACGAGCACCGAGCGGGCCTCGCGCCTCAGCCTCTTGCCGCCGCAGCCCTCGCAGGTCTTCTCCGACATGTAGGGCTCGAGCTCCCCGCGCACCCACTCCGACTCGGATTCGCGGAAGCGCTTGGTGAGCAGGGGGATCACGCCTGCGAAGGCGCGCACGACGCCCTTCGAGTGGTGGAGGCGCCTCTCGCCGCTGCCGTGCAGCATGGTGCGGCGCGCTTCCTCGGGCAGGTCCTGCCACGCGGTCTTTACCGTGGCGCCGTTCTCCTTGGCAACCGCGGCGATGGCCCACTCGTACTTGTCGGCCAGGCGGCGGTTCCAGCCGGCCAGCGCCCCTTCCTCGACGCTCGACTCCGGTTTCACCACGAGGCGAGCCGGGTCGAACGATGCCGTGCGACCGAGCCCGTTGCAGTCCGGGCAAGCGCCGTGGGGGCTGTTGAAGGAGAACGTGCGCGGGCTCAGTTCGGCGAACGAGATGCCGCAGGTGGCGCAGGCGAACCGCTGGCTGAAGTTCTCCTCGCCCGACTCCCCGTCCGGCGTCGTCCAGGTGGCGAGGATGCTCTGTTCGGCCAGGCGAAGAGCCACGCCGATCGAATCCACGAGGCGGCTTTCCACGCCGGGGCGGAGCACCACGCGGTCCACCAGCACCTCGATGGTGTGGTTCTGGGTCTTTGCCAGCGACAGGTCGTCGCCGAGGTCGCGCAGCACGCCGTCGATGCGCACCCTCAGGAAGCCCTGCTTGCGCAGATCGACGAGCTCCTTCTTGTACTCGCCCTTGCGACCGCGCACCACGGGCGCCAGCACGTCCACCTTGGAGCGCTGGGGGAACTCCGCGATGCGGGCCGCGATCTGGGCCACGGTCTGCGAGGAGATCTCCTTGCCGCACTGCCAGCAGGGGGGGCGGCCGATGGTGGCGTAGAGCAGGCGCAGGTAGTCGTAGACTTCCGTCATCGTGCCGACGGTGGAGCGCGGGCTCTGGGTGGTCGTCTTCTGCTCGATCGAGATGGCCGGCGACAAGCCCTCGATGGAGTCCACGTCGGGCTTCTCCATCTGTTCGAGGAACTGGCGGGCGTAGGCGGAAAGGGACTCGACGTAGCGGCGCTGGCCCTCGGCGTAGATGGTGTCGAAGGCCAGTGAGGATTTTCCCGAACCGGACAGCCCGGTGATGACCACGAAGCGGTCGCGCGGGATCGAGAGATCGATGTTCTTCAGGTTGTGCTGTCGCGCGCCCCGAATGACGATCGAGTCGCTCACTCTTCGCCGGTCTCCCGGCCGGTCGGTTGCCCGGCTTCCTGCGCGATGTCCGACTCGACCTTGCGTCTCAGCGACTCCAGTTCGCCCTCGACCAGGCGCCGGTAGCGGGCGAGCGAGACGTCGTCGGTGGCCTCGAAGCGCAGCACGAGGATGGGCTGGGTGTTGGAGGCGCGAATCAGCCCCCAGCCGTGATCGAAGATCACGCGCACCCCGTCCACATCGACGAGGTCGTGGCCCAGTTCGCGGAAGCGGGCCTGGGCGGCGGCGGCCACGCGAAACTTCTGTTCGTCCGGGCAGGGGATGCGGATCTCGGGCGTGTACACGGTGCGGGGCAGGTCGCCGAGCAGGTCCGCCAGGCTGCGGCCGCTCCTGGCCAGGATCTCGATCATGCGAGCGCCGGCGTAGATGCCGTCGTCGAAGCCGAAATAGCGGTCGGCGAAGAAGATGTGACCGCTCATCTCGCCACCCAGCAGGGCCCCGGTCTCGCGCATCTTGGCCTTGAGCAGGGAGTGGCCGGCTTTCCACATGATGGCGCGCCCACCCTTCGCCTCGATGTCGGCATAGAGGCGCTGCGAACACTTCACCTCGGACACCACGGCCGTGCCCGGGTGTCGCGAGAGGATCTCGCGGGCGAACAACACGAGCATCTCGTCGCCCCAGATCACGCGGCCCTTGCCGTCCACGATGCCGATGCGGTCGGAGTCGCCGTCGAAGGCGATGCCGAGGTCAGCCCCCGTCTCCTTCACCTTCGCGATCAGGTCGGCGAGGTTCTCGGGCAGGGTGGGGTCGGGATGGTGATTGGGAAAGGTGCCGTCGGGTTCGCTGTAGAGCTCGGTCACCTCGCAGCCCATGTTGCGGTACACGCGCGCCGCCGGGCCGCCGGTGCCGTTGCCGCTGTCCACCACCACCTTCAGCCCCTTCGCGTCGTGGCCGAAGTGCTCGGCCATGAAGCCCTGGTAGGCGGGCACGATCGCGTACGTGGAGGCATTGCCCTCGCCGCTGCGGAACTCGCCCTTCTCGATGCGAACCGCGAGGTCGCGAATGTCGTCGCCGTAGATCGTCGCCTTGCCGATGACGATCTTGAAGCCGTTGTGGTCGGGTGGGTTGTGGCTGCCCGTCACCTCCACGCCGGCCTCGAGCCCGAGGTGGTGCACGGCGAAATAGAGCAGCGGCGTGGCGCACATGCCCACGTCGATCACGTCGATGCCCGTCGAAAGCAGGCCGGCGCGGAGCGCCGCGGCCTGGGCCGGGCTGCTCAGGCGGCAGTCGCGACCGACAGCGGCGCGCGAAATACCGCGATCGAGCAGCGCCGTGCCGAGAGCCTGGCCGAAGCGCGCGGAGAATTCCTCGTCGTAGTCCACGCCCGGCACGCCGCGGATGTCGTACTCGCGAAAGATCTGGGGATTGAGCTTCATCGGTGCGCCTTGGTGCGCGTTTGCGCCTTGGCGGCAGCCGCGCGACGGACGGGGCGGGCGGGGCGAGCAAGTCGAGAAGGAACGGCACGCGAGCGGAGACCGGCCATGGTAGCCGCCAGCAGGATGGAAGCGACCATGCTGTCGGCGCTGGCCGCGCCGTTTCCGGCCAGATCGTAGGCCGTGCCGTGGTCGGGCGAGGTGCGCAGGAAAGGAAGTCCCATCGAGACGTTCACCGCTTCACGAAAGTCGATCAGCTTGAGGGGGATCAAGGCCTGGTCGTGGTACATGCAAAGGACGGCATCGTATGCACCCGAAACCGCAGCGGCAAACAGGGTATCGGCCGGAAAGGGCCCGCGCGCGTCGATGCCGGAGCGACGCAGCCTGGCAACGGCGGGCGCGATGACGCGGGTCTCCTCGTCACCGAAGAGGCCGCCTTCGCCGGCGTGAGGATTGAGC
>JBHEPB010000318.1:0-6965 GCA_046260515.1 Binatia bacterium
CCCTCGGGCCGTGGGAAGATTACGCGACGCCTTCGCGCGACATGCGCATGCTGATCGCCATCGACGTGGTGCGCAGCTTCCCCGATTCGGTGGTGAGGAGGGCCAAGCAGTTCATCCTGCCCACCGACCGCACCCTGACAACGGTTCGCCGCGACCTCACCGAACTGCTGGAAGAGGAACTCGCCAAGCGCACCTTCCAGTACGTGCGCAGCGACGGTTCCCCCTGGACCCTCACGCTGGCCGAGCTGGTCGCCAGGGCCCAAGCGCTCGAGATGGCCTACAACCCCAACGACTGCGTCGAGACGCGCTGGGGAGCGCCGGAGGACAGCGACGAGGCCCTGCCCTGCCAACGCCGCACTCCGGCCGAGCAGATCCGCCGCATGCAGGACTACCGGGACTGGTTCCGAACCCGCACCCGCCCCTCCACCTAACCCCCGAAACCCGGGACAGGTACAGGTTTCCCGAAACCCGGGACAGGTACAGGTTTCCGGGGTTGCGATCGGTCGGGCGCGGGGGCGTTCGTTCGGCCGCTGTCCCCGCTCGCTTCGCGGAGGCGACCTCACGAACGCCCCCGCGCGCTCCCTCCAGGACCGCGTCGTCCGATTGGCCTGTCCTCGTTTCGCGGAGACGCCCGCGCGAGCGCCCCGGCGTCCGGCCAATCGCCACCCAGCGGCGAAACCTGTACCTGTCCCGGGTTTCCCGTATAGCTTTGCGACCATGAGCAAGCCCTGGTCGTTTTATGCCGCCCCGATGTCGTACTTTTCGGCCAAGGTGCGGCCCGCCCTTCAGTACAAGAAGATCGAGTTCGCCGAGATCTGGCCCACCCGCGAAGTCCAGAAGGACATCCAGGCCCGCACCGGCGTGCGCTTCATCCCCGTGATCGAGACCGACACGGGAGAGCTGCTCCAGGACAGCCCCCGCATCCTCGAGCGACTCGAGGACCTGCGGCCGTCGCCCGCGATCTTCCCCGGCGACCCCGCGGTGCGCATCGTCGCCGAGCTCATCCAGGACTTCTGCGACGACGTGCTCGTGGCCCAGGCCCTGCACTGGCGCTGGAGTTTTCCCGAGCAGCGCCAGTGGGTGGAGGCGGACTGGGAGGGCGTCTTCGGAACCCTGGCCACCAAGCTGGCCGCGCAGATGGCCGGCGCGCTGCCCTTCGTGGGCGTCACCGACAAGACCCGCGCGGCGGCCGAGCAGTGGTTCCACGACTTCCTGGACATCCTCCAGGCCCACTTCGAGGAGAGCCGCTATGTGCTCGGCGACGTGATCACGGTGGCCGACTACGCGCTGTTCGGCCCCATGTTCGCGCACTTCGCCCGCGATCCCGTGCCCGCCCGCCTGGTGCGCGAACGCGCGCCTTTGGTGATGGCCTGGATTCACGAGGTGAGCGCCGCCGGGCCGCCCTCCCCGTGGGCGAGGCCGCCCGAAGTGAGGGAGACGCTGGCGCCGCTGTTCAAGGAAATCGGCCGCGTGTTCGTGCCCCAGGTGCTGGCCGTCGGCGCCTTCGTGGACGAAGCCGTCTCCTCCATGCCCGACGGCGAGGACGCGCCGCGCGTGCTCGGCCTGCTCGAGCAGGACGTGTTCGGCGTGCGCGAGCAGCGCATCGCCAGTTCCTACCCGGTGTGGCGCCACCAGCGTACCGCGCGGCGCTACGCGGCCCTGGCCGGCGGCGACAAGTCCGTGGTGGACGAGATCCTCGCACCGAGCGGAGTCCTCCCTTACCTGCAGACCGTGCCCACCGCGCGACTGGAGATGGACGGCTTCCAGCTGAAGATCTCCGACGCGCGCGGCGAGGACATGCCCCGCAGCAAGCGCGCCTGACGGCCGCTACGGGCCAGCCGACGGGAGGACGTCGGCGCGAGCCGGCGTCAGGCTCCAGAGCCCCTTGCCGGACAGTTCCAGCACCATGTCGTAGTGGGGAAGGTCGCTGCCCGCGCGCCCGATGGTGACGTAGGTGATGCCGGCCCCGTCCAGCATGCCAAGGATGTCGCGCATGCGCCCGGGTTCGAGGGTGGCCTCCACGCGGTCGAGCACCGCGAAGTCCGGCGCCACCACCAGCACCCGCGCGAGGGCGAAGCGCTGCAACTCGCCGAGGGAGAGCACGTCGTCCCAGTCGCGCTCCACGTCGAAGCCGCCCAGGCGGTCCACGGTCTCCTCCAGGTCGAGGGCGGCGAGAAACTGGCGAACCTTCTGCTCCGCGGGGGGCTCGCTGCAGTCGGGCGACGCCAGGACCTCGCGCAGCGTTCCGGGCGGCAGATAGGGACGCTCGGGCACGAAGCAGATGCAGCGGTTGCCGGGCCGCACGATGCGACCGCGACCGTGGTCCCACAGGTCGGCCGTCGCGCGAAACAGCGCCATCTTGGCCATCTCGCCGGGACCCGTCACCAGCAGCCGGGTGCCGCGCTCCACCGTCAGGTTCAGGTCTTCCACCAGCACGCGCCCGCCGTCGGCCGCCACCAGCGTGAGGTGTTCGAAACGCAGTCCGTCCTCGCCGTCCACCACCTCGATGGGCGCCGGCGGCGCGGTCTCGCTCTCGCGGGCGGCCTCGCTGAAGCGGTCCACGCGCGCCACCACTGCCGTGAACGACGAGATCGACTGGAACTGCGTTACGATCAGCGAGAACGCGCCAAGCAGGTGCGTGAAGGCAATCGTCGATTGCGTGATCACGCCGAACTCGACTTCTCCGCGCATGTACAGCGGCGCCACCACCAGCACCGGCAGCAGCTGGACGAAATAGTTGTAGCCGTTGGTGAAGAAGTTGAGGTTGCGGTTGACGGCGATGAGGCGCCGGTAATTGGTGACCAGGCTCTCGATGCGTCGCTTGAGGCGCGCCTCGAAGTGGGACTCGTGATGGGCAAGCGCCACGAATTCGCTGTTCTCGCGCAACTGCACCAGGTCGGCGCGAAACTCCGCTTCGCGGTCGAACTGGTGGTAGTTGATCCAGATGAGGGGACGGCCCAGCCAAATGGTCGCGGCCGACCCGATGGCGGCGTAGCTGACGGCCACGCCGAAGAGCAGGGGGCTGATGGTCCACATCACGCTCGAGAACGCCACGACCGTCAGCGACGCGTTAAGGATCATCAGCAGGAAGGAAAGGGTGGTGCCGGTGAAGGCCTTGACGTCGTCGGCGATGCGCTGGTCGGGGTTGGCCACGCGCGGCGAGTTGCCGAGGCGGTGGTAGAAGCAGCGCCTCAGGTAAAGGTCCACGAGGCGGACGGTGAGGAAGCGGCGCCACAGCAGCCCAAGCCGTTCCTCCACCCAGCGGAAGAACACGGCGGCCACTGTGCACAGCACCAGGACGCCGGCGTAGCGAAAAGTCTGGGAGGTGAACTCGCCGGAGTTGCGGCTGGCCACGGCGGTCATGAAGTCGCGTCCGACGTAGCTGCTCAGCACGTTGAGCGAGTTGATGGTGACCAGCAGGACCAGCAGGGAGGCCAGCAGCCACTTGGCTTTGGGGCCCTCGGGCGACGCCGCCAGGTCGCGCAGGCTTCGCAGGAAGCGTGCGCGGGCGTTGGGGTTGAGGATGGGGCGGCGGGACTCTTCCATCATGCTCGCATGTTTGGGGTCGAGGCAGGGCGAGGCCCAAGCCCGGCCACGACCCGGGGAGGGCCGGGCGCGCCATCGCAACAATGGCGCCGGGGCCAGCCTCGGGTCAATCCCGCTCGCGGTGACGCTGCGCGGCCAGCACCAGCCACGGCGGAAGGGTGACGAGGATGGCGGGAACGTTGACCATCGCGACGTTGAACAGTCCGCGATGGGCAAGGCCGTAGCCGCTGTCGATGGCGAACCAGACGGGCAGCCCGGCCAGGGTGAGGCGCCGGGCCCAGGCCTTCCCCTCGGCCAGGGGCCCGCGGGCGATCATGGCATGCACGATCCACTTGCCGGCGATCGAGCCGCCGAGGATGCCGAGCATGAGATGGAGGAGTTCGCCGTCGGCGGCCGGCACGAAGGGCGCGGCGTAGGCCCATTCGGCGAGGGCGCCGCGGTAGGCGGCGAAGAACGGGGACTGGAAGGCCAGGGGCAGGAAGAGGCCGAGGGCGGCGAAGGCCGAGGAAACGAGTTCAACCCAGCGGGCGAGGGGACGGGCGTTCATGGAAGGGGCCCGGGGGCGGATGTCCGCCCCCGGGCCGCCCATGGTCGGATCAGAACCTGTAGTTCATGCCGAGGGACACCGTCAGCATGTCGAGGTCCTCGGCGTCGCTCGTCGGAAGGAGATACGCGAACTCCGGGCCCATCGAGATGTGCTCGGTGATGCAGATGTCCATGCCGCCGCCAAAGCGCATCATGAAGTCGTCGCCGGCCTTGGCCGCCTGGTTGTAGTTGCCGCCCGAACCGTTGCCGGCGATGAAGCCGAGGCCGAGGAGGCCGTAGGGCTGCACGCGTCCGGTCAGCAGGTAACCCTTGAGGTTGGCCGACACGCTCCAGCCGTCAAGGTGACCGGGATCCGTGTCGAAGTCGGCGTAGTACTGGTACAGCAGTTCGGCGGCCATGCGGGGATGGAAGCGGTAACCGCCGCGCACTTCGAAGCCCCAGCTGTTGTCCGTGGATGCGCCGGTGGGGCCGTCATCGAAGAGTTCGACGGCGTAGAGGGCGCCCAATCCGATGTACGGACCGAGGGCTGCGCAGTCCATCTCTTCTTCCACGACGGCCGCGGAAGCGGGCGGAGGGGCTGGCGCTTCCTCGCTGAGAGGAGGCTCGCCGTAGGCTCCGGCGAAAGCGGCGCTCGCGCCGCACAGAAGGCTCAAGGCACAAACGGTCGTCAGAAGTTCCTTTCGCATGACTGTTCTCCTTTTCGCTGTCGTGAGTATTCGGGCAAGTGGCGAGCGGGACGTGGTTGCGGACCGCTGCAAAAAAAAGCCGCCCGCCGCGCCCGCAGGCTGTTTCCAGCCGTCGGGCGCGCCGGGCGGCGCGGGGATCAGAACCTGTAGTTCAGGCCCAGCGAGAGCGTGAGCATGTCGAGGTCGCTCGCGTCGCCGGTGGGCAGCAGGTACGCCAGTTCGGGACCCATCGAGAGGTTCTCGGTGATGTAGGCGTCGAGGCCGCCACCGAAACGCATCGCGAAGTCGTCGCCCGCGATCTCGTCACCCTGGTCAACGCCCGGGGAGTTGAGGTCGAGGTAGCCCATGCCGAACAGCACGTACGGCTGGTAACGGCCCGTGAGGAGGAAGCCCTTCACGTTGGCCATGATGCTGTAGCCCTCGAGGTGGCCGGGGCCGGGATCGGTCTCGAAGCCGAGGTAGTGCTCGAAGCGCGCTTCGACGGCGACGTTGGCGTGCACCCTGTAGCCGGCGCGGACGAAGTAGCCCGCGCTGTTGTCCACGCTGTCCGTGGCGACGATGGCCGGGCCGCCCGGGGTGGAGTTCAGGCCGTCGAAGTTGTTGAACGCGTAGTTGCCGCCGGCGCCGATGTAGAAACCGGTGCGGGCGTAGTCGACCTCTTCTTCTTCGATCACCGCTGCCGGAGCCGGCGGCGGTGCGGGAGCCTCTTCGGGCTCGACGGGTTCGCCGTAAGCGCCGGCGAATGCATTGTTCGCGCCGACCAAAAGGCCGAGCGCACAAACGGACACGAGTAGTTCCTTCCTCATCTTCAGATCTCCTTGATCCTGCCTGGATAAACCGGAGGAGCCGCGAACGGGCTCAAAGCTGGGCGCGTAGTTTTACGCGCTCTGTCGAAGGGAGGTCCCACCGCCTCCGCCGCCACTCCACCGCTTCGGCATTTTACCCACGAGGGGCTTGTGCCCGCAAATCCTGTGGCCTCTCGCGACCACCGGTCGCGGCGAAGAAGGACCACCGGTCGCGGCGAAGAAGGCCCACCGGTGCCGATGAAAGAAGGCCGACAGGTCGCGAAGAAGGAGGCCCGCACGGAGCGGTGAACGAAGACAAAGGGTCGCGGTCCTGGAAGACCAACGAACGTTCTGAAGGGCTACACCCTGCACCCGGGAATCGGCCGTCCGCAGGGCCGGTTCCCCGCGCCCAGACTACCAGACGACGGAAAGGGTGGTGTCCACGAGGAGGCTGTTCTCCTCGGCGCCGGCCGACGGCGTGCTGTCGTAGGTATCGGCCACCGACAGGCGCGCGCTGATGGGAGCGATTAGCGGAACTGTAAGGCCGGCCACGGTGCGGATCACGTAATCCCCGGTAAAGTCGCTCACCGAGGGGAGGTAGTCGAAGCGCCAGTCGAAGGCCGCCCCGCGCGGCAGCAGCACGGAGGCCGCTGCGCCGAAGGCTACCGTGAAGTAGTCGTTCTCGTCCTGGATGGGCCCGGGGAGGGTGCCGTTGTCGATGTACTTCTCGTAAACCCAGCCCGCGCCGGCCTCCACCTGGAGGAAGTCGCGCTTGCCCTCGGCCGGCTCCCTTTGCCACAGCACATAGCCCGCGCCGGCCTTGGGGATGGCGCGCAGGCTGAGGTTCTGGACGGCGTCGTAGAGGGCGTCGGTGGAAGCGTACAGGTACACGTTCTTGGTCAGGTCGTATTCGCCGCGCACCAGGGCCGAGGCCGCGTCCACGGTCCTCTTCTTCCTGGGCGGGGCGTTGTCGGGATCGCGCTGGGTGGCGTAGCGGTAGTCGGCGGCCAGGGCGAGACGCGTGGGGCCGGCCGACCTGAGGGCGCGGACGGCGAACAGGGCGCCGAAGTTGTCGGTGGTGGCCTGCTGGACGTTCACGCCCACGTCCACACCGCCGTGCCAGTAGCGCCAGGCGCTGCGCATGCGGTCGCCGAAGCCCGGCTCGCCGTTGGCCAGGGCCACTACCGAGACGAGGTCGCCGGGCTCGACCGAGACCTCGCCCACCTGGAGGTGCCCGTCCCTGTAGGCGCTGACCGGGGCCGTGGCTTCCTGGTCTTCCCCGTACAACACCTGGAAGGATCCCTCCGTGGACAACTCCTCCACGTTGTCCCAAGGCACCAGCATCGGGCCGTTGGCGAAGTCGGGCTGGAACTCGACGCCGGCCGGCGAGATCACCTTGACG
>JBHEPB010000170.1:0-8424 GCA_046260515.1 Binatia bacterium
CGTTCGTCGCCTCCACGACGACCTGCCGCGCTTCCGGCGGCATCTGCGACGCGGCGGAGAACTGTACAGGAACCGGCGCAACCTGCCCGGCCGATGCCTTCGTCGCTTCCACGACCACCTGCCGCGCATCCGGCGGCATCTGCGACGTGGCCGAGAACTGCACCGGAACCGGAGCTTCCTGCCCCGCCGACGCCTTCGTCGCCTCCACCACCCAGTGCCGCGCTGCAGGCGGTGTCTGCGACACGCCGGAGAACTGCTCCGGAACCGGCGCCGCCTGCCCGGCCGACACCTTCCTGGCTTCGAGCGTGACCTGCCGCGCCTCCGCCGGCGTCTGCGACGTGGCGGAGAACTGCTCCGGCACGGGCGCCGCCTGCCCCGCTGACGCCTTCGTCGCATCGACCACCACCTGTCGCGCTTCGGGCGGCATCTGCGACGTCGCGGAGAACTGCACCGGAACCGCCGCAGCCTGTCCGGCCGATGCCTTCGCCGCATCGTCCACCACCTGCCGCACTTCCGGCGGCGTCTGCGACGTGGCCGAGAACTGCTCCGGCACCGCCGCAGCCTGCCCGGCCGATGCCTTCGTCGCTTCGACCACTACCTGTCGCGCATCCGGCGGCATCTGTGACGTTGCCGAGAACTGCACCGGCACCGGTGCCGGCTGCCCGGCAGACGCGTTCGTCGCCTCCACGACGACCTGCCGCGCTTCCGGCGGCATCTGCGACGCGGCGGAGAACTGTACAGGAACCGGCGCCGCCTGCCCGGCCGACGCCTTCGCGTCCTCGGCCACCACCTGCCGCGCTTCGAGCGGCGTCTGTGACGCGGCCGAGAACTGCACCGGAACGGCTGCAGCCTGCCCCGCCGACGCGTTTGCGTCCTCGAGCACCACCTGCCGCGCTTCCGGCGGCATCTGCGACGTCGCCGAGACCTGCACCGGCACCGGAGCGGCCTGCCCGGCCAACGGCTTCGTCGCCTCCACTACCCAGTGCCGTGCTTCGGGCGGGGTCTGCGACGTCGCGGAAACCTGCACCGGAACGGGCGCAGCCTGCCCAGCCGACGCCTTCGTCGCCTCCACCACCCAGTGCCGTGCTTCCGGCGGCGTTTGCGATGTGGCCGAGAATTGCACGGGAACAGGAGCAGCCTGCCCGGCCGATGCCTTCGTCACCTCCACCACTCAATGCCGCGCTTCCGGCGGCGTCTGCGATGTGGCCGAGAACTGCACGGGAACGGGCGCAGCCTGTCCCGCCGATGCCTTCGTCGCCTCCACCACCACCTGCCGCGCCTCGGGCGGTGTCTGCGACGTCGCCGAGAACTGCACCGGAGCCGGTGCTGCCTGCCCGGCCGATGCTTTCGCCGTCTCGTCCACCACCTGTCGCGCTTCGGGCGGAGTCTGCGACGTCGCCGAGAACTGCACGGGCACCGGCGCTTCCTGTCCCGCCGACGCTTTCGCCGCCTCCAGCGTCACCTGCCGCGCATCCGGCGGCGTCTGCGACGTTCCCGAAAACTGCAGCGGAATCGACGCCGCCTGTCCCGCGGACGCCTTCGCCGCCAACACCGTCACCTGCCGCGCTTCGGGCGGTGTGTGCGACGTCGCCGAGAACTGCACGGGAGCCGGCGCGGCCTGCCCGGTGGACGCCTTCCTCACGTCGGCGACCACCTGCCGCGCGGCCTCTGGTGTCTGTGACGCCGCCGAGACGTGCAGCGGTTCGGACGCTTCGTGCCCGGTCGACGGCTTCCTCGCCTCGACCACGATCTGCCGCGCTTCGGCCGGCGACTGCGACGCCGCCGAGGTCTGCACGGGCACCGCGGGAAGCTGCCCTGCCGACGGCTTCGAGCCCTCCGGAACTGCTTGCGGCGACACCGGCAACACGGTTTGCGACAACCCCGACACCTGCGACGGGCTGGGGGTCTGCGTGTCCAACCACGCCCCCACGTCCACCACCTGCCGCGCAGACGCCGGCGACTGTGACATCCCCGAGTTCTGCGACGGCGCCGGCAACTGCCCGGCCAATGCCTTCGAGGCCAACGGCAGTGCCTGCGGCTCCCAGGCCACGGGCAACTGCGACCTGCCCGACACCTGCCTGGCCGGTGTCTGCCAGGCGAACGAGATCTGCGAGTCCTGCTCGGTCTCGATCCGCAAGGTCCATTCGGGCGACCTGATCCCCGGCGGCCAGGTCAAATACACGCTGCAGTGGACGAACTCCTGCCTGAGTACCCTGACCAACGTCGTGGTCACCGATGCCCTGCCCACCGGCCTCGAGTTCGTCTCGGCGACCTCCCCGGGCGCCACGGCGACCATCCAGGGCAACTCCGTGACATTCCAGATGGCCACCTGGGCGGGCGGCGAGACGCGCCAGGCCGTGATCACCACGCGCATCGGGGAAGACGTCGCACCGGGCACGACCATCGACAACTACGCCACGCTGTCCGATGACGCCGGGCACACCGACTCGGCCAACGACAGGATCCGCGTCCGCGATGCGAACACGGTCTGCCCCGTCGCCCTGAAGAAGGTGCACTCGGGCAACAACAACCCGGGCGGCGAGATCCACTACACGCTGCAGTGGTCGAACGCCTGCAGCGACGACCTCACCGACGTGACGGTGACCGACCCACTGCCGGCCGGACTCACGCTGCTGTCGGCTTCGTCGGCGGACGCCACGGCGACGGTTTCGGGCAACACGGCCACGTTCCACATGAACATCTTCCCGGCCGGCGACGTGGGCAAGGGATTCATCACGGCGCGCATCGGCGACGACGTCGCCGCCGGTACCGGCATCAGCAACCTCGCGACCCTGACCGATGCCGCCGGACACTCCGCCGTCGCGACCAACTTCTTCCGTGTACGCGGCGGCAGCACCGACACGGAGCGCCTGTCGTGCTTCGTGCGCGCCCAGAAGTTCGCAAGGCCGGGCCGCTACGTGAAGTACGACCTGCGGTACAAGAACGGCTCCCTGAACAACGAGCTCAACCTGGTGCTGCCGGGCGAGGTCGATATCGTGGATATCTACCCGACGCCGTCGTCCCAGGACGGCAATACGCTGCACTGGAACAACCTGGCCGCCACCGCCGGACGCGTGACCGTCAACACGCTGGTCAAGCTGACCGCCCAGGACGAGGCCATCCTCGTCGGCAGCGCCCTCATGGACGACGGCGCCGGCGAGACGGCCGTCTGCGAGCACGTGGGCGTGGTGTCGCGCTACGAGAAGCTTTTCACCGCCCTCAAGGCCCAGACCCACACGCGGCCGGGCCTGTCGATCCGCTACACGGCACGTTACCGCGAGGCCATCGGCCACAACGAGATGGTCGTCTCGCTGCCGGACGAGGTGTCGGTGATCCGCGCCATTCCGGCACCGAGCGGCGGCAGCGACAAGACCCTGGTGTGGAAGGACCTGCCCATCCCGGCCGGCGTGGTCAAGATCGACGCCCGCGTGGGCAACGTGCCCGACGGCACGGTGCTGGTCGGCAGCGTGACGATGACCGACGAGAGCACCGACGTGGTGGGCACCGAGACCCAGACCGTGGTCGGCATGGCCAACGACGGCGGCACGACCGGCGGCAGCGGGGCCTTCGGCATGGGCCTGTCGGCCCTGCGCTCGGTGACGCCCGGAACAACCACGGACATCTCGGTTCGCTACGAGAACCTGCAGGGACCCGGTTCGGTGCAGATCGTGCTGCCACCGGAGTTGACGGCAGTCCTGGCGGTGCCGGGTGCGGCCTTCTCCGGAAACACGGCGACCTGGAACGGCCTCACGTATGAGGGCGCTTCCCTCAAGCTGCGCGTTCTCGTCAACGCCGCGGCCCAGCCCGGCAAGACCCTGGCCATCTCGGCCGTCGGCACCGACGCCTCGGGCGGTACGGTCACCTCGCAGGCTTCCACGGTGGTCCGCGACAGTTCGACATCCACCGGCGGCGAGGCCGACCTGGCGATGTCCCTCACCCTGACCCGCACGGTGACCAAGGGGCTGACCTCGGACATCTCGGCGTCCTACGAAGGACTCCAGGGCAGCGGACAGTTGACAATCACCCTGCCTCCCGGACTGACCCTGCAGAGTTCGGTCCCCAGCGGGGCCTCGGTGAGCGGAAGCAACGTGATCTGGAGCGGCCTCACCGACTCCAGCGGTTCGGTGCGGGCCCGCGTGCTGGTCTCGACCGACCTCGAAAGCGGCGCGGTCCTGCCGGTGAGCGGAGCCGTCAGCGACAGCAGCGGCGCCAGCGGCACGGCAGCGGGCACGACAAGCGTGCGCTGAGCCGTCCACCTTGACTGACCTCGCCGACCCGTCGGGCGGGTGCGGCGAAAACGAAGGGCCCGGCGGGTGACTCCGCCGGGCCCTTCGTCGTTCGGCTCCCACTACCCGGCGGCGGGTCTCGCTGCGCGCCTTCGGGCCTTGTCTGCCCATCTAGAACGTGTTCTTGTTCGCCAAGCGGGCCCCCGGGCCGGCTCGAATCGGTCTCCCGGCCTCCGGTTTCCCGGATCGCCCGGCTGCCGGATCGGGCCCTTCCGGCCGGACCCCGGCCCCGGCGGAGGACCACGACCATGGTCGAACTCGACTACCTCAGCTTCGACGGCGACAACCACTACTACGAGACGCGCGACGCGTTCACGCGCCACATCGAGCCCAAGTACAGGGACAAGGCCGTCCGCGTGGTGAAGGACTCCGCCGGAGCCGAAAGCATCCTCATCGGCGACCGGCCCTTCACGTTCCTCTCCGACATGGAGCTGAACTACGACGTCACGCTGAGGCCCGGCTCCCTGCGCGACTACCTGCGCTACCTCACCGGCGAGAACTCCGGGGGAGACGACGGCGTCAAGCAGCCCGTGCAGCCGGCCTACGTGGCGCGCGACGCGCGCCTGGCGCTGATGGACGAGCAGAAACTCGAGAGCGCCCTGCTCTTCCCCACCCTGGCGGTCTGCGTCGAGCACTTCATGAAGGACGACGTGGAGCTGAGCTACGCCAACCTCCGCGCTTTCAACCGCTGGCTGGACGAGGACTGGGGGTTCTCTTACCGCGACCGCATCTTTGCAGCGCCGATCCTGTCCTTGCTCGACCCTGCGGAAGCGGTGAAGGACCTGGAGTGGGCGCTTTCGCGCGGGGCCCGCATCATCGGCATGAGGCCCGGGCCCCAGGGCGGCAAGTCGCCGGCCGACCCGGTGTTCGACGCCTTCTGGTCGCGCGTCAACGAGGCGAAGATCTCGGTGGCCTTCCATGTGGGCGAATCCGGCTACAACGAAATGATGTCGGTGGCCTGGGGAGAGCAGCCCAATCCCAGTTCCCACAGCCAGTCGGCCTTCCAGTGGTGCAACTTCTACGGCGACCGTCCCATCATGGACACGATGTCGGCCCTCATCTTCCACAACCTCTTCGGGCGCTATCCTGACATCAAGGTGGTGAGCGTCGAGAACGGCTGCCTCTGGGTTCCCTACCTGCTGAAGGCGATGGACAAGATGAAGGGCATGGGCCGCAACGGACCATGGATCGGCGGACGCTGGTCGGGCCGGCCGAGCGAGGTCTTCCGCCGCCACGTCTACGTGTCGCCCTACCACGAAGAGGACATTCCCCACCTCTGCAGCCTGATCGGCGCCGACCACGTGGTCTTCGGTTCCGACTTCCCGCATCCGGAGGGCCTGGCCGACCCGGTCGAGTTCGCCCACGGCTGCGACAGCCTTTCTGCGGCGGACACTCGCCTCATCATGCGCGACAACCAGCGCCGTCTTGTCGGTCTCGACGCGTAGTCGCACATCCAGGAGAACCCATGTCGAAGGATTTCGAAGGCAAGGTCGCGCTGGTCACCGGCGGGGCCGGGGCGGGCATCGGGAGCCACGTCGTCCGGCGCATCGCGCGCGACGGCGGCTCGGTGGCTGTGGTGGACATCCACGAGAAGCGCTGCCGCACGGTGGCCGGTGAGATCGCCGCGGAAACCGGGGCCAAGGTGCTGCCCTTTCCCGGCGACATCGCCGACCGCGAGCGCATGAAGGCCGTGATCGCCGAAATCGAGGCCTCCCTCGGCCCCATTGACGTCCTCGTCAACAATGCCGCCGAGAACGTGCTCGCGCCCATCCGCGAGTTCACCATGAAGGACTGGGACCGCGTGCTCGACGTGGACCTGACGGCCGCGTTTCACCTCGTGCGCCTGCTGCTGCCGGGCATGATGGAGAGGCGGCGCGGGGCCATCGTCAACATTTCCTCGATCGCCGGCTGGCTGGGCGACGCCAACGAGGGGCGCGAGGCGCCTTACGCTTCGGCCAAGGCGGCGTTGTTCTCGCTGACGCGCAGCATCGCCTTCGAGGGCGGTCCTTCCGGGGTGCGCTGCAACGCGGTCGCCCCGGGGCTCATCTGGACGAAGTTCGTGGCGCGCTACCAGGACCAGTTCAAGACCGAGATCGAGCGCACGCCGCTGCGCCGCTTCGGCCAGCCCGAGGAAGTGGCCGAACTCGTCGCCTTCCTCGGCTCGGACCGTTCGGCCTTCATCACGGGCGAAGCGGTCAACATCAGCGGCGGCTGGTACATGAGGCCGTGAGCCGCCGGAGTTCCCGCCCTTGAGCAAGGCCTCCGACCTGATCGCGGCGAAGCACCTGCGGGCGCCGTCGTCACGACCGGCGATTCCCGGCGATGCTCCGCAAACTGTGGCCGATGTGCTGGCGGGGCCGCTGCTGCGCTGCCCAAGGCGCGTCGCGCTGGTCGGACGACACACCCGTTATACCTACGCCGAACTCGACGCGGCGGTGATCCGTGCTGCCGCGGCCCTGCACGCTCTCGGCATCGGCGAGGGCGACCGCGTGGCGGCAAGCATCGGCAACCACCCCGACATCGTCATCGCCTTCCTTGCAACGATGCGCCTCGGCGCGATGTGGGTAGGCATCGCCCGGCCCCTCGCCGCCGCGGAGAAGGCGTTCATGCTTGCCGATGCCGAAGCCGCGGTCTTCCTCGGCGACGCCGCAATGTGCGACCAGGTGTCGGCGGTACGAGCGGGGCTGCCCGGACTGCTCGAGATCGTTGTGGTGGAAGCGGGCGATGCGGCCTCGCCCTGGGCGCTGGCCCTCGCTGGGGCCCCGCCCTTCCTTCCGTCCGGCGAGATCGATCCCTTCGCGCCGGCAGCGATCGCTTACACCAGCGGCACCACCGGCTTTCCCAAGGGCGCCGTGCACAGCCAGCACAACCTGCTGCTGCCGGGTGCCGTCGCTGCTGCCACCGACGCGTACCCGCGCGGCCAGGTCCAGGGCGTGCTGCTGCCGCTGAACGTGCTCAACCTGATGGTGCTGGTGCCCCTGCTCGTCTTCCAGATCGACGGCACCTGCGTGTGCATGGATCGCGTCGATGCGGTCGGCGTCGCCGAGTGGGTGCGCAAGGAGAGCATCGGCCATTTCGCCGCGGTGCCAGCCATCTACCACGACCTCCTCACCCACGCGGACGTACGCAAGGAAGACCTGGCTTCGCTGGTGAAACCGGAAGTGGGCGGCGCCGAATGCCCGCCCGCCTTCCTTCGACTCTACCGCGAAAGGTTCGGCGCCGACGTCGCCATCGGCTACGGCATGACGGAAGCACCGACCGCCGTGACGCGTTCCCACGGCGAACGGCCTCCCGAGCCGGGGCTGATCGGCACGGCGCTGCCCCAACTCGACATCCAGCTTCTCGACGAGGAAGGCTCGCCGGTCGCCGACGGGGAAGTCGGGGAGATCTGCGTTGCGCCGGCGGCCACCGGCCCTTTCGGCGGCATCTACACGCCCATGCTCGGCTACTGGAACAAGCCGGAGGAAACGGCGCGGGCCCTTCGCGGCGGTGTGCTCCACACCGGCGACCTCGGGCTTCGCGATCCGTCGTCCGGTCAGCTGTACATCCGCGGTCGCCGCGGCGACCTCATCCTGCGCGGCGGCGCCAACGTCTATCCCGCCGAGATCGAGAGGGTGCTGCACGGCGACCCCCGTGTGGCCGCCTGCGCAGTGCTGGGCATCCCGGACGAGAGACTGGGCGAAAGGGTGATCGCCGCCGTGCAGCTGGCCGACGGGGCCGGCCCCGTCACCGAGGAAGAACTCCGCGAGCTCTGCGCCGCCAGCCTTGCCCGCTACAAGGTCCCCGAGCGCTTCCACTTCGTCGCCACCGTCCCCCGCAACTCCATGGGCAAGATCGTCAAACGCGACCTCCGCACCACCCTCGGCCTCTGAAAACCCGGGACAGGTACAGGTTGCGCTTCGCGCAACCTGTACCTGTCCCGGGTTTCGGGCGGGCGGGGTGCCCCCACGGGGTGGCACGCGGAGGCCCGAAAACCTGTCCCTGTCCCGGGTTTCGGAAACCTGTACCTGTCCCGGGTTTTGGGAGGTGGACACGGGGGGGGCGGCGCTTATAATGCGCGACTGGAACACGTTCTAGCCGCGGCCCCGAGGCCGCCCGCGAGGCCCCCATGACCCGCATCCCCCTGCCCCCCTTTCCC
>JBHEPB010000339.1:0-6005 GCA_046260515.1 Binatia bacterium
GGGCCGTTTGCCGGCCACCGCCACGGGCCGTTTGCCGGCCACCGCCACGGGCCGTTTGCCCTCCACGCCGTCCTGACTAGGGTCCGGCCGGCCATGCCTCTTTCGGTTTCCGACATCGTCGCTCTTCACGACGCCGCGCCCGAGCGCTGGGAGGAGGCCGCCGCGCGCCGCTCAGGCCCCGCATCTGCCGCCGTTCCGCTCCCGGCCCTGGACGAGGGCACGGCCCTGCTTCGCGACCTGGTCGAAGCGGAGCACTTCGCCAACTTCACGATCTGGGGGCTGGAGGACGAGGCGCGGCGCCGCGACGGCGGCGATGCGAAGGTGGCGGCCGTCAAGCGCGCCATCGATCCCTGGAACCAGAGGCGCAACGACCTGATGGAAGCCATCGACGCGACGCTGCTCGAGCGCTTCTCGAAGGTGAACCTGCAAGCATCCGAACTTCACTCGGAAACGGCGGGGATGATGATCGATCGCCTGAGCATCCTGGCGCTCAAGATCCGCAACATGGACCGCATTGCGGCTGAGGAAGCGGCCGGCGGCGGCGCCGCGCTGGCGGCAGAGTGCGAGGCCAAGGCGAGGGTGCTTCGCGTCCAGCGCGAGGACCTGGCCGGATGCCTTGCGAAACTCCTCGAAGACTTCGCGGCCGGGCGCCGCCACTTCAAGAGCTACCTCCAGATGAAGTCCTACAACGACGACAGGCTGAATCCGGTGCTGCGCGCGGCGGCCGGCAAGCCCGCTGGCGCCACTGCCGGCGAAGAGGCTGGCGCGACGGCGGGCAAGCCCGGCGGCGGCGGCGCCTGACAGGAGAACCATGAGCGAGCAGACGACCATCGAACTGGACGCCAACGGCATCCGCTTTCACGCCCTCACGCAGGGCAGCGGCCCCCTGGCCCTTTGCCTCCACGGCTTCCCCGACGATGCGACCACTTGGCGCCACCAGGCCCCGGTCCTTGCAGCCGCCGGCTACCGCGTCGTCGCGCCGTACCTGCGCGGCTACGCGCCGACGGCGCCCTCGCCGCAGGGCTACTACCAGACGGCTGCACTTGGCCGCGACGTTGTCGCTCTTCTGGACGCGCTGTCGCCCGACGAGCCCGCCGTCGTCATCGGCCACGACTGGGGAGCGCTGGCCTCCTACGCGGCCGCCGTTCTCGCGCCGGAGAAGATCCGCCGGCTGGTGACCATGGCCGTGCCCTACGGACCCCGCCTGGCGACAGCCTTCACCACCAACTACGAGCAGCAGAAGCGCTCCTGGTACGTGTTCTTCTTCCAGACGATGATGGCCGAAAGCTCGGTGGAGCACGACGGGCTGCGCTTCATCCGCAACCTCTGGCGGGACTGGTCGCCGGACTGGAACTTCACCGAGGCGGACATCGCGCCGGTGCTGGCGACCCTCGGTCGGCCCGGGGTGCTGGAGGCGGCGATCGGCTACTACCGCTGCCTCCTCGACCCCGCCCGCATGGACCCGGCCCTGATGGCCGACCAGATGCGCATCGGCTTCGAGGCGGTCACCGTGCCCACGCTCTACATCCACGGCACGGGCGACGGCTGCATGGCCGCCGACCTTGCCGATGGCATGGAAGAAGTCTTCCCCGCCGGCCTCGAGAAGGTCTTCGTCGAAGGCGCCGGACACTTCGTCCATCGCGAGAACCCCGACCACGTAACCGCCGAAATTCTAAGCTTTATCCAGAAATGAAAAACCCGGGACAGGTACAGGTTTCCTTGCGGAAACCTGTACCTGTCCCGGGTTTTCGGGGCCGGTTGCGAGTCGGTCGTCTCTCAGATGCCGGGGTTGTAACACTGGCCGCCGACGGCCCGCCAACAGAAAGCGACATCGCCCAAAAGAGGAAGTGAAAAATGTCATCCAGCAGCAAGGACGCCGCCACCCACGGAGCCGGCCTCGAGCCCGGCGCCCCCCGCTTCGACGGCCGCCAGGACCATGAACTGAGGGTGCTCCGCATCCAGCCCGGCTTCATCGAGCACGCCGAGGGGTCGGTGCTGATCGAGATGGGCCGGACCCGGGTGATCTGCACGGCCAGCGTGGAGGAGGGGGTGCCCGGCTTCCTCAAGGGAAAGGGCACCGGCTGGGTCACCGCCGAGTACGGGATGCTGCCCCGTGCCACCCACACCCGCAGCGACCGCGAGGCCGCCAAGGGCAAGGTGGGCGGCCGCACCATGGAGATCCAGCGCCTCATCGGCCGCAGCATCCGGGCAGCGATGGACATGGAGGCCCTCGGCGAGCGCACCGTGAAACTGGACTGCGACGTCATCCAGGCCGACGGCGGCACCCGTACCGCTTCCATCACCGGCGCCTGGGTAGCGCTGGCCCTGGCTTGCCGCGGCCTGGAGAAGAAGGGGCTCGTTACCCGCAGCCCCGTCGTCAAGGCGGTGGCCGCCATCAGCGTGGGCATCGTGCGCGGTCGCACCCTGCTCGACCTTCCCTACGAGGAGGACTCCACCGCCGAGGTGGACATGAACGTGGTGATGACGAGCGACGGCGAGTTCGTGGAAGTGCAGGGCACGGCCGAGGGCGGAACCTTCCGCCGCGCCCAGCTCGACGCGCTGACCGATCTTGCCTGGTCGGGCATCCAGCGCCTGCTCGAAGCCCAGCAGCGGGTGCTGGCCGAGACGAAGTAGGCAGATGATCGACACCCTGGTCCTGGCCACCACCAACAAGGGCAAGCTGCGCGACTTCCGCCTGCTCTTCGAAGGCTCCGGCATTGCAATCGAGATCCCCGGCGACCACGGCGTCGCCCTCGACGTGGAAGAGACCGGCGAGACCTTCACCGACAACTCGCTGCTGAAGGCTCGCGCCTTCGCCGCCGCGCTGCCCGGCCGCGCCGTACTGGCCGACGATTCGGGCCTGGTGGTGGAGGCCCTCGGCGGCGACCCCGGCGTGCGCTCCGCCCGCTACGCCGGCGAGCCGAGCGACGACCACGCCAACAATCTCCTGGTGCTGGAGAAGATGAATGGAGTGGAGGACCGTCGCGCCGCCTTCGTGGTGGTGCTGGCGCTGGTCTTTCCCTCCGGAGAGGAACTGGTGGTCGAAGGACGCTGCGAGGGGAGCATCGCTTTCGAGGAACGCGGCGCGAACGGCTTCGGCTACGACGTGATCTTCTGGCGCGACGACCTGGGCTGCACCTTCGGCGAGGCTTCTCCGGCGCAGAAGAACGCCCGCAGCCACCGGGCGGCGGCGGTGAAGCGGTTGCTGGAGGCGTTGGGCGAAAGGCAATGAGGCGGTCGGCTTGGGTCTTGGACCTGGACCGCCTGTTCCCGCGGCCGCGAAACGGTAGCGTAGTCTCCTGCGAAACGGTATCGTAGGGGCGTGCGAAACGGTAGCTTAACCCCCTACCTCCCTCGTGTGGTCGATGCCGAGCTCGACGAGTTGCTGAGGGCGTTGCCTGCCGTTGCCATCGAAGGTCCGAAGGGGGTTGGGAAGACCGAAACAGCCCTGCGTCGCGCGACCACCGTGGTGGAGCTGGATGATCCGGTCCGCCGGGCCATTGCCGAGGCCGACGCTCGGCAGGTGCTGAGCGGCGCCGGGCCAATCCTGCTCGACGAGTGGCAGCACGTGCCCGCGCTGTGGGACGCAGTCCGGCGGGCCGTCGACCGGAATGCCGGTCCGAACCAATTCTTGTTGACCGGCTCGGCCGGCCCCGCGACCCCGCCGACTCATTCCGGCGCGGGCCGTATCGTGACGCTTCGCATGCGCCCGCTGTCCTTGGCGGAACGCGGGGTGGGCTCGCCATCCGTGAGTCTGGCAGCTCTACTGCGTGGCGATCGTCCGGCCATCGAGGGAGCGACCGACGTTTCGCTCGTCGATTACGCGCGGGAGATCGTGGTTTCGGGCTTCCCCGGGATCCGCGGGTTTTCGGGTCGTGCGCTGCGCGCACAACTCGACGGATATCTCCGTCGCATCGTCGACCGCGACTTTTCGGAGCAGGGTCTTGTGCTGCGTCAGCCGGACGGACTCGTCCGATGGATGACCGCGTATGCTGCCTCGACCGCGACCACCGCCTCGTTCGAATCCATCCGCGACGCTTCCACGAGTGGCGTGGGAGACAAGCCGTCGAAGACGACGGTGCAGCCGTACCGGGAGATTCTCGAGCGGCTCTGGATTCTCGATCCCGTGGAGGCGTGGCTTCCGACGCGAAATCGGTTGAGTCGTCTGGCCCAGCCTCCGAAGCATCACCTCGCGGATCCCGCTCTGGCCTGTCGCCTCCTCGGCGTGGACGAGAAGGCGCTTCTCGCCGGTGGGCAGGGGGAGACCATTGTTCCCCGGGACGGCACGCTGCTCGGGCATCTCTTCGAGTCGCTCGTTGCGCTGGGGGTGCGGGTGTTCGCGCAGGCCTCCGAGGCTCGTGTCCGACATCTGCGCCAGCACGGGGGGCAGAGGGAGATCGACCTGATCGTCGAGCGCGCCGACCAGAGGGTGGTCGCCGTCGAGGTCAAGCTGGGCGCCGAGGTGAAGGACCGCGACGTGAAGCATCTCCTCTGGCTTCGCGAGCAGATCGGCGAGGACCTGCTCGATGCCGTGGTGATCCACACCGGCCCGACCGCGTACCGGCGCCGGGACGGCATCGCGGTGATCCCGGCCGCCCTGCTGGGGCCCTGACCGGGACCACACTCACCGCGGCCAGAGGCGGAACCGGTTCCCGCTGATCCGAGTTTTCTTCGAGCGACTTGTCGATCCGGGGCCCATTCCGCCGACCAGGGAGTAGCAGCTCGGCCGACACGCCGCCGCCATCAACAACGAGGAGAACCGCCATGCCCACCGGAACCGTCCGACTTCACCGTGTGCTTCGTGCAAAGCCCGAGCGCGTCTACACGGCCTTCCTCAACGCGGAGGCCATGGCCAAGTGGCTCCCGCCCTACGGGTTCACCTGCACGGTGCACCACATCGATCCCAAGGTGGGCGGAACCTTCCGGATGTCGTTCACGAACTTCTCGACCGGCAACGGCCACGCCTTCGGCGGCGAGTACCCGACGTCATTCCGGTGGAGATGTGCTACCTCGGCTGGCAGGAATCGCTGGCCCAACTCGCTACGTTGGTGGAACCGGTGATCCCCGACTGATCGCGGCGGCCTGCACGGACCCGAAACCCGGGACAGGTACAGGTTTCCTCACGGAAACCTGTACCTGTCCCGGGTTTCCTCCCACGCTGGGCCACGCCGCGGGGTTCACGAGAAGCGCAAACGGGGTCGCCGGGCAAGCAGCCCCGGCTTTTCACGTTGACAGCCCACCCGTCGATCTGCGATGCGTTCCCCCCGTCGGCTGTTCCCGCTTCGTTTCGCATCCACGATCGCTTCCCCGGGAACCGGTTCCCGGGCCAGGAGGATTCCATGTCCAGACCCAAGACCCTGGTCGCCCTGTCCCTTCTCTGCTCCATCACCCTCGCGGCTCCCGCCCTGGCGGTCGTCACCCCCGAGCAGAAGTGCGCGTCGGCCAAAATGAAAGTCGTCGGCAAGCTCTTCGGCGCCAAGGCCAAGTGTTACGCGAAAGCCCTGAGCCAGAGCGCGGCCGTCGTGGTCGAGTGCCTGGAGAAGGCCGAGGACAAGTTCACCGGTGCCTTCACCAAGGCTGATTTGGGAGCCTGCCTCCACGACGGAGATGCCGCCACGATCCAGGGCAAGCTCGACGGGGCGCTGAACGACGTCGTCGGCGACATCGGCTGCGGCAACGGTCAGCTCGAGGGCGACGAGGCCTGCGACGACGGCAACGGCGTGGACGGCGACGGCTGTTCATCGCTCTGCACTGTAGAGAATCTCTGCGGCAATGGCGTTATCGACAGCGCTGATCTCTGCGACGACGGCAACAACAATGCCGGTGACGGATGTAGCGAGAGCTGCCTGATAGAGACGGGCTACGGCTGCTCGGGCGTACCATCGGCCTGCACGTCCATCTGCGGGGACGGCCTCATCGTCGGCGCCGAGTCGTGCGATGACACCGGCGTCGCTGACGGCGACGGCTGCTCCTCGTCCTGCACGGTGGAGGGCGGCTACGGCTGC
>JBHEPB010000349.1:0-5514 GCA_046260515.1 Binatia bacterium
TCGAGCTGGGGCGAGGACTTCCGCATCTACAGCGACAACAACGTGTACGCGACGCAGCGCCTGCTCGAGGCCTGCCGCGGCGGCTCGCTCGCGAAGTTCGTCTACGCGTCTTCGTCCTCCGTGTACGGCGACACCGAGGACCTGCCGATGCGCGAGACCAGCATGCCGCGGCCGGTGTCGCCCTACGGCGTCAGCAAGCTGGCCGCCGAGCACCTGGTGTGGCTCTACTGGAAGAACTTCGGCCTGCCGACCGTGTCGCTGCGCTATTTCACCGTGTACGGACCGCGCCAGAGGCCGGACATGGCCTTCCACCGCTTCATCCGCGCCGTGCTCGAGGACAAAGACATCGTGCTCTACGGCGACGGCGAACAGTCGCGCGACTTCACCTTCGTGGCCGACATCGTCGCCGCCAACATCGCGGCCGCCGCGTCGCCGTCGCGGGGAAGCGTCTACAACCTCGGCGGCGGCAGCCGCACCACGGTCAACGAAGTGATCGCGACCATCGGACGCCTCGTCGGACGCGAGCCGCGCGTGGACCGGCGCGAAGTGCAAAAGGGCGACGTGCGGCACACGGCGGCCGACACCAGTGCCGCCCGGCTCGAGATCGCCTTTTCGCCCCGCGTCTCCCTGGACGAGGGGCTCGCCCGCCAGGTGGCCTGGCAAGTGGAACTGCTTCGGAGGGAATCGTCATGACCGTGCAGAACAAGCTGCTCGAAGTGCTCGTTTGCCCCGCCTGCAAGGGCCCCCTGACTCCCGTCCACTGGAGGGGGGAGGCGGCCGAGGCCCACGCCGGCAAGGAGCCCCTGCTCGGGCTCGACTGCCCGGCTTGCCGGCTTCGCTATCCCATCGTGGACGAGATCCCGGTGATGCTCGTGGACCAGGCCCAGCGCATCGCCGGCTGAGGCGGCGGATCCCGAAACCTGTTGTACCGCGCTCTTCCCGAAGGTTACGTCGATCTGGACCGAGGGCGCTGGCGCGTGGTGGCCGCCCGGCTGGAGCTGGCCGAGATGACGGCGCTGCTCGAAGCCGTGCGCGCCGGCACCGCCGGCGGCGAGGAAGTCGCCTCCGGGCGCGGCGGGGCGCGCCGCATGACGCTGCCCGGCGGCAAGATCGTCTACGTCCGCCATTACCTGCGCGGCGGCCTCATGCGCTTCTTCGTGAGGGACCTCTTCCTGCTGCGCCCGCCCCGGCCCGTCCGCGAGCTCGAGGTAACCGAGGCCGCGCGCGCCGCCGGCTGCCGCGTGCCCATCGTCCATGCCGTGGCCGTGGAGGAGAGCGGGCCCTGGTACCGGGGCTGGATCGTGACCTCGGCCATCGAAGGCGCGCGGGCCTTCATCGACGTGCTTCTGGCCGGCGACGAAGCCGAGCGCGGCCGCCTGCTGGCGGCCGCCGGCAGGGCCATCCGCGAACTGCACGACGCCGGCGTCTACCATCCCGACCTGAACGGCCACAACCTGCTGCTCGACGCGGCTTCCGAAGTGGCCATCATCGATTTCGACCGCGCCGTGCTCGCCGCGCCCGGCGTCCATCGCCTCGCCGAGAAGGGCAGGGACCGCTTCTGGCGCTCCCTGCGCAAGCTGACCGCCCTTCGCGGAAGGGCCCTGGACGAAGACGAGAGGCGCTGGCTCGAACGCGGCTACGCACGATAGGATGCCCGTCCCATGAAAAGCATGACCGGATACGGCTCGGCCGCGGGCCACGCCGGCAACTGCCGCCTCACCGTCGAGGTGCGCTCGGTGAACCAGCGCTTCCTCGATCTCAAGCTGAACGTGCCCCGCGAGTACGGGCCCTTCGAGCCGGACCTTCGGCGCGTGGTCTCGGCCGCCATCGAGAGGGGGCGCGTCGAGATTCACGTCTCGCGCGCCCTGCCGCCTCGCAGCGCCGGGATCGCCGTGCAGATGGACGTGGCCACCGCCTACGTGAAGGGCTGGAAGAAGCTGCAGAAGGAGTTCGGGCTGAAAGGCCCGCTGGACCTCTCGCTGCTGGCCAGCCGCAGCGACATCTTCGTGGCCGCCGAGCCCGCGGCTGACGTCGCCGTTGAAGTGGCCGAGGTGAAGAAGCTTCTCACCAAGGCCCTGGCCGCGCATGCCAAGGAAAGGGAACGCGAAGGCGCCCACCTGCGGCGCGACATGCAGGAGCGCCTGAAGCGCCTCGGCGCCGCGCTGAAGTCCCTGCACAAGGTGGCGGCCCTGGTGGCGCCGCGCCTGAAGGCCAAGCTGGAGAAGAGGCTGGCCGAACTGCTCGGGTCCACCACCATGGATCCCGCCCGCCTCGTGCAGGAGACCGCGCTGCTGGCCGACCGCTGCGACGTCAACGAGGAACTGGTGCGGCTCGGCAGTCATCTCTCCGCGCTGGCCGACCTCGTGCGTTCGGACGAGCCGGTGGCCAAGCGCATCGACTTCGTGCTCCAGGAAGTGAACCGGGAACTGAACACCATCGGTTCGAAGGCCTCCGACCTGGAGGTGACGAACCTCGTCGTCAGCGGCAAGGCCGACGTCGAGAAGCTCCGCGAGCAGATCCAGAATGTCGAGTAGCCCCCGCTCCGAAAACCCGGGACAGGTACAGGTTTCGGAGAAACCTGTACCTGTCCCGGGTTTTCTCTTCATTGTTTCGGGGCCTTCGGGGGCGGGGAAGACGACGTTGTCGGGGGCGGCGCTGAAGGCCTTTCCCGACCTCGAGATGTCGGTGTCGTGCACGACGCGCCGGCCGCGCGGCGGCGAGGTGGACGGCGTCGAGTACTGCTTCGTCGATGGCGCGCGCTTCGACGCGATGGTGGCCGGCGCCGAGCTGGCCGAGTGGGCCGAGGTCCACGGCCAGCGCTACGGCACCCCGCGCGAGCCCCTGGACCGGGCCCTGGTCGAGGGGCGCGACCTGCTCCTGGACATCGACGTGCAGGGGGCCGAGCAGATCCGCCGCCTCTATCCCCAGGCTGTCGCCGTGTTTCTCCTGCCGCCCGACCGCGCCACACTGGAAGAAAGGCTGCGTGGGCGTGGCACCGACAGCGACGACGTCGTGAGACGCCGCCTGGAGAATGCCTGCCGGGAGATCGCCCACGCGGACGGATATGACCACGTGATCGTCAATCGCAGCCGTGACGAAGCCATCGCCGAGTTCGAGGGCATCGTGCGCGATGCCCACCGGCTGGGCGCCGCCGCGCCGCGACGGCGAAGCGGCCTCGACGACGCCGGCCTGGCCGCGCTGCTGCGCTCGTTCGAGGCGACGGCCTAGCGACGTGAACGTCCAGGACCTCATCGCCCGCATCAAGGAGTACGACCCCGGCGCCGACACCGACCTGGTCGGCGAGGCCTATCGCTTCTCGGCCAACATGCACGAGGGACAGCGCCGCGCTTCGGGCGAAGCCTACGTGACCCATCCGCTGGCCGTGGCCGGCATCATCGTCGAGATGCGCCTGGACGTGCCCACCGTCGTCACCGGGCTGCTCCACGACGCCGTCGAGGACACCCACGCCACCCTCGACGACATCCGCGACCACTTCGGCATCGAGGTCGCCGCCCTCGTCGACGGCGTCACCAAGATCACCCGCCTGGAGTCGGCTCCCTACGAGACCACCCAGGCCGAGAACCTGCGCAAGATGCTGGTGGCCAGCGCCAAGGACGTGCGCGTGCTGCTGGTGAAGCTGGCCGACCGCACGCACAACATCCGCACTCTTCAGCACCTGGCCGAGGCCAAGCGCGCCCGCATCGCCGCCGAGACCCTCGACCTCTACGCGCCCCTGGCCAACCGCCTCGGCATCAACTGGATCAAGCAGGAACTGGAGGACCAGTCCTTCCGCATCCTACACCCCGCCGAGTACGAGGACATCCGCGAGAGGCTGTCCCTGCAGAAGCTCGAGCGCGAAGGCTACGTGAAAGAGATCACCGGCCTCGTGTCCAAGCGCCTCGAAGGCGGGGGAATCGAGGCCGAGGTGAGCGGTCGCACCAAGGGAACCTACTCGATCTGGAAGAAAATGAGCGAGCAGGGCCTGCGCGTGGACGACATCTACGACGTCGTCGGCTTTCGCGCCCTCGTCGCCAGCGACCGCGAGTGCTACGACGCCCTCGGGGTGATGCACATGTACTGGAGCCCCGTGCCCGGCCGCTTCCGCGACTACGTGGCCTTGCCCAAGGCCAACGGCTACCAGTCCCTGCACACCACGCTCATCGGCGTCTACGGCGAGCGTCTGGAGATGCAGGTGCGCACCCACGAGATGCACCGCGTGGCCGAGTACGGCGTGGCCGCCCACTGGCGCTACAAGGACATCAACGACACCGAGCAGACCGAGTCGGAGCGCTACGCCTGGCTCAAGCAGATCCTCGAGTGGCAACAGCACTTCGACGATCCCCGCGAGTTCCTGTCCTCGATCAAGGACGACCTCTTCGGCGAGGACGTCTTCGTGTTCACGCCCAAGGGCGAAGGCCTGACTTTCCGCAAGGGCGACACCGCCCTCGACTTCGCCTACCGCATCCATTCGGAGGTGGGCAACCACGCCGCCGGCGCCCGCGTGAACGGCCGCGTGGTGCCGCTGCGCTACGTGATGCAGCAGGGCGACACGGTGGAGGTCGTCACCACCGAGAACGGGGCGCCGACGCGCGACTGGCTGAAGTTCGTGCGCTCGCCGCGGGCCCGCGAGCGCATCGTCTCCCACATCCGTGCCGAGGAGAGGCGCAAGGCCGTCGCCCTCGGCCGCGAGTTGCTCGAGCGCGACCTGGAGCGCTACAACCTCGACCTGGCGACCTTGCAGGCCGACGACCGTTTCGAGCGCCTGCTGACCCAGTTCGCGAGGAAGGACGAGGAGTCGCTGCTGGAGGCCATCGGCTACGGCCGTATCACCGGCAAGCAGGTGCTCACCTTCCTGCTACCCGACGAGACCATCGATCTCGCCCGCCCGCGTCGCAGCCTGAGGACCCTGTTCGGCCTCTTCGACCGCCGCGCGCCCAAGCCGCTGGTGATGGCCGAGAACCTGGACGAGGCCATGGTGCGCTTCGCCAAGTGCTGCGAGCCGCTGCCCGGCGAGGAGATCGTCGGTTTCCTCACGCGGGGCAGGGGCGTCACGGTCCATTCGAAGCTCTGCCCGCGCCTGTCCGAGGCCGAGAAGGAGCGCCTGGTGCCCGTCAACTGGCAGAAGGGCGCCAGCGCCCAGCGGCCCGTGCGCCTCGAAGTGGTCTCCCGCGACCGGCCCCGCCTGCTGGCCGACATGACCCAGGCCATCGCCGCCGCCAGCGTCAACATCGAGAGGGCCAGCGTGCGCACCATCGGCACCAAGGCCATGAACACCTTCGAGGTGACACTCTCCAGCGTCGAGGATCTTGACCGTGTGATGCGCAACCTGCGCCGCCTGGCCGGCGTGAAGGAAGTGCGAAGGGTGATCGGATGAGCAAGCAAACGATTCGCAGCGAGGCCGCGCCGGCCGCCATCGGTCCGTACTCCCAGGCCGTCGTAGCCGGGGGCGTGCTCTACTGCAGCGGCCAGATCGCCCTCGATGCGGCCAGCGGCGCTCTTGTCGAGGGCGGATTC
>JBHEPB010000017.1:0-3624 GCA_046260515.1 Binatia bacterium
TCTCGCACTGGCCGGTCAGCTCGTCGCACGCGGTGTTGGTGCAGACGTTGCCGTCGTCCGTGCAGACAAGCGGAGTACCCGAGCAGGAGCCGCCGCCGCAGGTGTCGCCGTCGGTGCAGGCCACGCCGTCGTCGCAGGGCAGCGTGTTGTTGGTGGTCTCGCACTGGCCGGTCAGCTCGTCGCACGCGGTGTTGGTGCAGACGTTGCCGTCATCCGTGCACACCAACGGGGTTCCAGAGCACGCGCCGCCGCCGCAGGTGTCGCCGTCGGTGCAGGCCACGCCGTCGTCGCAGGGCAGCGTGTTGTTCGTGGTCTCGCACTGGCCGGTCAGCTCGTCGCACGCGGTGTTGGTGCAGACGTTGCCGTCGTCCGTGCAGACAAGCGGGGTGCCCGAGCAGGAGCCGCCGCCGCAGGTGTCACCGTCGGTGCAGGCCACGCCGTCATCGCAGGGCAGCGTGTTGTTCGTGGTCTCGCACTGGCCGGTCAGCTCGTCGCAGGCGGTGTTGGTGCAGACGTTGCCGTCGTCCGTGCAGACAAGCGGAGTACCCGAGCAGGAGCCGCCGCCGCAGGTGTCGCCGTCGGTGCAGGCCACGCCGTCGTCGCAGGGAAGCGTGTTGTTGGTGGTCTCGCACTGGCCGGTCAGCTCGTCGCAGGTATCGGTCGTGCACACGTTTTCGTCACTACAGTCGGCGTTGGTCACGCACTCCGGGGGAACGATGGCGTTACAGGCCGTGATGTTGTTCGTGTCCAAAGTGACGGCTTCCGTCAGGGCATACAAACCGCCGTCGCTCGAGGCGCCGGTGTTCACTGTGATGGAGGCCAGTGCCAGGATGTTACCGAAGAACGCCGTCCCGCTCCCCAGAGTGGCGGAGCTGCCGACCTGCCACACCACGTTGTTGCACGAGGGCGAGCCGTTGATCGTAGTCACGACGGCGTTGCTCGCCGTGGTCAGCGTACTTCCAATCTGGAAAATGAATACAGCGTTGGAATCTCCCTGGAAGTCCAGGGTCAACGTCCCCGTCAACTGGGCGGACGTATCGAAGCAGTAGACCCCTGGGGTCAGGGTAAGTCCGCCGAGATTCTGGCCGGTCAAGTCAGTGTCGCAGGCCTGTCCCGCAGCGTCGTTGTACGCGATCAGGGCATCGGCTTGGGCCGTGCCCGCCGGGGACAAAACCCCAGTGTAGATCGTTCCGGTCACGGAGCCCGGCGGAAATCCGGTCACCGCCGTACCGGGGCTCACGCCGAGGTCGCCGGTCACGATGCTTCCTCCCGTGTTGGTCACCGCGCTGGCGCCCAGGACGGCGAAGTTTGCCGCCGTCCCCATTGGTGGGAGGCTGGCTGCCTGGGCCACGGCCGGGAGCAGCAGTGCAAGCGAGAGTATCGACGAAAACAGTGTTGAGAGGCTGGCCGGTGTAACAGATGTTGGTCGCTGGTTGCGCCGGATTTCGTAGGGATGGTTCATGACGATCTCCTTTGTCGCTCTCACGAGCGATAGATCACGCCCCGGGGTCCCCCACACGGGAGCCTAGCCTCGCGTCCGAGTTCAGCACGAGTCGAAGAACAGGTCTTCTCTGGCTCGCATGGGTATCGAGCGTATAGGAAATCTTTTCGTCGTCACGGAAAGGGCCTCACAGGAATCACCGTGAACCTTTTTTGCTAACTACATAGGTGGGACTTCTACGTGCGTAGAACTGGGAATTGACTGCAGCGAAGCCTCGCCGCGCGCTTCAAAACGACTCACAGATTTTTAGATAACGCCGCTGCGCCAGTGTCGTCGCGTTGTACTCGGCCACGTAGAACGCGACGTGACGGCGAACCGCTGCAGCCGTCTCGAGCCGGTGCAGGAAGAGCCACTGGTGCTTCAGCTTGCTCCACCAGCTTGCTATCATCGAATTCGAGAACCGGACGTCGACGAGCGCACGGACGCGGCTGAGCAATCCACCACCGACAAGTGCATCGATTCGACCTCGCCGTTGAAATTCTCGATGCCGCCGTCCGCCATCACCGTCGGGCAGTCATCCCCGGTCACTGCGTTGCGAACCGCTTCTTCCAAGATCGCAACCGCGTTGGCGATCTCGAACCGTTCCGCGACACGCCACGCCAGAATTCTGCGGCTGAAGTTGTCGATGACCGCATGGAGCCAGACCTTTCGTCCGTCGACCAGCCGCACGGCCGAGGTGTCAATGTGCCAGATTTCGTCTGGAGCCTTGGCCCGCACACCGACCGTCGGACTCGCGGGGTGCTGCCAATGCCGCGGTCGCCTCCAGTCGTGGTCACGCACGAGCCTGTACCGTTCCACTTCGACGGACGGTGCACCGCAATCCCACCTCACAGGCACGCATACACCGCCTCCACCAGGCTCCGGTTCGTCGGGTTGGCCAGACGCGGACCCATCCGATTCATCGCGTAGCCGAAGCCGATTTCAGCTACGGGATCCGCAAACCCCAGCGCGCCGCCGGCGCCGAAATGCAGCACCACGCCCGGGTTCGGGCCGATGGGACGCTCGAGCGGCGCCAGCTGAAAGCCGAGGCCAAAGCGCGACGGGCGGCCGAGCACCGCGTCCTCGCCTGCCGAATGTTCCCGGGCGGCTTCTTCCAGCAACTCGCGACCGACCAGGCGCCGACCGCCGGCAACGCCGCCGCCGGCCACCACGGCGTAGGTCTTGGCGATGCCGAGGGCCGTGGCGTGGCCGTTGGTCGAAGGATACTCGGCGCGGCGCCACGCCGTCGTGTTGACGGTGCCGTGGCCCGAGGCGCCCCGTGGATTGAAGTAAGTGTGCAGCATCATCAGGTGGGCGTCGGACAGGATGCTGCGGTCGGGCGTCGGCACCTCGGCCAGCTCCGGGTTCCAGATGAAGTCGGCGATGCGGCGGTCGTCGTCTTCTCCCACGCCCACGAGGAAGTCCGCCGAAACAGGCCCGGTCAGCTCCGACTTCAGGAAGGCCCCCGGACTCTTGCCGCTGATGCGGCGCAGCAGCTCGCCGACGAGGAAGCCGAAGGTGTTCACGTGGTAGCCGTGGCGCGTGCCCGGCGGCCACCAGGGCGCCTGGGCGGCCAGGGCCGTCGTCATCCTGCTCCAGTCGTAGATGGCGCCGTCCTCAAGAACCTCGCGCACGGCGGGCAGGCCGGCGCGGTGGCTCAGAAGCTCGCGGACGGTGATCGCCTCTTTCCCTGCCGCGGCGAACTCGGGCCAGTAGCGCGCCACCGGCGCGTCCAGGTGGAGAAGGCCGCGCTCCACCAGCATCAGCGCGCCGAGGGCGAGGACGCCCTTGCCCACCGAGAACACGTTGACGAGGGTGTCCCTCTCCCACGCCCGGGTGCGTGATTCGTCGGCGAAGCCTCCCCACAGGTCCACCACCACGCGGCCGCCGATCACGACGGCAACCGCTGCGCCAAGCTCGTTGTGAGTCGCGAAGTTGTCGGCGAAGGCCTCGCGCACCCTGGAGAAGCGCGGGTCGGTGCTGCCGTGAATGGAAGGATGGACCATCGTCGTCGGCTTCTACAACGGCGTCATGCGCCGCCCAAGGGGACGAGGGCAAAAGGCGCCGGGCTGTCGAAGGCCACTGCCCGGCCGGTGGCCGGATGCACGAAGCCGAGGTGTTCGGCGTGGAGCCATAGGCGGGAA
>JBHEPB010000022.1:0-6207 GCA_046260515.1 Binatia bacterium
TTCCCGCCGCGGCCTGGCTGCTGCTGCGGCGGCTGGCCGGCGTGGTGGCCGTCTGGCTGCGCAGCCGCGACCTGGAGCACGTCCTCTCCGCCCAATGCAGCGACAGCGACGGCATCGTTCCCCTGGATCTTGGCGGTCGGCCGCTGATCTTCGTGGCCGGCCTGCGCCGGCCGCGCATCGTCGTCGAACGCTCCTGGTGGGCGGACCTCGATGCGAGGGAGAAGGCGGTGATCACCGCCCACGAGCAGGCCCACGTCGAGGCCGGCGATCCGGCGGCGCTCGCCCTGCTGGACATGGTGCTGCACCTGGTCGCACCGCGCTGGCGCGCCACGATCGTGCGCGACTGGATGCTGGCCTCCGAGATCCGCGCCGACGCCGCTGCCGCAGCCCGTGACGGCGACGCGACCTTCGTGGCCGAAGTCCTCTGTCGCTACGCGCGATCGGCGGCGCCCGCCGGCGCTCTCGGGCTGGGCGGCGCCGAACTGGAGGCCAGGGTGCACTCCCTGCTCGACGGCGGGCATCCGGCGCCCTTTTCGCCGTGGACGACGGCGACCTGCACGGCCGTCTTCGGCGCCGCTCTTGTGAGCGGCCATCTCGCGCACCGTCTCCTCGAGACGGCGTTGCACGTTCTTCACTGACGAGAGGTCGATCGGCGATGTGTCGGATCCCCGGGTTTGCTCGCCGTTTCGCTTCTACGTCGCGTAGAGTCGCTCTCCTGGTTTTCTACTTGGCGGCCGTGCCGGTTTCCGCCGACGAAACCCTCACGCTGGCCGAAGCCATGAAGCGCGCCGCCGACGACACGCCGGGCGCCGTCAGCGACCTCGCCGAACGCAAGGCTGCCGATGCCCGTCTGCAGGGCGCTCGTGTCGAGCTCTGGCCGGAACTCGCTCTTTCCGGCGGCGCGACGACGGGCACCGGCAACGTGGTCGCCGGTGGAGTGTTCCAGTCCGGTGGGTTCCCCGTCGTTTCCGGTCCACCCGCTGCCGAGGAAACCGAAGCCGGCTGGCAGTCCCTGGCCGGCCTGACGGCTCGCTGGGATCTGCTTGGCCTGGTGGCGCGCGTGCGTGAAGTCGATGCCGCGCTGGCGGCAACCGAGCGCAGCGGCGCCGTGGCGGAGGCCCAGCGTCAATCGAGGGCCATGTCGGCGGGCATGGCCTGGCTCCAGGCGGCGCAGGCCGCCGACGAAGTGGACGTGGCGCGCACGGACGTCGAACGTGGACGCGAGGTGGCGCGTGCCGCCGAAGCCCTCGTCGAAGCGGGCCTGCGACCGGGCGTCGAGCGAACCCTGGCTGCTGCCGACCTGGCCATCGCCGAGCAACGACTCGCCACCGTGGACGGTCGCGCGGCCGCGACGCGGGCGCGGCTCGCTCTCGCTGTCGGACAGGCGGGCTCCACTCGCCCGGCATCCGGAGCTGTCCCGGCGGTCCCGGAGTTGCCCGCGGCGAACGCGACGCATCCCCTCATCCGCGCGAACAGTTCGATGGTGGAGGAAGCGGACTCGCGCCTGCATGCCACGCGCGCGCGCTTCGCACCGCGCCTCGACCTGGCGGCGGCGGGCTGGATGCGCAGCGGGCAGTGGCCGCCCGGGGAACAGACGGAGGTGGTCCCCAACTGGGCGGTCGGCCTCGTGCTCGAAATCCCGCTGCGGGACCTCGCTTCCCGGGCTTCCGAAGCCCAGGCCTTGCTGGCCGAGCGCGACGCCGCGCGGGCCAGGCTGGAGGCAGCGCGCCTCGAAGTCGGTGCTCAGCTCGCCGAGGCCGAGGCTCTTCTCGAGGCAGCCAGCCAGGCGGATGCGCGCAGTTCGGTCGTCGTCGAAGCGGCGCGCGCGGCATTCGGCCAGGCCCAGGGGCGCTTCGATGCAGGGCTTCTCGACATCACGCTGGTGGCGGCCGCGAAGTCGAGGGCGCGGGAGGCCGAACTCGCTTCGCTCTCGGCGCGTTTCGATGTGCTGCGTGCCGCGCTCGCACGTGACTATGCCCGTGGCGACCTCGGCGGCTGGATGGAGCCCGGTCGATGAACCTGGTCCTTGCAGCCCTGCGTCGTCCCTACACGGTCGTGGTGGTCGTGCTCGCGGTGGTGCTGGCCGCGCTGGCGGCCCTGCGCGACGCGCCCGTCGACATCTTTCCGGAGCTGGACGTGCCTGTCATCTGGGTGGTGCAGCCCTATCCGGGGATGAATCCGGATCAGATCGACGCTCAGTTCGTCCATTACTACGAGTACCACTTCCTCTACATCGGCGGCATCGAGCACGTGGAGAGCCAGTCCCAGCAGGGCATCGGCACCCTGAAGCTCTACTTCCATCCCGGCACCGACATCTCGGAAGCCATGGCCCAGGTGACGGCCATGACGTACCGCTCGGCCGCCTTCCTTCCGCCGGGCACACTGCCGCCCTTCATCGTCCGCTTCGGGGCGGGCAACGTTCCGGCGGCCCAGCTCGTCTTCAGCAGCGACAGCCGCAGCGAAGCGGAGATCCAGGACCTGGCCCTCAACCAGGTGAGGCCGCTGCTGGCCACGCTGCCCGGCGTGTCCGCTCCTCCGCCCTCCGGCGGCAAGGTGAAACTGGTGGTCGTCGAGGCCGATCCGGACCGCCTGCGTTCGCTCGGCGTGTCGGCCGAAGACCTGGCCGCGGCGCTGGGGCGCGCCAACCTTACGCTGCCGTCCGGCAACCTGCGCATGGGGCCGGTCAACGCCATGGTGCACACCGACGCGCTGGTGGAGTCCCCCGAGGAACTCGGGCGCGTTCCGGTCCGCATCGAGGGCAGTCGCCAGGTGCTCGTGCGCGACGTCGCGCGGGTGGAACTCGGCGCCGACGTGGTCACCAACGTCGCCCTCCTCAACGGACGGCGCACCGTGTACATGCCCGTGACCAAGCGCTCCGACGCGTCCACGCTGGCGGTGGTGCGCACCGTGCGTGAGGCCCTTCCGCGCATGCGCGCGGTGGTGCCGGAGGACGTCCGCGTCGAGATGGTGTTCGACCAGTCGCGCTTCGTGACCCAGGCCCTCGAAGGGCTGGTCCTGGAGGGAGCCCTCGGTGCCCTGCTCACGGCGTCGATGGTGCTCCTCTTCCTGCGCGACGTCCGCTCGGCGGTCATCGTCGTCGTCACGATCCCGCTTTCCGTGCTCGCGGCCACGCTGGTCCTGCGCAGCCTCGGCCAGACGATCAACCTGATGACGCTGGGCGGCCTCACGATGGCCGTCGGCATCCTGGTGGACGAGTCCACGGTGGCCATCGAGAACATCCACGCCCATCTCGGGCTGGGAAAGCCGGCCCGCCGCGCTGTCGCCGACGCCATGGCCGAAGTGATGGTGCCGCGCCTGCTGGCCATGCTCTGCGTCGTGTCGGTGTTCCTCCCCGCCTTCTTCGTCGAGGGCATCGGACGTTCCCTGTTCCCGCCCCTGGCCATCGCCGTCGGCGCCGCGATGGCAGCCTCGTGGCTGCTGTCGAGCACCCTGGTGCCGGTGGTCGCCGCGGTCTGGCTGAAGGCGCCTGCGCACGGCGACGAGAACACGCTCTCGCTGCTGTACGGCCGCTTCGTCCAGCGCATCGTGAGGCGCCCCGTCACTGCGCTGGTCCCCTACGCGCTGGTGGTGCTGCCCGTGGGCTTGCTGGCCGCCGCTCTTCCCGTCCGTCTCTTTCCGGAGACCGACTCGGGCGAACTCGCCGTCCGGATCCGCGCCGCGGACGGCACGAGGCTCGAACGCACGGTCGAGGTGGTGCGCGCGGTCGAGGAGACCCTGCGCGAGGTGGCCGGCGCCGACCACGTGGGGCTGGTGCTCTCCAACATCGGGCCGCCGCCGTGGAACGTGCCGGTCAACGTGCAGTACAACGCGAACACCGGCCCCCACGATGCGGTGATGCTGGCGCAACTCACCGGCGACGATCGCCCGCCGGTCCGCGATGTGCAGGAGGCCCTGCGCCCGCGCCTGGCCGAGCGCCTTCCGGGCGTGGAGATCGCGTTCGAGGACGCCGACATCGTTTCGCGCATCCTCAACTTCGGGGCAGCAGCCGAGATCGAAGTGGTGGTCTCCGCAGGGACCCCCGGCGAAGCCGCCGCGACCGCGCAGGCGGTCCGCACGCGCCTGGCCGAAAGCCCCGAGTTGCGCGACGTGCAGATCCAGGCGGCTCTTCTCTATCCGACCGTCGAGGTCGCCCTCGACCGAAGACGCCTGGCCGAATCCGGAACGGACGCTGCGCGCGTGGGCCGCGGCCTCCTGGCCGGCACGTCCTCGACCGTGCTGACGACGCCGTTGTTCTGGGTGGATCCCGTGAAGAACACGCCCTATCGCGTCGCGGTGCGCCTGCCCGATCACGAGATGGCGTCCATCGAGGACCTGCTCGGCCTCGACGTGGGCGACGGCCTGCGCCTTGCCGACGTCGGCGCGGTACGCCACGGCACGCGTCCCGGCGTGCTGTCGCGCTACAACGGCCGCAAGACCGTGTCCGTGCTGGCGCGCTCCACGACGGGCGACCTCGGCGAGGCCGGCGAGGCCGTGGACCGCGCGCTGGCCGGCCTGGGCGCGCTGCCCCGCGGCGTCGAGCTGAGCGTCCGGGGACAGGTCCAGCAGATGCGGACCAGCCTGGCGAGCCTCGTCGGCGGCCTCGGCGCCACCATCGTCGTGGTGTTGCTGCTGCTCACCGCGAGCTTCCAGAGCGCGCGAAGCGCGCTGGCCGTGATGTCGGTGGTTCCGTCCGTGCTGCTCGGCGCGACCGTTGTGCTGTGGATCAGCGGCTCGGGCTGGAACATCCAGTCGCTGATGGGAACGGTGACGGCCATCGGTGTCTCCGTGGCCAACGCCGTGCTGCTCGCCAACGTCGTGGTGGAATTGCAGCGAAGCGGAGTCCCTCCCCTCGAGGCGGTGATCGAAGGCGGTCGACGGCGTGTACGGCCCATCGTGATGACCGGCGCGGCCATGATGATGGGCATGCTGCCGACGGCCCTCGCCCTGGCCGAGGGAGGCGACCAGTCGGCGCCGCTCGGGCGGGCGGTGTTCGGCGGCCTCGGCGGGTCGCTGGTCGGGACCCTCGTGTTCCTGCCCGCGGTGCTCGCCCTTCTTCGCGGGCGCGGCGCGGTGCCCTTCGATCTTACGCCGGGGGAGGAGACAGCCTCCGGCGACCGGGAGCCCTCATGAAGACTTGGGTACTGCTGACCGCATTCGTGTTCGCGCTCGCCTGGCAGGGCGCCGCCGCCGGGTCGCCGCCGCCGGATGCGCAAGCGGCGCAGGCCGCGAAGCCGAAGGAACCGGAAACGGTCGCCGTCGAGTTCCGGCGCGCCGCGGGAACCCTGCGCCTGGCCGGAGAACTGCGACCCTGGCAGGAGGTGGAACTCCACGCTCGCCTCCCGGCCTACGTGCAGGAGCGTCGCGTCGATGTCGGCGACCGGGTGGCCCAGGACCAGGTGCTGGTGGTCCTGTCGGCGCCGGACCGCGTCGCCGAGCGCGCCCAGGCGGAAGCGGAAAACGCCACGGCCCAAGCGCGATTGCGCAGGCTCGAGACGGCCGCGCGCCGCGAAGGCGTCGTCGCGCCCGTCGAACTGGAGGACGCCCGCGGCGCCGCCGCAGCGAGCGCCGCCAAGGCGCGGGCCCTGAAGGAACTCGAGGCAGAACTCACCGTCCGCGCTCCCTTCGCGGGGGTCGTGACGGCGCGCGGCGTCGACGCCGGCGCTCTCGTCGGGCACGGTGCGGGAGCGGCGCTGGTGAGTGTGGCCGACCTGTCGCGCCTGCGACTGGTCGTCGCCGTCCCCGAACGCAACGCCCGCGTGGCCCGGCCCGGGGTGCGGATCGCGTTCCGGGAGGAAGGACTCGATCCGGAGCGGCCGCGGTCGGCCGTGGTGAGTCGCACCAGCGGCAGGCTCGACGAGGGGACGCGCACCCTGCCTGTCGAGATGGACGTGGACAACAGCGACGGAGCGCTCGTGGCCGGCAGCTACGTGGAGGTGCTGTGGCCGCTGGACGACGGCGAGACGAGGCCCTGGGTGCCCGCGACCGCAGTCGTCCGCAGCAGCGAAGGCACCTGGGTGTGGGTGAGGAGGGGAAACGCCCTCGTGAAGGTCGTCGTCGAGGAACTGCAACTCGAAGCGGGGTTCAGCGCCGTTCGCGCTGCGCTCGTGGAAGGAGACCTCGTGGTCCGTCGCGGGTCCGAGGATTTCGCCGAAGGGCCGTGGCCGGGCAGCGCTCGCTGAGTATCGGTTCTTCGCGGCGGGGGGGGGG
>JBHEPB010000063.1:0-9612 GCA_046260515.1 Binatia bacterium
GGGTGAGTTCGAGCTGGAGGACGGCGTCGTCTACCGTCAGTGGCCTGGCCTTGAGGGTCTCGGTTTCGACGATGCGCGTGGCGCCCTGGTCGTCCTGAGGCGACATCACGTCCACCGGGATCATGGTGGCGATCTCATGCAGGCTGGCGCGGCCCTTGCGATCGTTGATGCGGTCCTTGTGCTTGCGGAGCTGGGCCTCCACCTTGTCCACGGCGAGGTCGACTCCCGCGTAGAGGTCGGGGTTCTCCGCGTGGGCGGAAATGTCGAACTGCGACGCGTGGATGTTGATCTCGGCCACGTTGTGCTGGCGGTGCCGGTTGGCCGCCAGGATCACGTGGGCCTCGACGGCGTTCTTCAGGTACTTGGTGACGATGCGTTCGACTTTCTCGACGGCGTAGGCGCGCAGCGCGTCGCTGGCGTCCATGTGGCGGAACGTGACGGAAACTTGCAAGGGATTCTCCTGGGACATCGGCGCGGAGGACGTTACCTGCGCCTGGGTTCGTTGTCGTCGAGGGCAATCATTCGCTTTCGCTTGGAGGACGGGAGGATACCGAGTCCTTCCCGGTATTTCGCCACCGTTCGGCGGGCGATGTCAATGTTTTCCTTGGCCAGCTTCTCGCAGATGAACTGGTCGCTGAAGGGCTGGCGAGGGTCCTCGGCGGCCACGATGTCGAGGATTTTCCGGCGGACGCTCTCCGAGGAGACGTCGTCGCCGGTGCTCGAGTGCAGGCTGCTCGTGAAGAACCACTTGAGCTCGAAGATGCCCTGGGGGGTGTGGACGTACTTGCCCGAAGTGGCGCGGCTGATGGTCGATTCGTGCATCCCGATGTCGCCGGCGACGTCCTTCAGGACCATCGGCCGCAGCGCACGCACGCCCTGGAGCAGGAACTCGCGCTGGAAGCGCACGATGCTTTCGACCACCTTGCGCAGCGTGCGCTGGCGCTGCTCGATCGACTTGATGAGCCAGCTGGCGGCCCTCACCTTCTCCTGCAGGTAGCCGGTGGCCTCGCCGCCCGCTTCGCGGCCTTTCATCATGCTGCGGTAGTAGGAGTTGACCTGCAGGGCCGGGATGCCCTCGTCGTTCAGCGCCACCTGGAACTCGTCGCCGATGCGCACGATGTAGGCGTCCGGCGTGATGTAGCGCGTCTCCGTGCCGCCGAAGCCGCGGCCGGGGCGCGGGTCGAGGCTGCGGATGATGCGATGCGCCTCGACCACCTCGGCCACCGTGGTGCCAAGTTCGCGCGCGATCTTGTCGTACTTCTGCGACTCGAGTTCCTTGAGGAAGCGGCCGGCGACGGCGACCACGTCGTCGTCGGCCTCGTAGCCGACCAGCCGCAGCTGCACGAGCAGGCACTCGCGAAGGTCGAGGCTGCCGCAGCCCGGCGGCTCGAGCTCCTGCACGATCTCGCGCGCTTCCTGCACCTGCTCGACGGTGACGCCGGCCAGGAACGCGAGCTCGTCGACCGTGCAGGCCAGGTAGCCGTCCTCGTCGAGGTTGTTGGCGAGGAGGCCGGCGATGCGGCGCTCTTCGTCGCTCATCGCGAGCAGGCCGAGCTGATCCACCAGGGCGTCGGCCAGGGTGTCCTCGCGCGCGCGGGCATTCTCGAAGAGGCGGTCGCGGTTGTCGTCGCGGTCGGAGCCGGCGCCCACCGAGCCGTGGAGGTCGGCCGAGTGGCGGTCCAGGTACTCGTCGATGTCGAGCTGGCCCACTTCCTGGGCTGCTTCGGGTTCGTGGTCGGCCTGGGGCAGTTCGGGAACCTCGGCTTCGGAGGTTTCGAGGTCGCCGGTGCGCTGCTCGAGGTCGCGTTCCGGGACCAGGTCGGCGGCTTCCTCCAGGACGGGGTTCTGGCAGAGCTCGTCGGCGATCATCACCTCGAGCTCGGGCCGGGAGAGCTGGAGGATCTTGATGGCCAACCGCAGCTGCGGGGTCATCCGCAGCTGGAGGGTCTGTTTCAGCTGGAGTCTTTGCTCGAGAGCCATCGCCAGTCGTCCCGCCCGGTCCGCGGCTCAGAGCCGGAATCGTTCGCCGAGGTATATCTCGCGCGCCTGGCGGCTCGAAGCGATGGCTTCGGGACTGCCTTCCTCGAGGATGCGTCCCTCGTTGAGGATGTAGGCCCGGTCGCAGATCCCCAGCGTCTCGCGGACGTTGTGGTCGGTGATGAGGACACCGATGCCGCGAGCCTTCAGCTGGGCGATGATGCTCTGGATGTCGATGACGGCGATGGGGTCCACACCGGCGAAGGGTTCGTCCAGCAGCATGAACCTGGGCGAGATGACCAGCGCCCGGGCGATTTCCACGCGGCGCCTCTCGCCGCCGGACAGGGCGGCGCCCATGGTGCCGCGAACGTGCGTGACGCCGAGTTCCTCGAGCAGGGTTTCCAGGCGCTCGCGCTGCTCGGTCTGGTCGATGTCGAGGGTCTCGAGGATGGCCATCAGGTTGTCCTCGACCGAGAGACGGCGGAAGACCGACGGCTCCTGGGGGAGGTAGCCGATGCCGGAGCGGGCCCGTTCGTACATGGCCAGGCCCGAGATGTCGCGGTCGCCCAGCAGGATGGATCCGCCGTCGGGCTTCTCGAACCCGACCACCATGTGGAAAGTGGTGGTCTTGCCGGCGCCGTTGGGGCCGAGGAGGCCGACCACCTCGCCCTGCTGGATGTCGAGGGAGACGCGGTCCACGACGGTGCGTCCGCCGTACTGCTTGACGAGGTCGCGGGCAGACAGGCGCGAGGGCGTCGTGGTCACTTCTTGCCTCCGGCCTTGTCCTTCAGGGAATCGGGCATGAACACGGCCTTGATGCGGCCGCTGGGCGGGGCGTCGGTCTTGGGATCGCTGCCGGGCGCGGCGGGTGCGCCGCCGCTGCCGAGCACGACGGCGCGTTCCTCGTTGAGGTAGACGACGACTTTCTCCCCAGCCAGGGAGTTGGGGCCGGAGCCGAGTCGCGCGTTGTTCGAGAGCACGATGGTCGCCGCCGTCGGGTCGTACTCGGCCAGCTCGCTGCGGGCCGACTCGTTTCCGTTGAGGACCTCGACGTCGCCGCGCGCGGTGATCTTCTTCAGGCGGCGCTGGCCTTCGGGTTCGAAGGCCACTTCGAGGGAACGCGCATGAATCTTCGCGCCGGCGTGCTCCACCCTCACGTTGCCCTCGTAGCGCAGCAGGCCCTTGCCGTAACTGCACTCGAGACGATCGGCGCTGATGTTGATGGGCGACGGAACGTCCGCCAGTTCGAGGTTGCGGGCAATCCCCGCCACCGAATTCAGCACGTCGTTGGTCTTGCGCGCCGTATCCGCCGCCCCCGCCGCCCCTGCCAAGATGGCCACCGCAAGAAACCCGGGACAGGTACAGGTTTTCCAGGAAAACCTGTACCTGTCCCGGGTTTCTGCGGAAAACCTGTACCTGTCCCGGGTTTTCATCGGGGGGCCTCCGCTTTGGGGTGGAGCGTCATCTTTACGCCGGCGCCGATCACGACGCTGCGTTCTAGCATGTCCACCGTCATGTCTGTACCGGTCAGCGACAGTTCGGCGGCTTCGACCCTGGCCTCGCCCTTGGCGTGGACACGGTGGGTGCTGCGGTCGTAGGTCAGCTCCTCTGTCATCAGGCGCAGGCGGCCGATCTCGAAGAGCACCGTGCCGCTCACCTCCACCGACAGCACCTCGGTTCCGTCGAGGTAGAGCCGCCCCTTGGTGGCCGACACTTCGCCGGCGCGCTCGCCGCCCTCGTAGAAGACCACCTTCGGCTCGAGGATTTCGATGGCCTTGTCGTTCTTGAAGTAGCTGGCCTCCCTTGCCGACACCTCGAGCACCTTGCGGCCTTCGCGAGTGATCACCCGGTGGAAGTTGCGGATGCGCTGGAGGAGTTCGGGCAGGGCCTGGGTGGCGAGGAAGGACGGCTCGAGCAGGTTGGGGACGCCGCCGGGACGACGGATCGCGAAGGCGAGCGCCCCGAGGACCAGCGCCAGTACGGCTGCGACGGCGTAGCGCCAGGCCCGGCGGCTCACGTCACGTCTCAGGCCACGCTCGCCTTGAGCAGGTCGTGGAGGTGAACGATGCCGATAGGCCGGCGCGTGCCGGTCTCCAGGATGAAGAGCGCCGTGATCGAGTGCTTCTCCATCGTGGCCAGCGCTTCCTCGGCCAGGGCCTCGGCGGCCACCGTCTTGGGCTGTTTCGACATCAGGTCGGCAGCCTTGCAGGCGCTCACGTCGCCGTGGCGCAGTACGGCGCGACGGACATCGCCGTCGGTGACCACGCCGACGAGGAGGCCCTGGTTGCCGGCCTCGATCACGCCGACGGTTCCGAGCCCGCCCTGGGTGATGGCGTGCAGCGTTTCGGCCAATGTGGCCGTCTCCGGCACCAGCGGCACCTGGGAGTCGGGATGCATCACTTCCTCGACGCGCATCAGCTTGCGACCGAGGGCGCCGCCCGGATGCAGCATCGCGAAGTCGCGGTCGGTGAAACCCTTGGCCTCCAGCACCGCGACGGCCAGCGCATCGCCTAGGGCCAGGGTCACCGTGGTGCTGGCCGTGGGCGCCAGGTTCATGGGACAGGCTTCCTGGCGCACGCCGGCATCCAGCACCACGTCGGCGGCCTGGGCCAGGGCCGAGTTCCTCCCGCCGGTGATGGCGATCAGCGGTAGGCCGAGGCGCTTCACGCCGGGAAGCAGGGCCAGCACTTCCTGCGTGGTTCCGCTGTTGGAGATGGCGATGCAGACGTCGCCGCGCGCGAACATCCCGAGATCGCCGTGCACCGCTTCGCCGGCGTGCAGGAAGAAGGACGAGGTGCCCGTGGACGACATGGTCGCAGCGATCTTGCGGCAGATCTGCCCCGACTTGCCCATGCCGGTCACCACCACGCGGCCCTTGCAGTGCAGGATGAAGTCCACGGCCTGGCCGAAGTCCTCGGTCAAGCGCGCCGCCGCCTCGTCCAGCGCTTCGCGCTCGACGCTGAGGACGCGGCGGGCGGTCTCCAGCGCAGCCTTCGGATCCACGGTGCGAACCATCGCGGCCTTCTCCTCAGGACAGGGGCGCCGTGCGCGCGGAGTGAATCGCGAGCAGTCGCTTCAACAGGTCGGCCAGGTCGTGCAGGTGGAGGGAATTGGGCCCGTCGCTCAGGGCCTTGTCCGGATCCTCGTGCACTTCCATGAAGAGCCCGTCGGTGCCCACTGCTACCGCGGCGCGGGCCAGGGTGGGAATGAAGCGCCTCTCGCCGGCCGACTTGTCGCCGCCGGCCCCGGGAAGCTGCACGGAATGGGTGGCGTCGAAGATCACCGGAGCGCCCAGGCCGCGCATGATCTCGAGGCTTCGGAAATCGCTCACGAGGTTGCCGTAGCCGAAGCTGGCGCCGCGCTCGGTGAGCGCGATGCTCGTGCCGCCGGCCTCGCGGGCCTTGGCCAGCACGTTCTTCATGTCCCAGGGCGCCAGGAACTGGCCCTTCTTGATGTTCACCGGTCTGCCGCTGGCTGCGCACGCCTGCACGAGGTCGGTCTGGCGGCAGAGCAGGGCGGGGATCTGCAGGAAGTCCACGACCGCGGCCGTCGGTCCTACCTGGCTCACCTCGTGGACGTCGGTCAGCACCGGAAGGCCGGTGGCCTCGCGCGCCTCGGCGAGGATCTTCAGCCCTTCCTGTATGCCGATGCCGCGGAACGAGGAGTGCGAGGTGCGGTTGGCCTTGTCGAAGGAGGCTTTGAAGACGATGGGCATGCCCACGTCGTCGCTGATGCGGGCGAGGGCCGCACTGTGGCGCAGCACCGAATCGCGAGATTCGATGACGCAGGGGCCGGCGATGAGGAAAAGGCGCCCCGCGCCCACTTCGAAGGAGCGCGGGCCGTTGCCGATCCGGAAAGGCGCAGGCGCGCCGCTCGAAGGGGTCGTCATCAGCCCTGGGACTCCGTGTCTTCGCGGGCGCCCACCACGCGCAGGCCGAGGCCGCGCAGGGGCGGCGTCTCGCGGCGCTGCTGCTTGTGGGCAAGGGCTGCGCGGATGAAGCCGCGGAACAGGGGATGCGGATCGAGGGGCTTCGACTTGAACTCCGGGTGGAACTGGCAGGCCAGGAACCACGGGTGGTCGGGGATCTCGACCATTTCGACCAGGGAGCCGTCCGGCGAGGTTCCCGACAGGACCATTCCGCCCTTCTCGATGCGGTCGCGGTAGGCGACGTTGAACTCGTAGCGGTGGCGATGTCTCTCGCTGATCTTGCGCTTGCCGTAGGTGCGGTGGGCCAGGGTGCCTTCCTTGATCGCGCAGGGATAGGCGCCGAGGCGCATGGTGCCGCCCTTCTGGGCCAGGGCCTGCTGGGCGATCATCAGGTCGATCACGGGATGGGGCGCGTCCGGGTCGGCCTCTGTCGTGTGGGCGCCCTCCAGGCCGCAAACGTTGCGGGCGAACTCGATGACGGCCATCTGCATGCCGTAGCAGATGCCGAAGAAGGGCACGCCGTTTTCGCGGGCGTACTGCACCGTGCGGATCTTGCCCTCGGTGCCGCGCGGGCCAAAGCCCATGGGCACCAGGATGGCGTCGGCCGCGAGGATCTCGGGCACGATGCCCTTGGCCTCCACTTCCTCGGAGTCCACGTGCATGATCTCCACCGCGCACTCATTGGCGATGCCGCCGTGGGCAAGCGCCTCATTCATGGACTTGTAGGAGTCGGCCAGGCCCGCGTACTTGCCGACCATGGCGATGCGAACCTTGTCCTTGGGGTTCTCGACCGTGTGGACGACTTTCTCCCAGGGCACGAGCTTGGGCGCGCCCGTCCAGATGTGGAGCTTGGTGGTCACGCGGTCGTGGAGGCCCTGTTCCTGGAGCGCGAGGGGCAGCTTGTAGATGCTGTCCACGTCGCGGGCTTCCAGCACCGACTTCTTGTCCACGTTGCAGAAGAGGGCGACCTTTTCCTTCACCGCCTGCGACAGGGGTCGGTCGCAGCGCAGCAGCAGGATGTCGGGCTGGATGCCGAGCCCGGTCAGTTCCTTGACGCTGTGCTGGGTGGGTTTGGTCTTGATCTCACCGGCCGTGCCGATGTAGGGCACCAGCGTCAGGTGGATGAAGAGGACGTTCTCCGAGCCCACGTCCACGCGCATCTGGCGGATGGCTTCCAGGAAGGGCAGGCTCTCGATGTCGCCGACGGTGCCGCCGACCTCGCCGATCAGCAGGTCCATGCCCTCGGCTGCCGCACGGATGCGGCTCTTGATCTCATCGGTGATGTGCGGGATCACCTGCACGGTGGCGCCCAGGTAGTCGCCGCGGCGCTCCTTGGTGATCACCTCGAAGTAGACGGCGCCGGTGGTGATGTTGTTGCGCCGGCTCATCGGCGTGGAGATGAAGCGCTCGTAGTGGCCGAGGTCGAGGTCGGCCTCGTAGCCGTCGTCGGTCACGTAGACTTCGCCGTGCTGGAAGGGGCTCATCGTTCCGGGATCCACGTTGATGTAGGGATCCATCTTGAGCATCGAGACCTTGAGTCCCGAGCTCTCCAGCAGCGCGCCCATCGAGGCGGAGGCCAGTCCCTTGCCGAGAGCCGAGACGACGCCCCCGGTGACGAAGATGTACTTGGTAGGCCGACCTTCGTTTGCGCTCATGACGTTGGAACCTCCTTGGCGGCCATGGCCGCCCGGGCGGTGGAAGGCCTTGCGGCCCGGACCCCTTCGCTCGCTGCCAGCGCGAGACGCGCGGCGGCAAGGTCTTCGGGGGTGTCCACTTCGATGGGCACGCCGTGGGGGCGGCGCACCACTCCGATCACGATACCGTTCTCGAGGGCCCGAAGCTGTTCGAGGCGCTCGGTTTTCTCGAGGGGGGTCGGGGCCATCTTCGCAAAGCGCAGCAGGGTGTCGCGCCGGTAGGCATAGATGCCCACGTGGCGCATGGCCCCGTTCGGCGACTGCGGCGCCGCCCGGTCAAAGGGGATGGGAGCCCTGGAGAAGTAGAGGGCCCGGCCCGAGGCATCGCAGACCACCTTGACCACCGAGGGGTTGGCGAACTCTTCGGCCGTGTCGATGGGAACGGCCACGGTGGCCAGGCCGAGGGCGGGATCGGCCCGCAGCATCTCGATGAGCTCGTCCACGAGGCTGGGGTCGAGCAGGGGGAGATCCCCCTGCACGTTCACGAGGATGCCGCAGTCCAGGCCCTCCGCCACCTCGGCGATGCGGTCGCTGCCGCTCGGGTGGTCGGCCCGCGTCATCACGACCTCGGTTTCGCTGGGCAGGGCCGCCCGGATCCTCTCGTCGTCGGTGGCCACCAGGACCCTGGAGGGCAGGGCGGCCATGCAGGAACGCCGCCAGACGTGTTCGATGAGGGGGCGACCCCCGAGATCGGCCAACGGCTTTCCCGGCAGTCTCGTCGACCCGTACCTGGCGGGAATGACGACGACCGCGACGTCGTTCAGGGGTGCCTTCATCAGGGATGCAGCGGCTCGCGCCGCGCAATGCCGGGTATATCGACCCCTGCCGCCGGAAGTCAAAGTGAGCGTCCGCAGGCGGCGGGAGGTGCGCACGGGCGGGTTGCGGCGAGGAGTGAAAGGCGAGCGACGGCGACCGGTTGGCGCCATGCGCGGGTGCGGCCGGTGCCGGCGCGCCGCCGCGCGCGAATTGATCCGGCCTCCTGAACGCATACTTCCATCGGCATGACGGCAGGCGACACGGACGTGCAGCCCAACAATCCCCTTCACGGCGTCAGCCTGAAGGCGATGCTGGAAGACCTCGTGGAGAGGCGAGGGTGGGACGACCTGGGGGCCCGCATTCGCATCGGCTGCTTTCGCGAGAATCCGAGCATCGCGTCCAGCCTCAAGTTCCTGCGCAAGACCGAGTGGGCTCGACTGAAGGTGGAGCAGCTCTTTCTCGAGGACCTCCAGGTCGCCGAGAGGAATCGAAAGCGCAACAAGCGCCGCGCGGGCATGCGGGCCGCTCGCGTCGGACAGGACCTTGGAAAGGATTGACAGCGCCGCGCCGCTGCCGTAGTGGCGCAGCGGAAACCCCGTGGGAAAACGCGCATTTGTAACCGGTGTCACCGGCCAGGACGGTTCGTATCTTGCGGAGCTGCTGCTCGGGAAAGGTTACGAGGTCCACGGCCTCGTGCGCCGTACCAGCACGGTGGCGCGCACCCGGATCGACCATCTCCGCCCACCCGACGCCGGCACCGGCGACGAGGGGCCGCGGTTCCACCTCCATTACGGCGACATGACCGACGCTCTGAGGCTTCGGGATCTCCTCGACGCCATCGAGCCCGACGAAGTGTACAACCTCGCCGCCCAATCCCATGTCCGCGTTTCCTTCGACGAGCCGACCTTCACGGTGGAGGTAGACGCGATGGGGGCCATGCACCTTCTCGAGGGTGTTCGCCGCATGCGCCACCCGGCCCGCTTCTACCAGGCCTCCTCCAGCGAGATGTTCGGACGGGCGGTCGAGGTGCCCCAGCGGGAGACGACGCCCTTCCACCCCCGCAGCCCTTACGGTTGCGCCAAGGTGTTCGCCCACCACCAGACGGTGAACTATCGCGAAGCCTACGGGCTGTTCGCCTGCAGCGGCATCCTCTTCAACCACGAGTCACCGCGACGCGGGGAGTCGTTCGTGACGCGCAAGATCACGCGCGCTGCGGCCCGCATCCATCTCGGGCTCCAGGACAAGCTGGCTCTCGGC
>JBHEPB010000079.1:0-9196 GCA_046260515.1 Binatia bacterium
CGGTGCAGCTTTCGGCGGCGTCGCAGACTCCGGCTGCCGCGCGGCAGGTAGTCGCCGAGGAGACGAAGGTGTCGACGGGGCAGTCGGCGGCGGTTCCGGTGCAGCTTTCGGCCGGGTCGCAGATTCCGGCGGAGACACGACACTGGACCGAGGAGGCCACGAAGGAGTCGGCGGGGCAGTCTGTGCCTGCACCGTCACAGGTCTCCTCGGTGTCACAGATCCCGGCGGCGCCGCGGCAGACGGTGGAAGTGGGCTCGACCGCGTCGGCGGGGCAGTCGGCGCCCACGCCGTCGCAGGTCTCCTCGGTGTCGCAGACTCCGGCGGCGCCGCGGCAGACGGTGGAGGTGGGCTCGACCGCGTCGGCGGGGCACTCGCCGGCTACGCCGTCGCAGGACTCCGCGAGATCGCAGGCACCGGCGGCGCCGCGGCAGATGGTGGTGGATGGCAGGACCGTGTCGGCGGGGCAGGCGCCGCTCTCGCAGGTCTCCGCCATGTCGCAGGAGCCGGCCGACGCACGGCAGAGCGTTCCATCGGCTTCGTGATTGGGCTGGCACTGGCCGTTGGCATCGCAGCTGTCGGCGTCGGTGCAGGCCGTGACCATCGGGCTTCCGCACGACGTGCCTTCCGACTCGAAGACGTCGGCCGGACAGTCGGCAGCGTTGCCGGGGCAGACCTCGGCCACGTCGCAAGCTCCCGCATCGCCGCGGCAGGTGACGGAGGTGGGCTGAAACACGTCGGCGGGGCAGGCGGCGCCGGTTCCGGTACAGGTTTCCGCAGCGTCGCAGACACCGGCCGCCACGCGGCAGGTGGTCGAAGAAGAAACGAAGGCGTCGGTAGGACAGGCGGCACCTGTCCCCGTGCAGCTTTCGGCCGTGTCGCAGACGCCGGCGGAGGCGCGGCACTCGACCGAGGAGGCGGCAAAGGCGTCGGCCGGACAGTCGGCGCCGGTGCCCGTGCAGCTTTCGGCCGTATCGCAAACGTCGGCGGAGGTGCGGCAAGTGGTGCTGGTCGGCTGGAAGAGATCCGCCGGGCAGGAGGCGGAGGCACCGGTGCAGTTCTCGACCGCGTCGCAGACACCGGCCGCGGTGCGGCAAGGGGTATCGGAGGAGACGAAGCTGTCGGCTGGGCAGGTGCCGCTGGCCCCCGTGCAGTTCTCGGCCGTGTCGCAAACGCCGGCCGAAGCGCGGCACGTGGTGGCGGTGCTCACGAACGTGCAGGAACTCGTGCAGCAGGCTCCGCCGGCTCCGTTGTTCACACCGTTGTCGCACTGCTCGCCGCCGTCCAGGGTGCCGTTGCCGCAATCGGCGTTGACGACGAAGGCGTCGAGCGTGATCTGATTGACGCCGGCGTCGCCCACGGTGACCTGCCACTGGCCGGCATTCCCGGCCGCCAGGGCTTCGCAGGTGTTGGGCGCGTTGTAGCTCGCCAACTGATTCCACTGGTCGCCGCCGACACCGGGCGGGTAGAGGAGGTGGGAGTTGGGGACGACGGCCGCCGCGGTTCCATCGGGCCGATCGCCGCCGGCGGTGTTCGAGCAGGCCGTGGTCGGGCCGGGCTTCACCCAGACGATGCTGATGTTGTTGACGTTGAGATAGCCGTTGATGACGAGGTAGACCGACTCGCCGGGGAGGAAGACCGATTTCGGGGTCGTGAGCGTCGCGTCGGCATAGGTGATGATGCTCGTCAGCGAGAAGTTCTCCGTCTGGTTCGAATTCCCGCCGACACAGGTCGAACTGGCGTAGTCACGAACGATGTAGCGCCACCTCGTGCCGGTGGAGATGGGGTCGGCCAGCACGGTCGCATAACTCGACGAGGCGGTCGTGACCCCGGTGAAACACGCCCCGAGAAACCTCTGGGTGTTGGTGCTGTCGATGACTTCGAAGCGGTAACCGCGACCCGCGTTGAGCGCGGTGGCTTGCGCGTAGACCGTGACGCCGCGGGGGAAGACCTCCTTCTGGGTTGTCAGCCCGACGTCGGAGTAGGTCTGGATGGCGGCAAGTGCAGGAGCAGCGCCGAGCACGACCATGGCCGTGGAAAGGGAAGCGACGATGACGCGCAGGCGGGTCGCGAGACGGCCCGTACTCGATGCGGTTGGTGACGAAACGCTCATGCGGACTCCCCTGTCCGTTGCCGGACGATTGCGGTCCTGGGCGGCGCTTCGCTCGGAGTGAGCGGAGCGTCCGTGCAGGACTCCGTGGCCACGACGGTCGAAGGCGGTGTCAGGAGAGGACGCAGCACCGGGGCGCTGCGGGAATCGTAGAGCGAGATGGCGCTCAGGACAGCCGAACGGGGTCGCGCCATTGCGCACGACCGACCGGACCGTGTCCTGGTGGGGCCATCGTTTCCCTCCCCCTGCCGCCCGTCTCGGCGATCCCTGGAAGCCCCCAGCTCCCAGCCCTTGCGGATCGCGCCGAGTGGCGCGATCCGACTTGTTTCACGTCCGGAAGAAACGAGTCAAATGCTGCGGACATACTCCAACGTGTCCAAGGTCACGCGGGTAGTACGAAAAAGATCGAGTCCCACTCACGGCGGGGGGCCCGAGCGCTATGCGAGAGACCGGCTCGCTCCGAACGGGTGGAAGGGGATGTGAACGTCAGGCCCGGCCCGCCCGGCGCCGTGATAGCCAGCCGCGGGCTGATTCGACCAGGGTGTAGAAGACCGGCACGACATAGAGGGTGAGCAGTGTGGAGGTGGTCATGCCCACCAGTACCGCCACGCCCAGGGGCCGGCGGCTTTCCGAGCCGGCCCCGAGGCCGAGGGCCACCGGGATGATGCCCACGATGGTCGAGGCCGCCGTCATCAGGATGGGCCTCAAGCGCACGCGGCCGGCCTGGGTCACGGCGTCCAGGGGACCCATTCCCGCCTCCCGCAGCGAGTTGGCGTAGTCCACCAGCAGGATGGAATTCTTGGTGACCAGGCCCATCAGCATGATGAGGCCGATGAAGCTGTAGATGTTGAGTGTCATGCCGAAGACGGCCAGGCCCGCCAGGGCGCCGAAGGTGGCCAGGGGCAGGGCCAGCATGATGGTGAAGGGGTGGATGAAGCTCTCGAACTGGGCCGCCAGCACCAGGAAGACGGCGGCCAGAGCCAGCAGGAAGGTGATGCTGAGGCCCTGGGAGCCGCGCACGAACTCGCGGGACTCGCCCGCCAGGCTGGTCGTGAAGCCCGCCGGCAGGATCTCTCGCGCCAGGTCGTCCACCTTGCCGATGGCGGTGCCGAGGTCGGTGCCGTCGAGGTTGGCGCTGAGGATCACCGAGCGCTTGCGGTCGTAGTGGTTGACCGCGCTCGGCCCCACGCTTTCGCGCACCTGGACCACGTTGGACAGGGGCACGAGGGCTCCGGGGCCCGTGCGCACGTAGATGCTGGCCGGATCGGTGGTGGCGAAGCGGTCGGCGGCCTTCAGCTGCACGATGACGTCGTAGAGCTCGTTGCCGCGGCGAAAGCGCGTCGCTTCGTCGCCGCCGAGCAGGACCCGCAGCGTGTCGGCGATGTCGGTGGCCGAGATGCCGAGCGAGGCCGCCTTCTCGCGGTCGATGTGCACGTCGAGCTGGGGCTTGTCCACCTCGAGGTCCAGTTCCACGTCGCGCAGCCCCGGCAACTTGGCCACTTCCACCTCGAGTCGCTGGGAAGCCTCCACCAGCTTGTCGAAGTCGGGGTTCTGGATGGCGATCTGGAAAGGCGTGCCGCGGTTTCCCTGGCGCAGCGGGTTGGCCATGAAGAAGTAGACGTCGGTGCCGACGATGTTCATGGCCTTGCCGCGCAGCTCGGAGATCACCTGCTGGGTGCTGCGCGAGCGCCGGTCGGCGTCGTGCATGCGCACGAACATGATGCCCTGGTTGACGCCGCCCGGGCCGGCGGCGCCGAAGGCCACCACCGAGAAGAAGGAACGCACCTCGGGCGTGCGGTTGAGGAGGTCTTCCACCTGGCGCTGGACGCCGTCCTGGTAGGCCAGGGTCGAGCCTTCGGGGGACTTCAGGCTGGCCAGGAAGTAACCGCGGTCGTCCTCGGGGACGAATTCCTTGCCCACGTAGAGGAAGAGGCCGACGCTGGCCGCCGTGGCTCCGACCAGCGCGGCGATGGCCGTCGGCCGGTGGCGAAGCGCGACGCGCAGGGTGCGCTCGTAGGCGGCCGCCGTGGCGGTCACCCCGCGATCGAAGGCGCGGGCCATGGCGCCGAGGGTGGTCTGGCGCGAGGCCGTGGTGCCGAGGCCCAGCACCCGGGAGCAGAGCATGGGCGTGAGCGTGAGGGCCACGAATCCCGACACGGCCACGGCCACCGTCACCGTGATGCCGAACTCGTAGAAGAGGCGCCCCACCACGCCCGACAGGAAAGCGATGGGCACGAAGACCACCACCAGCGTGAGCGTGGTCGCGAGCACGGCGAAAGCGATCTCGTCGCTGCCGGCCAGCGCCGCCTCGACGCGTCCCTTTCCCTCCTCCATGTGGCGGTAGATGTTCTCGAGCACGATGATGGCGTCGTCCACCACCACGCCCACCACCAGGGTCAGCGCCAGCAGGGTGAGGTTGTTGATCGTGAAGTCGAGGAAGTACATGGCGCCGAAGGCGCTCACGATGGAGACGGGGATCACGACGCTCGGGATCATCGTCGAGCGCCCGCTCTGCAGGAACACGAAGATGATGACGACGACGAGCACGCTGGCCAGCAGCAGGCTCTCCTGCACCTCGGTGACCGACTGCTCGATGAAGGTGGACTGGTCGAAAGCCACGGCCAGGTGGAAGCCGTCGGGCAAGGTCTTGCGGATGCTCTCGAGTTCGGCCTTGACGGCGTTGGCCACGGTGAGCGTGTTGGCCCGCGATTGCTTGACGACGCCGAGTCCGGTGGTGGGCACGCCGTTGAAGCGGGCCGCCGTTCTCTCGTTCTCGTAGCCGTAGCGCACGCGGCCGACGTCGCGCAGGCGCACCGGCGTGGCTCCCCGGTAGGCCACGATCAGGGCCTCGAACTCTTCCGGAGTTCTCAGGTCGCCTTCGGTGCGAACCACGAACTCGCGCCACTTTCCTTCGATGCGGCCCGAGGGAAGCTCCACGTTCTCGCGCTGAAGGGAATGAAGCACGTCGGACACGGCGACGCCGGCAGCGGTGAGCAGGTCGCGGTCCAGCTCGATGCGCATGGCGCGCTTGTTGGAACCGCCCACCTGGATCTGGCCGACGCCGGGAAGGGTTTCCAGGCGTGGGCGGATCTGGCGGTCGGACAGGTCGATCAGCTCCAGCGACGAACGCGTGTCCGAGTACAGGGCCAGCCACATGATGGCCTGGGCGTCGGCGTCGATCTTGTCAACGCGGGGCTCCTCGGTGTTGTCGGGAAGGCGCGAGCGCACGCGGCCCACGCGGTCGCGCACGTCCTGGGCCGCCGCGTCGATGTCGCGGCCCAGGTCGAATTGGATGGTGATCTGGCTGATCTGCTCGGAAGAGCTCGACTTCATGTAGTCGATGCCCTCCACCCCGTTCAGTTCCTCTTCGAGAAGCTCGGTGATCTCGGTCTCGACCACCTCGGGGCTCGCGCCCGGAAGCACGGTGGTGACCGAGACGATGGGGAAGTCCACGTTCGGCAGCTCTCGCACCGGCAGGCGCACCCAGCCGGCCACGCCCAGCACCAGCAGGGCCAGCGAGAACACGGTGGCCAGGACGGGGCGCTCGATGGACAGGCGCGGCAGTCGCACTTCAGCCCCGCCCGGGCTCGTCGGGAAGCGCCTTGGGCGGCGCCGCGTCCTTGGGTCCCTGCTGCTGGGCCACCTTCACGCCTTCGGAGAGGCGATGCTGGCCGCGGGTCACGATGGTTTCGCCGGCGGAAAGGCCCGAGGTCACTTCGACCATCTCCGGCAGGCGCTCGCCGAGCACGATCTCGCGGCGCGCGGCCAGGCCGTCCTTCACCACGAAGACGAAGGCCTTGCCGGCCTGGGGCAGGACCGCGTCCTCGGGTACCACAATGGCGCCGGGCCGGCTCTCGCGCACGAGGGAGACGGCCACGAACTGCCCGGCCTTGATCTTCTCGTCGGGGTTGGGGACCAGCACCTTCACGCTGACCATACGCGTGTCGGTGTCCACGCGCGGATCGATCACGCGGATGCGGCCCTGGCCGAGCAGGGTGCGGGAGGGATCTGTGTCGCGGATGCCGGCCTCCTGGCCTACTTCGAGGCCGCGCACCGCCGTGCTCGGCACGGTGATCAGAACTTCGAGGGGATCGGTGGCCACCAAGGTGGCCAGCACCGTGCCGGCCTCGATGAAGTTGCCGACGTCTACGTAGCGGATGCCCATGCGGCCGGTGATCGGCGCCTTCAGCGTGAAGTCTTCCAGGTTGCGCTCGGCCAAGCGCACTTCGGCTTCGTTCTCGCGCACGGCCGCCGCGGCAGCTTTCTGCTCGCTCTCCAGCGTGGCGTACTCCTCGCGCGAGACGAGTTCCTCGGCGGCGAGGCGCCGGAAACGGCCGAGGCGTTCGGTGGCCACGGCCACCTTGGCGCGGGCGCTGTCGAGCTGGGCGTGGGCCAGGGCCAGCGACGCGCGAGCCTTGCCGTCGTCGATGCGGGCGAGAACCTGCCCTTCCTCGGCGTCCTGGCCTTCCACGAACGGCGCTGCCAGCAGGGTGCCGCTCACTTGGGGACGGATGTCCACCTGGCCGCTGGCGTAGGCGGTGCCCACGGCTTCCAGGGTCACGTCGATGTCGCGGGTTTCCACCGTGGCCATGTCCACGAGGATGGCGCTCCCGTCGGAGCCGGCAGGTCCGCCCGGTTTCGGCTCTCCGCAGGAGGAGGCCAGCAGCAGGAGCGCCAGGCAGGCGCCGAGGCGTACCGGCCGCGCGCCGTGGTGGAAAGGTCGTCGCATCGATGCTTGTCGGGAAGGTGCTGCCGATCAGCTCTTGACCGGAAGACCGAGCTGCCCGCGCAGCCAGTTCAGGGTGGCATCGACCGCCCGCGGGTCGATGGAGTAGTGCTTGCCGCCGCCGTTCTTGTCGGTGGGCGTCAGCAGGGTGGCCTCCGCCCCGGGCAGGTTCACGAGCGAGGTTTCCAGCTTCTTTTCGGTGTGGCGCGAACGCGCGTCGGCGGGAAACTGGCCGTGCTTGTAGACATCGTCCGGAGTCTTGTCGCTGACCACGATGAGGGTGGGGGCCTCGACGCGCACGATGTCGGTCTCGCCGACGATGCTGGCCAGCAGGACGACGCCGGCCGGCGGCTGCACGGCGGCGTAGCGCGTGTAGATGCCGACGATGGTGTCGGTGCTGGCGCTGTGGCCGAGGAGGAAGACGTGCGAGATGTCCACCTTGGGGTGGTCGACGGCGCGGGTGTAGGCCTCCAGCGCCGTCGAGCGCACGGTACAGAACTGGCCCGAGCTGCTGCGCCCGGTGCCCGGCGAGTCGTAGCGGAAAACGGCGAACCCGGCCTCCAACAGCTTGCGAGCGAACTGGGCGTAGATGCCGGTGGAGGGATCCTCGCCGTAGCCCGGCGGCAGGCCGTCGCGGTCCACCGACTCGGAAGCGGGGATCAGCACCACCAGCGGGGCGGGAGTTCTGGCCGGGAACTCCCACTGGGCCGACACGGTGGCGTCGACGCTTTCGAAGGTGGTGTCCACGCGCTCGAACCCGGCGACGGGGGAGGCGGGCTGGTCGGCCAAGGCGAGGGCGGCAGCGGGGGGTATCGCAAGGAGGGCCGCTGCGAGAGAGGAGAGAGCGGCGCTCTTTCGGCGCGCCCGCCGTCGGCGGGCCGCGGCGCGAAAGCCTGTGAATCTTGCAGGTTCGGTCATGGTGGTCTGCCGCAGGGCGAGGCCTTCGCCGCCGCCGAAGTCTCCCCGGAGAATGGGCGATGTCAAGCTACGGCGACCGGGCGTCGAGCGCGGCGCAGAGTTCGTCGAAGCGGGTGAGGGCCTTGGCGGTTTCGCCTGTCGGGAAGGGCTCGGCGAGCTCCCTGTCTCCCCCACGCTTCGAAAGCGGCCCATCCCGGTCCAAAGGGTTGCGCGCAAAGAAAGGCGGGGCCGCTTTCGCGACCCCGCCTCCCGGCGCACCTCACTGTGCGCCCCTTGTCCAGCCCATCAGGGCAGGATGCTCAGTTGCAGGAATCGATCGTGCAGTCGTTCTTCCCCGCCTCCTGGCAGGCCCTCGGGCTCGAAGCGGAGGTCTTCGTCGGGCACACCCCGATGTCCTCATTGCAGAGGTCCGCGTCGTGGCAGCTGTTCACGAAGCCCACGCACTCCTGGGGGAGGGCGTTGACGTCCGGGCAGGCGCCGAAGTCCGAGCCGCAGTAGAGCGACGAATCGTTGGCGCATGTGCCGATCGCACACTTGCCATCGACGGTCTGTCCGCCGTTGTTGAAGCAGTCGAGCTGGGCGACGCATTCCCCGACGCTGGGCGCGTCCGGGGCGACCGCGAGTCCTTCGCAAAGGTTGCTGCATTCCGTGAACGACACGTCGATGTACTTCGCAAGGATGACATCGCAGTCGTCGCCGCTGATGGCGCAGTTGAGGGCCGCGGCCGTCAGCTGGCGATAGAGCTGACGCTGTTTCACGCCCTGGCTGCGCATGCAGAGGCCTTCGAGATTCGAGGTCAGGCCCAGGCCATCGACGTAGGGAGAGCTCGAGTTGCTGGTCGTGCTGATCGTTTCGCCGCAGACCTCGAGAGGACCGACGGCGTCAATGACCAGTTGCCCGACGTTGACCGAGTTGCTCTTCTCGTAGCCACTGTGCGTGGACCAGTAGCCCGCGCTGCGGCAGATGTCGCTTGCGCAGATGTTCTCGTTCACACAGCCGCCCATGGCGATGGCGCAGCTGTCCTGCGTGCACTCGTCCGCGTCGTTGCAGAGGAAGTCGTTCGCCTGCTGGATGCAGGAATCGGATCCCTCGTCGCAAGCCCCAACGGAACAGGCGATCGAATCGGTGCAGTCGCGGGCGGCGCCTCCGCAGGTTCCACCCGTGCAGGCATCGCCCACGGTGCAGTAGAGCCCGTCGTCGCAAGGCGCGGTGTTGCTCGTATGGGTGCAGCCGCCGGTCGAGTTGCACACGTCATCGGTACACACGTTGCCGTCGGTCGTGCACGCCGTTCCGCCCGGGTCGAAGCCGTTGGCCGGGCAGCTGTTGGAGGTTCCCGTACAGGTCTCGGCGACGTCGCAATCACCCGCATCGCTGCGGCAGATCGTTCCGGCGTTTGCAAAGCCGTCTGCCGGGCAGGTGCTGCTCGATCCCGTGCAGGTCTCGGC
>JBHEPB010000084.1:0-4843 GCA_046260515.1 Binatia bacterium
TCGAGCGCCTCCGCGGCGCGGGCGAGCTGCCCGAAGGCCGCCTCCCCTTCGGCCGGTTCACAGGCTTCCTCGCGCAGGAAGCGACGGCAGACGTCTTCGCGGGAGTGGTCGCCGGCTTCGGGGTCGCAGAGATAGGAGGCCACGCCGAGGTCGAGGCCGTCCTTGCCCGGCACGGCGCCGAACTCGCGGCAGAGGGCCTTCAGGTCGAAGCCGACGAGACTCGCGCCGCGCGCGGCGAGGCCGGCCAGGGCCGCAACAGCGGCCTCGCGCTCGCGACAGGCCGCCACCGCGCCGCCGGCGCCGAAAGCCACCGTCCAGCCCTCGTTGTCCTCCTCGACACTCGCGAAAACGCGAGGGCCCTGGAGGGCGGCCACCGCCGCCCCGAAGTCGTTGCCGGACAGGAGGGACGACGCGGGCGCGGCCGTCTCTCCATCGGCGCGCGCCCCCATTCCGAACTCCTGCTGGTCGCCCGCCACTCCCCGGCCCGCCTTCTTCACCGCCGGTGCGGCCGCCGCGTCGGCTGCGTCCGCGCGCGCCAGGCGCGGGCCCGAGCCGAGGTCGCCGGCCAAGGCCTTCATCCTCGCCACGAGGCGGTGCATCTCGAGCTCGTCGGCGAGGGCCGACAGCTCGTCCGTGGCCAGATGGCCGATGCGAAGCTGGTCGGGCTCCACTTCCACAGGGACGTCACGCTTCACCTCGGCCAGGAAGCGGCAGAGTCGGGCCATCTCGGCCCCCTCCTCGATCTTCTTGCGCACGCCGGCGGCTCCCCGGATGGGCAGGGTCTCGATCTCGGCGCTCCGCTCCAGCATGGCCTCGATGGTCCCGAAGTGGGCGATCAGGGCCGTGGCCGTCTTGGGGCCGATGCCTTTCACCCCCGGGATGTTGTCCGAGGAGTCGCCCATGAGGCCGAGGACCTCGGGCACGGCCTCGGGACCGACGCCGAACTTCTCGTGGACGCCGTCGCGGCCGATCACCAGGTCCCTCATGGGGTCCATGAGGGAGGTGTGGTCCGTCACGCACTGCATCAGGTCCTTGTCGCCGGTCACCAGCACGACCTCGTAGCCGTCGTCCTCGTAGCGCCTGGCCAGGGTGGCCAGGATGTCGTCGGCCTCGAAGCCCTCGCGGTCGAGAACGGGGATCTCCAGGGCGGCCACCAGGCGGCGCACGAAGGGGAACTGCACGCGCAGCTCCTCGTCGGGCTCGAGGCGGTTGGCCTTGTAGGCCGGATAGAGGTCGCGGCGGAAGGTGGCGCGGGCCGTGTCGAAGCAGGCCCCCATGAAGACGGGGCGCCGCTCGCGCATCAGTTTCTCGAGCATGGTCGAGACGCCGTGGACGGCGTTGGTGGGGACCCCCTTCGACGTCGTCAGCGGGGGCAGCGCGTGGTAGGCGCGAAAGATGAAGAAGCTCGTGTCGAGCAGGTAGACGGTGCCCTTGCCCACGGCTCGGGTGGTGTCGGCCAGGCCCTCTTCCGATGCAAGTGACGCCGGCCCCCGCGAGGGTTCCGCTCGCAGCCGACTTCGCCTCGCCGCAGCACCGGCGACCTGCGGAACAGGCGTTCCCGCGACCTCCGCGGCACGGCCCCGGAAAAATACGGACAGACTGCGAATAAAGGGCTTTTGACTCGCGTCTGGGCGCCCAATAGAAACCCTGGTTCAACACCTTCCGAGGACCGCGACTGCATGCGACGAGCCGCCTTCCCGACCACCCTGTTCCCCAACCCCGGATACGCATGATTGAAGTCAAACACCTGACGAAGACCTACGGGTCCATCACGGCGGTCGATGACGTCTCCTTCTCGATCGCGACGGGGGAGGCCGCCGGCTTCCTCGGTCCGAACGGCGCCGGCAAGACGACGACGATGCGCATCCTGACCGGCTTCATGCCGGCCACCTCCGGCACCGTCACCATCGAAGGGTTCGACGTCTTCAAGGACTCCTTCGAGGTGCGCCGCCGCATCGGCTACCTGCCGGAAACCCCTCCCCTCTACCTGGAGATGACGGTGCGCAGCTACCTGCGCCACGTCGGCAAGTTGAAGGCCATCCCCCGGGGCCAGGTCTCCTCCGCCGCCGACCGCGTCCTCGAGGAGTGCGGCCTCGAGCACGTGGCCGGGCGCCTGTGCGGCCACCTCTCCAAGGGCTACCGCCAGAGAGTGGGCCTGGCCCAGGCCCTCATCCACCAGCCGGCCGTCCTCATCCTCGACGAGCCCACGGTGGGCCTGGACCCGGCCCAGATCATCGAAATCCGCAGCCTCATCCGCGGCCTGGCCGCAGAACGCACCGTCATCCTGTCCACCCACATCCTTCCCGAGGTCCAGCAGATCTGCGGCAAGGTGGTCCTCATCAACGGCGGGCGCATCGCGCTCGAGAGCGACATGGCCGACCTCGTGAAGGAACGCAGCCTGGAGGAAGAGTACCTCCGGCACGTGACCGGCGACGCGGCCTTCACCGGCTCGGCCGCGGCCGGCGCCGCCGCGACGGAGGGCGCCCGTGCGTAACATCCTCGCGATCGCCTCGCGCGACATCCGCGCGGTCTTCGTCTCGCCCATCGCTTACGTGGTGCTGACCGGCTTCACGCTGCTGGCGGGATGGTTCTTCTTCAACATGCTCGGGCAGTTCAACCGCCTGGCCAGCCAGTACGCCATGCTCCAGGGCATGGACACCACCTGGCTCAACCTGAACGACGCCGTCATCGGCCCCCTCTTCCACAACCTCCTGTTCGTGCTGATGATCGTGACCCCGATGATCACGATGCGCAGCTTCTCGGAGGAGAAGAACCAGTCCACCTTCGAGCTGCTCTTCACCTCGCCGGTGAGGATCGGCGAGATGGTGCTCGGCAAGTTCGTGGCCAGCGCCTTCCTCGTCACGCTGATGGTGCTGCTGGGCTTCGTGTTCCCGGGGATGCTCTTCGTGTTCGGCAACCCCGAGCTGGGCATGACCCTGGCCGGCATGCTGGCCCTCTGGCTCACCGCCCTCGCCTTCGTCGCCGTCGGCAACTTCACGTCGGCGCTGACGTCCAACCAGATCATCGCGACCATCAGCGCCCTGGTGATCCTGCTGCTGCTGTTCGTGATCAACTGGCCGGCCGAGGGCGCGGGCCCCACCGTGGCCGGGGTCCTCGGCTACCTGTCGGTCTCGGCCCACTTCGCGAAGATGGCCAAGGGCGTCATCGAGTCGGCCGACATCGTCTATTTCCTCAGCCTCACCTGCACTTTCCTTTTCCTGACCCACCGAGCGGTGGAATCGAACCGGTGGAAGTAACCATGGGCAAGCGCGCACCCATCCTCGGAATCGCCGGCCTCGTCCTCGTCCTGTTCGGAATGCTCGAGCACGTCATGACCCTGAACCCCATGCTCGGGTTCTGGGACTTCGGCTGGTTCGCCCTCGGCCACATCGGCGCGGGCCTGGTCTGCATCGCCCTCTTCTTCACCACCGGCAGCGGCTCGCTCACCGAGTTCTTCCGGCGCCGTTCCACCCGCTACGGCACCAACGCCCTGGTCTACTCCGTGGCCTTCCTGGTGGTGGTGGTGATGCTCAACATCCTCGGCGTGCGCTACAACAAGCGCTGGGACATGTCGGCCGCCGGCGTCAACAGCCTCACCGAAGCCTCGCGTCAGGTGCTCGACCAGCTCGACGGCGACGTCGAGATCCTGGCTTTCGTCGGCCCCCAGGAGAAACCCTTCGTCCAGGAGGTCTCCCAGATCTACGGCTACTACAGCAGCAAGCTGAAGTGGCAGATCATCGATCCCCAGGTCAGCCCCGAGATCGCCCAGCGCGAACTGATCCAGTCCATTCCCGCCATCAAGATCAAGATGGCCGACCGCTCGACCACTGTGGACAAGGTGGAAGAGGAAGCGATCACCAACGGCATCCACAAGGTGGCCACCAGCGAGCAGAAGAAGGTGTACTTCCTCACCGGCCACGGCGAGCCCTCGCCGGACGAGAAGGAAAAGCCCGAGGGCATGGGCCTGTTCGCCGACACCCTGCGCAACCAGAACTACGAAGTGGCCGGCCTCTTCGCCGCCGAGGCCCCGGCCATCCCCGACGACGCCGCCGTGCTCGTCGTCGGCACCGGCGACCGCTCCCACTTCCCGGCCGAACTCGACAAGATTCGCGACTACCTGAAGAAGGGCGGCAGTCTCCTCCTCCTTCTCGAGCCCAACCGCGACCCCGAGCTGGCGGACTTCGCCCGCTCCCTCGGCGTGCGCGTCGGCGACGACGTGATCCTCGACCAGCAGGTGCGCCTCTTCCAGGGCGCCACCATCGGCACCGACGCCATCGTCACCGAGTACGGCGACCATCCTTCCACCAAGGCCCTCACCGAGCGCAGCCTCTACTCGATGGCCCGCTCGGTCTCTCCCGCCATCGAGGCGCCCGGCGGCCCGGTGCCCTTCAAGCCCCTGGCCTTCACGTCGCCGACGAGTTGGGCCGAGACGGACGTCGAGCGCATCTTCGGCCAGGGCGAGGCCGAACTGGGCGACGACGACATCCGCGGGCCGGTGCCCCTGGCCGCGGGCGGCGAAGCCCCTGCCACCGTGCTCGGCGGCGAAGCCGGCGCGCAGGTGAAGATCGCGATCTTCGGCGACACCAGCTTCCTCACCAATCAGTACCTGCGCCAGCTCTACAACGACGCGGTGGGCCAGGGCGTCATCGGCTGGCTCGCCGGCGAGACCCAGCTGATCTCGATCGCGCCCCGCGTGGTGCGAGCCTCGCGCGCCTTCCTCGGCGAGACCGAGGCGCGCACCGTCTTCTACCTTTCGGTGCTGGTGCTGCCCGAACTCATCCTGCTGGCCGGGATCTTCGTCTGGTGGAGGCGCTCCTCGCTGTGAGCTTCGTCCGCACGCTGC
>JBHEPB010000090.1:0-7830 GCA_046260515.1 Binatia bacterium
CGACCGATGCCAGCCCTGAGCGGCCTGCTTCTCACGTTCGACGTCGGCAACACCAACACGGTGATCGGACTGTTCGAGGGCCGCGAGCTGACGCGGCACTGGCGGCTGACGACGGCCGCCGAACGCACCTCGGACGAGTACGGCATCCTCATGTGGAGCCTCTTCCAGGCCGTCGGACATTCCATCCCGAAGGTGAGCGGGGTCATCGTCTCCAGCGTGGTGCCGCCGCTGACGAGCACCGTCGAGCAACTGAGCCTGGACTACTTCCAGACCAAGGCCCTCGTGGTGGGGCCGGGCATCAAGACCGGCATGCCCATCCTTTACGAGAACCCGCGCGAGGTGGGCGCCGACCGCATCGTCAATGCGGTGGCGGCCTACGAGAGGACGAAGGCGGCGACGATCATCGTCGACTTCGGCACCGCGACCACCTTCGACTACGTGACCGCCAAGGGGGAGTACATCGGCGGCGTCATCGTGCCTGGCATCGGGATCTCGCTGGACGCCCTCTACTCGCGCACTGCCAAGCTTCCCCGCGTGGAGATCGCGCGTCCCCCTCGCGTGGTGGGGCGCAACACCGTGCACGCCATCCAGGCCGGCATCTCCTACGGCTACGTCTCGCTGGTGGACGGGGTCGTTCGACAGATCGAGAAGGAGGAAGGCACCAAGTGCCGCGTCCTTGCAACAGGTGGCCTGGCCCCGTTAATTGCGGCGCAGTCGGCGACCATCGAGGAAGTGGACGAGTTCTTGACCCTGGACGGCCTGCGCCTGGTCTACGAACGCAACTGAGGCTGTCCCGGGTTGAAGCAACGAAGGCCGGGCGCCGTGCCCGGCCGGAACAGACGGCGGCTCTTCGGATGCCTGCCGCGTATCGACAAGGGAGGCAGCCGATGGCCCTGGACCCTTCACGCATTCGCACCGTGGCCTTGGCCGGACAGGGCGGGGCCGGCAAGACCTCGATCGCCGACGCCCTGGCCTTCGTGGGCGGAGTTGCCCAGCGCCTCGGCCGTGTGGACGACGAGACCTCGCTCTTCGACACCGAGCCCGAGGAACTGCGCCGCCGCTGCACCATCACGTCGTCCCTGCACCACATGGCGTGGAACAAGCATGAAGTGACGCTCCTGGACACCCCGGGCCAGGGCAACTTCGTGGCCGACGCCCACTACGCGATGCGTGGCGCGGCCGGGGTGCTGCAGGTGGTGGACGCGGCGATGCCCGTGCGGGCGGAGGCCGGCAAGGTGTGGAAATGGGCGGCCGACCTCGGCCAGCCCATCCTCTTCGTCGTCACCAAGTGCGATCGCGCCGAGGCCGACCTCGATACGCGCCTGGAGGAACTGCGCGAGGAGCTCGGCGCCAGGCCCGTGCTGCTGTCCATCCCCCTGCTCGAGGGCGGCGGCATGAAGGGCGTCATCGACGTCCTCGACCAGAAGGCCTTCGCGTACGATGGGCACAGCGGCACCTGCAGGGTGGTTCCCATCCCGGATTCCCTGGCTCCGCGCGTCGCCGAACTGAGGGCCAAGCTGGCGGAGGCGGCGGCCGAGGGCGACGACGAACTGCTCGAGAAGTACCTCGACAAGGGCGACCTCGACCACGACGACATGCTCAAGGGCCTGTCCGAGTCGATGATGGCGCGCACCTGCCAGCCCGTGATCTCGGTGTCGGGACTGGCCAACGTGGGCATGGTCCAGCTCCTCGACGCCATCGAGAGGCTGTTCCCCGCCCCTTCGCAGCTCCCGCCCGTCGCAGCGGAGGACGAGCAGGGAAAGCCCTGCGAGGTCCTGCCCGACGCGTCCGGCCCCTTTTCGGGCTTCGTCTTCAAGACCATCAGCGATCCCCATGTCGGCCAGCTCTCGGTCTTTCGCGTGATGTCGGGCACGCTGACGGCCGACACGCCGGTGGTGAACGCAGCCACCCGCAACAAGGAAAGACTCGGCCACCTGCTCAAGCTCGAGGGCCGCAAGACCCGCGAAGTCGACAGCGCCACCGTCGGCGAGGTGATCGCCGTGGCCAAGCTGAAGGACACCCACGCCGGCCAGACCCTGGCCGACGTTTCGCGCCCCGTGCGCATCGAGGGCTTCGACCCGGTGACGCCGTCCATCTCTTTCGCCATCGAAGCGAAGAAGCGGGGCGAAGAGGACAAGGCCATGCAGGGCCTGATGCGGATCTGCGAGGAGGACCTGGCCTTCCACGTGGACCGCAACGAGGAGACCCACCAGATCCTTGTCTCCGGCAGCGGCCAGCTCCACGTGGAGGTGGTCTGCGAAAGGCTGCAGCGCAGGTACGGGGTGGAGGTGGTGCTCAAGGCGCCTCAGGTTCCCTACCGCGAGACCATCCGCGCCAAGGTGCCCGCCCACGGGCGCCTGAAGAAGCAGAGCGGCGGCCACGGGCAGTTCGCCGACTGCAAGATCGAGATCGAGCCCCTGCCGCGCGGCGGCGGCATCGAGTTCGTGGATCGCATCGTCGGCGGCGCGGTGCCGAGGAACTACATTCCCGCCATCGAGAAAGGCGTCCTCGACGGGCTGAAGGCCGGCTCCCTGGCCGGCTATCCCGTGGTGGACGTGAGGGTGACGCTGGTGGACGGGCAGTATCACGACGTGGACTCCTCGGAGATGGCGTTTCGCGTGGCCGGCTCCATGGCGGTCAAGGAAGGCCTGCCCCAGGCCAAGCCGGTGCTGCTCGAGCCCTTCGCGTCCCTGGTCGTGACGGCCCCCGATTCCTGCATGGGCGACGTCCTGGGCGATCTCAATTCGCGCCGCGCAAAGGTCGAGGGTATGGAGCAGCGCGGTCACTCCGAGGTGATCCGGGCCAAGGTGCCGATGGCCGAAGTCCTGCGCTACGCCTCGGACCTGACCTCGATGACCAGCGGCAGGGGAAGCTTCGACATCTCGTTCTCGCACTACGAGCCGGTTCCCGATCAGCTCACGGCCAGGATTGTCGCCGAGCTGAAGAAGGAGGGAGCCTGAGGCCCGTCGGCGACCGGCGGGCAGGGGACCTGGAGGCCTGAAGGCCTGGAGGCCTGGAGGATTGAAGAGTTGAGCGAGTCCGGCGCACCCGCCGAACACGGGGGAAGCAAGCTGTCCGCACTGGTGCTGGGAGCCACCGGGGTCGTCTTCGGCGACATCGGCACCAGCCCCCTCTACGCGTTTCGCGAGTGCTTCGCCCACGGCAGCTTCGAGGTCGTCGCGGCCGAGATCCTGGGACTCCTGTCCATCATCGTCTGGTCCCTCATCATCGTCGTCACCGTCAAGTACCAACTCTTCGTCATGCGGGCCGACAACCGGGGCGAGGGCGGCATCCTGTCGCTGATGACGCTGGTGGTCCCCCCGGATCGTCGCCGCACGCGGGGCAACCTGCGCTGGGTGGTGATCGGCCTGATCGGCGCGGCTTTCCTCTACGGCGACGGCATCATCACGCCCGCCATTTCGGTGCTCAGCGCCGTGGAGGGGCTCGAACTGGCCACGCCCCTGATGCATCCCTTCATCGTTCCCATCTCGGTCGTCATCATCACCTTCCTGTTCTGGATCCAGCGCCACGGCACGGGCGTGGTGGGCGCCATCTTCGGACCGGTGATGGTGGTGTGGTTCCTGACGCTGGGGGCCATGGGCGCCAGTTGGATCGTGATGCACCCGAGCGTGCTCACGGCCTTCAATCCGCTGCTCGCCATCGACTTCTTCCTTCGCCACGGCCGCGAGGGCTTCCTCGTCCTCGGTTCGGTGCTGCTGGCGGTGACCGGCGTGGAGGCCCTCTACGCCGACATGGGACACTTCGGCAAGAAGCCGATCCGCCTGGCCTGGCTGGGCCTGGGCGGTCCCTGCCTCACCCTGTGCTACTTCGGCCAGGGCGCCCTGCTGATGTCCGACCCGGCGGCGGTGGAGAATCCCTTTTTCCACATGGCCCCGTCGTGGGCCCTGTATCCCTTGATCCTGCTGGCGACGATGGCCTCGGTGATCGCCTCCCAGGCGATGATCTCGGGCGTGTTCTCGCTGTCACGCCAGGCCCTGCAGCTCGGCTACCAGCCGCGCGTGGAGATCCACCATTCGTCGGCCCAGCAGATCGGCCAGGTCTACGTGCCGGTGATCAACTGGCTGCTCTTCGTGGCCACGCTGATGCTGGTGCTCGGCTTCCGCTCCTCGGGGGCGCTTGCCGGGGCCTACGGCATCGCGGTGGCCCTGACCATGGCCTGCACCACGGCGCTGACCGGCGCCTGCGCGGCGCGCCGCTGGGGCTGGTCCAGGCCCCTGGCCGCCGTCGTGGTGGGCGGCTTCCTGCTCATCGACTTCGCCTTCCTGGGCGCCGCGGCCACCAAGGTCGCCAGCGGCGGCTGGGTGCCGCTGATGGTGGCCACCATCGTGTTCACGGTGATGGTCACCTGGCGCCGGGGCGCCGACCTGCTGGACGAGTACGCGACGGCCGCCCGGCTGCCGGTGGAGTACTTCCTGGCCGACCTCGATGCCCATCCCCTGACCCGCGTTTCGGGCACCGCCATCGTGATGGACGCCCGCGGCGCCGGCGTGCCGCGCACCCTCCTGCACAACATCAAGCACAACAAGGTCCTCCACGAGAAGGTGGTGCTGCTGACCATGCGCACCGCTGAAGTTCCCCACGTGGACGACGAGAACCGCCTCAAGGTGCACCGCTACCGCGACGACTTCGTTCGGTTGGTGGCGATGTACGGCTTCATGGAGAACCCGAGCGTAGCCGAGGTGCTGGAACTGGCCCGGCAGCGCGGCCTCGACTGCGATCCCCAGCAGGCCACCTACTTCTTCGGCCGCGAAACGTTGGTGATCGGCGAGAAGAAGGGGTTGGCCACCTGGCGCAAGTACCTCTACGACTTCATGTTCCGCAACGCCTACGGCGCCTACCTGCACCTCGGCGTGCCGCCCAACCGCGTGATCGAGATCGGCCAGCAGGTCGAGATCTGAATGGTCGCCTGGTCGCGGCGGACCGGCGGCCGCTGAAGCAGGCCAGGGCAGGGCGATCGGACCCTGCCGCCCGGGCCCGAGGCCGCGCGCTCGCCGTGAGCGCCCGCGACCGTTTTGACTCCCCGAAAAGGCCTCGGTAGCGTCCGCCGACGCAACGCGCCAAGGGCCCGATCGGAGCGTGTTTTTCCGCTCCGGACGCACGACGGCGCTGCTTCCGATACGACCAGGGTGCCCCGTCGCGAGGTTGTCGCGCCGGCACCGTTGATGCCGGACCCGGGGAAACGGCAGCGCTCGCGGCTGCCCTCACAGCACGCAAGGAGTCAGAAAGTGGGACGCAAGAAGATCGCGCTCATCGGCGCAGGCAATATCGGTGGAACCCTCGCTCACCTCGCGCTGATCCGCAGGCTCGGCGACGTTGTCCTCTTCGACGTGGTGGACGGCATGCCCCAGGGCAAGGCCCTCGACCTCTTCGAGGGCGGACCGATCGAAGGCTTCGACGCCAAGGTCACCGGCACCAACAGCTACGCCGACATCGCCGGGGCCGACGTCTGCATCATCACCGCCGGGCTCGCGCGCAAGCCGGGCATGAGCCGCGACGACCTGCTGGCCACCAACTCGAAGATCATGAAGTCGGTGGCCGAGGGCATCCGCACCCACGCGCCGAAGGCCTTCGTGATCGTGATCTCCAATCCGCTGGACGCCATGGTCACCCTCTGCAAGCAGGAGACGGGCTTCCCCAAGAACCAGGTGGTCGGCATGGCCGGCGTTCTCGACTCGGCCCGCTACCGTTCCTTCCTTGCGGCCGAACTCGGCGTTTCCGTGCACAGCGTCCAGGCCGTCGTTTTCGGCGGGCACGGCGACGACATGGTGCCGGTGCGTTCGGCCTGCACGGTGGGCGGGGCGCCCATCACCAACTTCATCAGCGACGCGCGCCTGAGCGAGATCGAGGAGCGCACGCGCAAAGCCGGCGGCGAGATCGTGGCGCTGCTCAAGACCGGGTCGGCCTATTACTCGCCGGCCACCGCCGCCATCCAGATGGCCGAGGCCTACCTCCTCGACAAGAAGGAAATCCTGCCCTGCGCGGCCTACCTCGAGGGCGAGTACGGCTACAAGAACCTCTACCTGGGCGTGCCCTGCGTGATCGGCGCCGGCGGCGTGGAAAAGGTCATCGAGATTCCCCTGACTGCCGAAGAGAAGAAGGCCGTGGACGTTTCGGCCGAACACGTCGCGGAACTGGTCGGGGCCCTCGAGAAGGTCCTGGCGGGCTGAGAACGGGAGCGAGGAGAAGCATCGGATGAACGTCCACGAGTTCCAGGGAAAAGCGCTGCTCGCCGGCTACGGCGTGCGGGTGCCGCGCGGCGAAGTGGCCGAAACGGCCGAGCAGGCCGCGGAGATCGCCGGGCGCCTTGGCGGCGCGGTCTGCGTGGTGAAGGCCCAGATCCACGCGGGCGGCCGCGGAGCCGGCGCCATCGTCGCCAGCGAAGCGGAAGCGTCCTCGATCTTCGAGAAGAACCTCGCCCGCGAAGGACTGCCCAAGCACGACCGCAAGGGCGGCGTTCGCGTCGTGAAATCGGCGGCCGATGCCGGCGCGGCTGCCGGCGACATCCTCGGGCACATCCTCGTCACCCGGCAGACCGGGCCCTCGGGCCGACAGGTGCGCCGCGTGCTGGTCGAGGAAGGCTGCGACATCGGCCGCGAGCTCTACCTGTCGGTGCTGCTCGACCGCGGCACCGGCCGCGTGATCCTCATGGCCAGTCAGGCCGGCGGCATGGATATCGAGCACGTCGCGGCCACCACGCCCGAGAAGATCTTCCGTGTCACGGTCGACCCCGCCCTCGGGCTCCAGGACCACCAGGCGCGGCGCCTGTCCTTCCAGCTCGGCGTTCCCGCCGCGAAGCTGGACGAGTGGGTGGCCTTCTTCCACGGCATCTACAACGCCTACGTCGGCACCGACGCGACCCTGCTGGAAGTGAACCCGCTGGTGGAGACCAAGGACGGCAGCCCCCTGGCCCTCGACGCCAAGGTGTCCCTGGACGACAACGCCCTGTTCCGCCACGACGAGCTGAAGGCCCTGCGCGACGAGAACGAGGAAGACCCGAAGGAAAGGCAGGCCGCCAAGTTCGACCTGTCCTACATCGCGCTTTCCGGCAACATCGGCTGCATGGTCAACGGCGCGGGCCTCGCGATGGCGACCATGGACATCATCCACCACCACGGCGGCGAGCCGGCCAACTTCTGCGACGTGGGCGGCGGCGCCACCACCCAGAAGGTGGCCGAGGCCTTCAAGATCATCCTCTCGGACCCGAGCGTGAAGGCGGTCTTCATCAACATCTTCGGCGGCATCATGCAGTGCGACGTGCTGGCGACGGGCGTCGTCGAGGCGTCGAAGCAGGTGGGCGTGAAGGTTCCGCTGGTGGTGCGCATGGAAGGCACCAACGTGGACGAGGGCAAGCGCATCATCGGCGAGTCGGGTCTCGGCATCATCACCGCGACCGACATGGCCGACGGGGCGAAGAAGGCCGTCGAGGCCGCCGGGAAGCTCCACTGAAGGGAGCGCAGGCCGCAGCGGCTTTCGAAACCGCCGCGCTGCGCCCAGTGGGCATACAGGAGTAGCGAAGTGTCGATTCTACTTTCATCCAAAAGCCGCGTGCTCACCCAGGGCCTCGGCAAGACCGGCCAGTTCCACCTGAAGGGCTGCCGCGACTACGGCACCCAGATGGTGGCGGCCGTCAAGCCAGGCAAGTCGGGCACCTCCTGGGAAGGTGTTCCGATCTACGACACCGTGGCCGACGCGGTCGCGCAGCAGGGCTGCGACGTGTCGGTCATCTACGTGCCGCCGGCGGGCGCGGCCGACGCCATTCTCGAGGCGGCCGACGCGGGCATCGCCCTCATCGTCTGCATCACCGAGGGC
>JBHEPB010000092.1:0-9990 GCA_046260515.1 Binatia bacterium
ATTGCCCGCGCCGGAATCGTCGTCAGGCCAGGCGGGCGTCCCACGCTCGACGTCGGGGACACCCCGAAGATCGCCTCCGTGTTCAGAGAAATCGCCCAGGCACTGGCCAGAGCGGCGTAGTTATTGTCTGATTGGGGCTAGTTCTGAGCCGCGAGATGGAACATCGAAGTCTCCATCTCCTCCTGGTCGGCAGAACTCTCTGGATCATGACTCCTCGTAGATTGCCGTGACTCCCTGCCAGCGAGTAGGGGTTCGCTGTGACCGGGCCTGCCAAAGTCCTGCGTAGAGTTCTCGCCGGCGGCGCGGATGCCAACACTGAATTCCAGGACCTCCGCACCCTGCTCCTGTGGCTCGGATTCCGGGAAACAACCCGGGGAAGCCATCACGTCTTCCGAAAGCCCGGCGTCTCGGAGAAGAATCAACTTGCAGGACGACGGCGGCAAGGCCAAAGTCTACCAAGTCGGGCAGGTCCGTCGTGTCCTGATCACCAACCGTCTGGTAGGAGGAGAGTAGATGCACGGCTACGAAATCACTCTCTGGTGGAGCGAGGACGACGCGGTGTTTGTCGCCGAGGCCCGCGAGTTGCCGGGGTGCATGGCCCACGGCAAGACCGAGACGGACGCGATCGCCAATGTGAAGGAAGCAATGCGGCTCTGGATCGACGTGGCGCGAAGCGCTGGGGATCCGGTCCCGGAGTCGAAGCAGCGACGCACGTTGCGCGCCTGATTCGTCGGGGGCCCCGGTTCGCCTCCTTCGTTGCGGGGCCGGCGCCCCCGACGGGCAGCAGGCCCGCGCCTCAGAGCCCGCTCGGCATCCTCATCGGCCAGTTGGACGCGACGGTTCCGCCGTCGACCTCGAAGACCTTGCCGGCAATCCAGCTTCCAGCCGGCGAAGCCAGCAGCAACACGCCGAGGGCGATGTCTTCGGCAGTCCCCAGCCTTGCCATCGGCGTCGTCGCGATCATCTCCTCGCGCACGTTCGGCGCCGCCTCCAGGAACATCCCCAGGGCCTCGGTCTCGATGGCGCCGGGCGCGATCGCGTTGACGCGAATGTGCGGCGCCCACTCGTCGGCCAGCAGCCGGGTCATGTGCGAGAGCGCAGCCTTGGCCGCGCCATAGGCCACGAAGCCCGGTTCCACGAAGCGGGCCATCGCGCTCGTGATGTTCACGCGCTCCTGCGGGGACGCCGCCCGGCGCGTCCTCGCTAGCGCCGCGCCGCGGCGCGGAAGGCGGCGAAATCGACGACCTTGGCGCGGACGTCGCCGGAGGCCTGGAGATCCGGCGGAAGCTCGTCCTTGGCCGTAACTTCGTGGGGACGGGCGCTGCGGGCCGTGACCGGCCGGCCCAGGTGGCGCAGGATCACTTCGGCTTCCTTCTCGTTGATGGACCGGCCGAAGATGGCCATCCCCTGCTCTCCGGCCGTGTCGGCCCACCGGCTGAGTTCGCGAGGCGTCGGCGGATGACCGAGTTCCATCGTGCAGCGGCGCACGACGAACCCGAGCGAAATCTTTGGAAGCTTGTCCCCGGCCATGGCGGCGGCAGTGTGCATTCCCGCAGCCATCGATTCAAGCCCACATCCATCATCATCGCCGCGCCGAGACGCCGAACTTCCTGGTGGACAGGACCGCCACCGACGCAAGCAACCTGCCCGGATCGCCCGTCGTCACGGGAGAATCCAGGTATTGGCCCGCCACATGTCGTAGGTGATCGGAGTGGAACAGAATCCGCGGATGTCGATCACGTCGCGCAGCTCCGGCTCGGAAGTGCGCCGCGACCGCAGCTTCAGGTCGATGTCCCCGCCCTTGCCCCTGGCGGCCAGGCGCCGGCATTGGTGCCTGGCGTAGTTGAAATGGAAGATGGGGTCGCAGGCGATGCGTTTCGCGTACGTCTTGTTGGGCACCCTGGTCGTCCTGGCCGTGCCGTCCGTGCGGTGCTCCGTGGTGGTGCCCTCGCAGACCACGAGGGCGTCGAACATGTTGAGCGCGAACAGGCGCCCCTGTCCCGTGATGGCCGAGTCGCCAGGAAACGCGAAGGGCAGCAACTGGCAGAGCGCGAACCCACCGAGCAGGGTGAGCGCCGGCAGCCGCGTGCCCGGCCTACACAGGTCCGCCGCCGAAAGCTGTTGGCCGGCCGGCGCCGTGAGCCGGATCATCGGGAAGATGCTGAGCAGCGCGAACATCAGCAGCGGGTAATAGAAACCCACGATGGGCCAGGACCAGACGTGGAACACGACGAGCTGGGCCAGTGTCGCTCCCCAGAGCCAGGCCCGGCGCGAGTAGAGCCCGAAGACCAGCAGCATCTCGAGCACCACCACGTACACGCAACTCGCGGGCACGAGGGCCGCCGGCATCCACAGCTTGTCGCTGTTGTACAGGGCCGCGCCCGTGAGCCACTCGGTGTCGAGCTTGAGCGCTCCGGCCCAGAAGTAGAACGATACGAGAAGGGCCGGGATCAGCGCACGCTTGCGCGGCCACAGCAGGAAGGCCGCGCCCACCCAGATCGCCATGTAGTGCTGGTTGAGCCGCAGCGTGAAATCCTGGGCCACCAGCGCCATGCGCAGGAGGTAAACGGCCAAAAGCAGCCCGTACCCCCACGCCACACGGCGGCGGAAGAGGAAGGCGACGCCGGCCGCCATCGACAGGATCAGGTAGATGCCGAGGATCGCGGAGACCTGCTCGCGCGTGAGCACGCGCCACAGGTGGCAGTCCTCCCAGAAGGGCCAGCACATCGGGAAGGAGCCCTCCCCGATGCGGACCGCGAGGTCGCGGCGCAGCGTCCAGTACGCAACGGTGACGACATTCTGGACGGCCAGCGCGACGCCGTAGAAGCGCAGGATGGGATCGGCCGCGATCTCGTCGATCTGGCGGCGCAGCCAGTTGGCGCGGGGAGCTTGCGGATCCATGGAGAGGGCGGATTCTCCTAAACGACGGCGTCTCCCAGCACCACCCACACCCGGTGCGTGGCCGCGTCGTCCACCATCCGCACACGCAGGGGCCGCGCCACGAGGGGAGCACCGTCCAGTTCGGCGTGCACGATCCCGCGGCAGACGCCCCCGGGGTTCTCCACCGCGATCTCGTAGCGCGCCGATCGATGGCGCAGCGTCATCTCGAAGCCGGGCCAGTCTCTCGGGATGCAGGGATCGAGCACCAGTTCGTCGCCTTCCACGCGCAGCCCGAGGATCCACTCCAGGCCCGCGCGATACATCCAGCCGGCCGAACCCGTGTACCAGGTCCAGCCGCCGCGACCGACGTGGGGCGGCTGGGAGTAGACGTCGGCCGAGGCGACGTAGGGCTCCACCTTGTAGCGATAGCTCGCGGCTCGCGTGTTCGCGTGGTGGATGGGATTGAGCATCGAAAACAGCTCGCCGGCCTTGTCGCCGTCGCCGAGCATCGCGAAGGCGATGACCGTCCAGGTGGCGGCGTGGGTGTACTGGCCGCCGTTCTCGCGGATGCCGGCCGGGTATCCCTTGATGTAGCCCGGCTCCTGGGCGGTGCGGGCGAAGGGCGGCGCGAACAGCAGCAGCAGGCCGTCCTCGCGGCGCACGAGATGCTCGTCCACCGCAGCCATCGCGCGAACCGCGCGCGCCGGATCGGCGGCCCCCGAGATCACGCTCCAGGACTGGGCAATCGAATCGATGCGGCATTCGTCGCTGGAGGCCGAGCCCAGTGGCGTGCCGTCGTCGTAGTAGCCGCGCCGGTACCACTCGCCGTCCCAGGCCTCGCGTTCGAGCGAGGCCCGCAACTTCGTCGCGTGCACCCGCCACGTGGAGGCCCGGGCCGCTTCGCCGCGGGCCTCCGCCACCGGCGCGAACAGCGTCAGCGTGGCGTGCAGGAACCAACCGAGCCAGACACTCTCGCCCTTGCCGCCCTCGCCGACGCGGTTCATGCCGTCGTTCCAGTCGCCGGTGCCGATCAGGGGAAGGCCGTGGACTCCCACGGACAGGCACTGGTCGAGAGCGCGCGCGCAGTGTTCGAACAGGGAGGCGCGCTCGTCGGCGACCATCGGCTGGAAGTAGGAGTCGTGCTGGCCCGGCAGCAGGTCCGGTCCTTCGAGGAAGGGGACGATCTCGTCGAGCACGGCATGGTCGCCCGTGGCCCGCAGGTAGTGGAAGACCACGTAGGCCAGCCACACCCGGTCGTCGGAGATCCGCGTCCTCACGCCCTGGCCGGCAGGAGGCAGCCACCAGTGCTGCACGTCGCCCTCCACGAACTGCCGTGAAGCGACGCGCAGCACGTGCTCACGGACGAGTCCCGGCCGCGACAGCACCAGCGCCATCGTATCCTGGAGCTGGTCGCGGAAGCCGTACGCGCCGCTGGCCTGGTAGAAGGCCGAGCGGGCGAAGACCCGGCAGGACAGGGTCTGGTAGAGGAGCCAGCGGTTGAGCAGGATGTCGATCGAACGATCCGGCGTCGTCACCTGCACGGCGCCGAGGACGTCGTCCCAGTGGTCGGTCACCTCGCGCAGAATCGCGTCCAGGTCAGCGCCGCGGTAACGCAGGGCCAGCGACACCGCTTCTGCCCGCGAGTCGGCTTCGCCGAGGAAGAAGTCGATCTCGACGACTCCGTTCGGCTCGATGGTGACCGGGGCCTGCAGGGCGCCGCAGGGATCGAGACCGGCCCCCGTGCGGTTGGAAAGCGTTGCGCGGCCGGCGAGACCCGCCGGCTCGGCCAGCGTGCCGTTGCGACCGAGGAACTCGGTGCGGTCGCCGGTCCAGGCAACCTGCTTGCCGCCCAGGTCGGCAAAGGCGACGCGGCCGCCGAACTCGTTGCTCCACGGGTTACGCGCCAGCATCACTCCGGTGGCGGTGTCGATCCCGGTCACCACGGAATGCGCCGCCGCCTCCCGGGAGGTCCCCAACACCCACTCCGCATAGGCAGTCACGGTGAGGCGGCGCGGCCGGGCCGAGTGGTTGCGCAGCGTGAGCCGCGTGATCTTGACCGGATCACGGAGCGGCACGTACTGAAGGAGTTCCAGTCCGATGCCGTGCGCGATGTGCTCGAAAACGCTGTAGCCCTGGCCGTGGCGGGCCACGTAGGTGCCGGTCTCGCCCCGGATCGGCAGGGCCGTCGGGCCCCAGAGCGAGCCGCTGTCCTCGTCGCGCACGTAGATCGCTTCGCCCGGCCGATCGCCCACCGGATCGTTGGACCAGGGCGTCAGCTGGTGCTGGCGGCTGTTGACCGACCACGTGTAGCCGCCGCCCTCCACCGACACCTGGAAGCCGAACGACTCGTTGGCGATCACGTTCAGCCACGGTGCCGGCGTCCACTGGCCTTCGCCGAGGATGGTCACGTACTCGCGTCCGCCGTCCACGAAGCCGCCCAGCCCGTTGAAGAACTCCATCGGCGGTCTTGCCGGCTTCGCCACCACCGGCGCAGCGCCGATGGCGCGGGCGCCCTGGCGCAGCAGATTCGGCAGGGAAACCCTCGGCAAAGCCGATACCGGAGCGGCCTTGTCCGAGGGCAGCGCTTCCTCCAGGAGTTTGATCTGCTCGGACAGGCTTCCGCGGCGACTCAGCAGCACGGCGCGTGCGGCGGTCTGGAGCAGCGTGCGCACCTCCACGCTGAGCTGGTCGGCGCGCAGGACGAACACGCTGCCGCGCACCCCGTGTCCGCCGCCGTGGGACTGGGCCTGGCTGATGCGGGCCAGCGCCTCCACCGACGACTGCAGGTCGTGCGCGTAGGAGACCGGCCGTTCGTTGAGGATCACCAGGTCCACCGCCAGGTGCTTCATGCGCCAGTACTGGTGGGCCCTCAGCAGCTGCCTCACGATGCCCAGTTCTTCGGCATGGTCGATGCGCACCAGCACGATCGGCAGGTCCCCCGAGATCGCGTGCACCCACAGCGCCGAAGGGCCGCTCTGGTTGCGCTGGAGGGCCGACGACGTCGGCCTCAGCGTCGGGTTGGAGTAGATCACGTGGTTGGCGAGGCGCTGGAAGACGTAAGCCTCCTCCGGGTCGCAGCAGAGATGACGCAGCTGCACCTGGGCCTGGGTCCACGCCAGCGTCACGGCACGCTCAAAGGCGCTCGCGTCGCGGTGCTTGTCCGCCAGGTCGCGGGCCTCCTGGCGCGAGGGCGCCACCAGGGTCCAGAACGAGACGTGGACCGTACCGCCGGCCGGCACGGCCACGCGGCAACGCAGGCTGAAGACGGGATCGAGGACGGTGCCCACGGTGTTGGACAGGGCCTGGCCGTCGAGCATCGAGATCGCCCTGCGGATCTCGCGTCCGCGCCCGAGGAAGCGCGCACGATCGGTTTCGAACTGGAGGTCGCCGAGCGCCTGGCCCTGCACCACAGCCAGGTGGGCCGCCCAGACCTCGGTTTCGCCGGGAGAGCGAACGCGGCGTGTCGCCAGCAGCGCTCCCACGTCGGCCACGAACTCCGTCTGCACGAAGAGCTTGGAGAAGGCCGGATGCGCGACGTCGGCTGCGTGCGTGGCGAGAACCACCTCCGCGTACGACGTCAGCTCGATCTCGCGCGGGCGGCCGCCCAGGTTGGTGATCGACACGTGCCGCACCTCGGCGTCGTCTTCGGCCGAGACCGCCACGCGCAGGGTCGTGGTGAGGGTTCCGTCGCGCCGGGTGATCTCGGCGCGGCCCTCGGCGAACTCCACTTCGTAGCTGTCGGGCTCGACCCCGCTCGGCTGGTAGCCGGCCGACCACACATGGCCGCTTCCGAGATCCCGCAGGAAAACGAAGGAGCCCCACGCGTCCGAAGTCACGTCCTCGCGCCAGCGAGTTACCGCCAGGTCCTGCCAGCGGCTGTACCCGGAGCCGGCCGCCGTCAGCATCACGGCGTAGCGTCCGTTGGACAGGAGATGGGTGCGGGGGATCGAGCTGTGCGGCGAGGAGTATCGGCGCAGGATCAGCGGGGCGATCTCGCGAACGTCCGCGCTTCCCTTCACCTCCTCCGCCCTCGGGCGGGACACGGCCACATCGCGCGGCGTGCGTTCCTGGAGCAGGAGTTCGGTGGCCTGGACGATGGGCTCGGCGTGGAAGCGCGCGCGCATGGCCCCGTCTTGCAGGGCGTTGGCGATGGCCACCAGGGTCATGCCCTGGTGGTGCGCCATGAAGGCGCGCACGACCGCCACCTCCTTGCCTTCGGGCAGGCGGGACGGCGTGTAGTCGAGGGCCTCGCAGAATCCGAAACGGCCGCCGCCGCCGGCCTTGTCCAGGACCTCGTAGTTGAGGACCGCCGCTCCGGCATCGACCATGGCCGCTAGCGCGGTGGCGTAGGGGGCGATGACGACGTCTTCGCTGAGCCCTCGCTTGAGGCCCAGTCCGGGCACGCCGAAGTTCGAATACTGGTACGTGAGCTCCAGGTCGCGCACGTTGTAGGCGGACTCAGAGACGCCCCACGGCACGCCGAGCTCAGCGCCGTACTGGATCTGGCGCTGGACAACGAGACGGCTCGTCTGTTCCAGCAGGCTGCCGGTCGGCGCCCGCATCACGAGCGAGGGCATCAGGTACTCGAACATCGAGCCCGACCAGGAGACCAGGGCCGAACCGCGGCCGACCGGCGTCAGCGCGCGACCGAGGCGGAACCAGTGCCGGGCCGGAACGTCCCCCTTGGCAATCGCGACGAAGCTCGCCAGGCGCGCCTCCGAGGCCAGCAGATCGTAACAGCTGGGATCGAGGCGACCTTCGACCGCCAGGTAGCCGATCGAAAGAAGTTGGCGTGCGGGATCCAGCAGGAACCCGAACTCCATCGCATGGAACAGTTCGCTTGCCTGTCCGGCCAGGCCCGTGAGACGGCGTTCGAGCGCAGCGGCCGCGCCGGCGCCGCGCCGGAGGGCCTCGATCCAAAGGTCGATGGTCACGATACGGCCGGCCTGGCCGTCGGTCGCCGCAGCGGTACGCGAGCGTTCGAGGGCGTCGATGGCCGCCGCGCAGTGATCCGGAAGATCGCGCAGCAGCGGCACCGCCTCCAGGAAGGCCGGCATGGTCGTCTCCGGGGCTCCGTTCTCCCCACTCCCGGCGACGACGACGTTCGCGACTTCCGCCAACGGCAGGCGCGCCCACGGCATCAGCCGGTCGAGGTCGCGGGCATGGCTGCGGATCGACTCGCGGACGGCTTCGGCCCAGGCAAGCACTTCGGCGCCGGCGCCTGCGCCGCGCTCGGCGGCCTGGGTGCGCGCGATGTCCACGAGGGTCTCGCCGTGCCGTTCGAGTTCGGCGAGCTGGAAAGCGGCGGCGGCCGGCGTGGCCGCCAGCGGCCGCAGGCAGGCGGCCAGGGCATCCAGCGATTCCTGCAACTGGATGCGCGTCACCGTCTGGGTGCGACGGACGCCGCCTCGACCGTCCAGACCGGCGCGCACCAGCGCCAGCGCATCCTCGATGCCGGCGCTCCAGTGCGGGTTCACCACAGGGCGACGGATCACCTCGCGGCAGGCATTGGCCAGCGCCAGGAGGTGTCCCGCGAGGTTGCCGCTGTCCACCGAAGAGACGTACTTCGGCTCGAGGGCGCGCAGATCCTGGGTGTCGTACCAGTTGTAAAGGTGGCCGCGAAAACGCTCGAGGCCGTTGACGGTCTCCAGGGTGGCGCCCACCCTCTCCGCAGCGTCGTGGGTTCCGAGCCAGCCGAAGTCGCGCGCGGCGACCACCGACAACAGGTAGAGGCCGATATTGGTGGGAGACGTCCGGTGCGCCACCACCGGCTGCGGCTGTTCCTGGAAATTGTCCGGCGGGAGCATGTTTTCCGAGCCGACGACGAAGGTTTCGAAGTAGCGCCAGGTGCGGCGGGCGACGAGCCTCAGGGCGGCAGCCTCCGAATTGGAAGCCGGAGATAGACCGGCCACCGCAGGCGGACGGCTGGCCCACTGCGCGATCGCGGGCGACAGCATCCAGAGGAGAATCAGCGGCGAAGCCACCATCCACGCCCCGTCTCCTGCAGCCACGACGACGCCGGCGGCCGCGACGGCGAATGCGATGCCGCCGGCCATGCACAGGTAGAACCCGGGCACGTCCAGGTGCAGGCCGCTCTTGGCCTGCGCTGCCGTCACCCACTCCAGCAGGTGGCGGCGGCTGACGAAGAGTCGGAAGAGGGTGCGCGCGACGGCGTCCGTCCTCTCCCAGGCCTGGTGGGCGAGAACGGACGCCTGGAACAGCGTCTGGGCCGCGGCCAGCGCGAGATCGGCGCCCATGCCGCGCAGGTGGCTGCGCTTGGAGATTCCCCGTCGCCGCGGCCAGATGCCGGTGAGGAACGGCAGCAGAGCCGGCAGCGCGATCATCGACAGGATGCTCGCTGTCCAGATCGCGGCCGCTCCGGCCGGCAGCGTCCATCCCGCCACCAGGGCGAGGAAGGCCGATGGGGACGACAGCGTACGGCGCAGGTTGTCCGCCATCTTCCAGCGCCCGACCAGTGGGACCGCCCGTCTCGCAGGATCCAGGCCCGCGCTGCGCCCGCGCGCGAAGACCCAGGGCAGCAGCTGCCAATCGCCGCGAGCCCATCGATGCTCACGCGCCACCGCCACGTCGTAGCGGGAGGGGAACTCCTCGACCACCTCGATGTCGGAAACCAGCCCCGCCCGCGCGAACACTCCTTCGAACAGGTCATGGCTGAGCAGCGTGTTGTCCGGGATCCTTCCCTCGAGAGCGGCCTCGAAGGCATCGACGTCGTAGATGCCCTTGCCGGTGTAGGAGCCTTCGCCGACGAGATCCTGGTACACGTCGGAAACGGCGAAGGCATAGGGATCGATGCCGCAGGGACCGGAGAAGACGCGTTGGAACACCGATCCCTCGCGCCCGGTGGGAAGGGTGGGCGTGACGCGAGGCTGCAAGACGGCGTAGCCCTCGACCACGCGCCCGCGGACGGGGTCGAAGCGCGGTCGGTTGAGCGGATGAGCCATCTTGCCGACCAGCTTCCGCACGGCTCCCCTCGGCAGCCGCGTGTCGGAGTCGAGCGTGACCACGTAGCGCACGCCGGGAGGCACGTGCGGCGCTTGCCCGCCGACGGGGAGGAAGGTGGTGTCGGTGGCACCGCGCAGGAGGCGGTTG
>JBHEPB010000097.1:0-4562 GCA_046260515.1 Binatia bacterium
GGCCTACACCGCGAGGGAGAAAGCCTGGTTCCGCCGCTCCAAGGCTTACCGGCTGCTGCACCGCGGCTTCATCTACCTGTTGCTCGAGAAGAACTTCTTCGCCTTCCGGCCGGGCACCTTCGTGGCCAGGGTCATGGAGAAGCAGGCCCGTACGCAACTTGCCTCCCAGGTGCCGGATCCGGTCCTGCGCGAGAAGCTCACGCCCGACTATCCCATCGGCTGCAAGCGCATCCTGATCGGCGACGACTACTATCCCGCCCTGGTGCGCGACAACGTCGAGGTGGTCACCGACGCCATCGAGACGGTGAAGGCCGACGGTATCGTGACGGCCGACGGGCGCGAGCATCCCGTGGACGCCGTCATTTACGCGACCGGCTTCGTCACCACGTCGTTCCTGGCCCCCCTGCACATCACTGGTCGCGGCGGCGTGCGCCTGGAGGATGCCTGGAAGGAAGGTGCCGAGGCCTACCTCGGGGTGACGGTGGCGGGCTTCCCGAACTTTTTCATGCTCTACGGGCCGAATACCAACCTGGGCCACAACTCCATCATCTTCATGATCGAGTGCCAGGTGCGCTACGTCGTCGGATGTCTCGAGGCCCTGAAGAAGAAGGGCGCCGCCTGGCTCGACGTGAAGCCGGCGGTCATGGCCCGCTTCAACGAACAGCTGCGCCGCCAACTGGCAAAGTCCGTTTGGGCCACCGGCTGCACCAGCTGGTACAAGACCGAGGGCGGCAAGATCACCAACAACTGGTCCGACTTCACCGTGCGCTACTGGTGGCGCACGCGGCGACCGAAATTGTCGGGCTTCGAGCTCGGAGGTCCCACGGCCGGACCGACCGGGAGATCCTCCACATGAAGGGATTCTTTCGCGGCCTGCCGGGGGCGCTCGCTCTCGTGGCCCTGCTTCCCGGGGCCGGCCTGGCTTCCGAGGCCGGGCCCATCGACGGAGCGGGGCTTTCGCTGCTGTGGGCGGTGCCTTTTGCAGGGATGCTGCTTTCCATCGCGGTGACGCCGCTGGTCGCGCCGTCGCTGTGGCATCGCCACTTCGGCAAGATCTCGACCGCCTGGACGGCCATGGTGCTGGTGCCGGCCGCCGCGATCTTCGGCATCGACCGGGCGGTGGATGCCCTCCTCCACACGGTGCTCCTCGAGTACGTGCCCTTCCTGCTGCTGATCGGCGCCCTGTTCACGGTAGCAGGCGGCATTCTGGTGCGCGGCAACCTGCACGGCGACCCCAAGACCAACGGCATCCTGCTGGTGATCGGCACGCTGCTGGCCAGCCTCATGGGCACGACGGGCGCCGCCATGCTGCTGGTGAGGCCCATCATCCGCGCCAACGACGGGCGGCTGCACAACGCCCACGTGCTCGTCTTCTTCATCTTCCTCGTCGCCAACATCGGCGGTGCGCTGACGCCGCTGGGCGATCCGCCCCTCTTTCTCGGCTTTCTCAAGGGCGTGAGCTTCTTCTGGCCCACCACGCACCTGTTCGGCCCCACGCTGGTTGCGGCCGTGGTGGTGCTGGCCGTCTTCCTCGTCCTCGACACCATCCTGTATCGCCGCGACCTGGCTTTTCGCCCCGTCTTGGATCCCACGCCCGACAGCGCCATCCGCGTGGAAGGCCTCGTCAACTTCGGCCTGCTCGTGGCCGTGGTCGGCGCCGTGCTGATGAGCGGGCTCTGGCATCCCGGCGTCCACTGGGACATCCGCGGCAGCCACCTCGAGCTCCAGAACGTGATTCGCGACCTGGTCCTGGTGGCGGTGGCGCTGGCTTCACTTCGCCTCACCCCGGCGCGCATTCGCAAGGAGAACCAGTTTTCCTGGGCGCCCATTGAGGAAGTGGCCATCCTGTTCGCCGGCATCTTCATCACGATGATCCCGGCCATCGCCATCCTGAAGGCTGGCCTTGACGGCGCGCTGGCGCCGGTGGTGGGCCTCGTCACCGACGCCAACGGCCAGCCCATCGACGCCGCCTACTTCTGGCTCACCGGCCTGCTGTCGAGCTTCCTCGACAACGCGCCCACCTACCTCGTCTTCTTCAGCACAGCCGGCGGCAATCCCGTCGAGCTCATGGGGGACATGGCCCGCACCCTGATGGCGATCTCGGCCGGCGCCGTCTTCATGGGCGCCAACTCCTACATCGGCAACGCCCCGAACTTCATGGTCAAGTCCATCGCCGAAGAGCGCGGCATCCGCATGCCCAGCTTCTTCGGCTACATGGCCTGGTCCACCACGGTCCTCCTGCCAATTTTCGGCCTCATCACCTGGCTGTTCTTCCTTTAGAGGCCGAGCGGCGAGGTCTGCGCGACCGCGGTCGCTTGGAGGTCGGGCGCCGGGGGCGTGCGTGTGGGCGTCTCCGCCGCGAAGCGAGTGCCAGGGTAACCCTATTCTTGGAGGTCGGGCGCCGGGGCGTGCGTGCGTGCGTCTCCGCCGCGAAGCGAGTGCCAGGGTAAACGTATTCTTGGAGGTCGGGGGCCGGGGCGTGCGTGTGGGCGTCTCCGCAGCGAAGCGAGTGCCAGGGTAAACCTATTCTTGGAGGTCGGGGGCCGGGGCGTGCGTGCGGGCGTCTCCGCAGCGAAGCGAGTGCCAGGGTAAACGTATTCTTGGAGGTCGGGGGCCGGGGGCGTGCGTTCGGGCGTCTCCGCAGCGAGCGTAGCGAGCGAGGACTAGCCCGAACGCACGCCCCCGGCCCCCGACCGATAGGGACGAGTCGCGATTTCGGGGCGGGTGTGGAATCTAGGCCTTGATGAAGAAGCCGATCTTCGCGTACCAGGAACCCTTCCCCCACGGCGACGACACCACCGAGTACCGCCTGCTGACGAAGGACTTCGTCTCCACCGCGACTTTCGACGGCAACGAAGTGCTGAAGGTCGAACCCGAAGCCCTCACCTTCCTCACCCACCAGGCCTTCCGCGACACCTCCTTCCTCCTGCGCAGCAAGCACCTCGAACAGGTCGCCGCCATCCTTTCCGACCAGGAAGCCTCCGACAACGACCGCTACGTGGCGCTCACCATGCTGCGTAACGCCGAAGTGTCGGCCGAGGGCATCCTGCCCTTCTGCCAGGACACCGGCACCGCCACCGTGATCGGCAAGAAGGGCCAGGCCGTGTGGACCGGCGGCGACGACGCTGCCTTCATCGCCAAGGGCGTCTTCCAGACCTACACCCAAGAGAACCTGCGTTACTCGCAGAACGCCCCCCTGGACATGTTCCGCGAGGTGAACACCGGCACCAATCTGCCGGCCCAGATCGACCTCTACGCCACCGACGGCGACTCCTACGACTTCCTCTTCATCGCCAAGGGCGGCGGCTCGGCCAACAAGACCTTCCTCTTTCAGGAAACGCGGGCCCTGCTCTCGCCCGAAGGACTCGAGCGCTTCTTCGACGAGAAGATCCGCGCCCTCGGCACCGCCGCCTGCCCGCCTTACCACCTGGTCTTCGTCATCGGCGGCACGTCGTCGGAGGCCTGCCTGAAGACGGTGAAGCTCGCCTCGGCCAAGGCGTTGGACGACCTGCCCACCACCGGCAACGAACTCGGCCGCGCCTTCCGCGATGTGGAAACCGAAAAGAAGGTGCTCGAGATCGCCCAGGCTTCGGGCATCGGCGCCCAGTTCGGCGGCAAGTACTTCGCGCTCGACACGCGCGTGATCCGCCTCCCCCGCCACGGCGCTTCCCTGCCGGTGGGAGTCGGCGTGTCGTGCTCGGCCGACCGCAACATCAAGGGCCGCATCGACCGCCGCGGCGTGTGGCTGGAGAATCTGGAAACCGATCCCGGCCGCTTCATTCCCGACAGCGAAAGGGTGCTGAAGCGCGGCGGCACGGTGGCCATCCACCTGGACCGCCCGATGAAGGACATCCTGGCCGAACTGTCGCAGCACCCCGTCACCACGCGCCTCTCCCTCAGTGGCACCCTCATCGTCGCCCGCGACATCGCACACGCCAAGTTGAAAGAGCGTCTCGACCGCGGCGAGGGCCTGCCCGACTACATCAAGGACCATCCCGTCTACTACGCCGGCCCGGCCAAGACCCCCAAGGGCCTGCCGTCGGGAAGCTTCGGCCCGACCACCGCCGGGCGCATGGATTCCTACGTGGACCTCTTCCAGTCGCACGGCGCTTCCATGGTGATGCTGGCCAAGGGCAACCGCAGCCCCATGGTCACCGAAGCCTGCAAGAAGCACGGCGGCTTCTACCTGGGGTCCATCGGCGGGCCGGCGGCCATCCTGGCCCGCGAGAACATCCGCAAGGTCGAAGTGGTGGACTACGCCGAACTCGGGATGGAAGCGGTGTGGAAGATCGAGGTGGAGGACTTCCCGGCCTTCATCCTGATCGACGACAAGGGCAACGACTTCTTCCGGGCTTCGCCCTTGCCCAGGCCTCCGGGACAGTAAGTGGTGAACACGGGTGGCGACGCTGCGTCTGTCCCTTCGATGAAAGCTCCAGGCTCCACCCCCCTCGCCGCGCTCGGGAGGCTGGCCGTCGCCGCCGCCCTGGTCGCAGCCGCTGCCACGATCGCCTCCGCCGAAAGGAAGGACCCCATGGCCGACTTCAGGAAACCCGCCGAAACCG
>JBHEPB010000139.1:0-3226 GCA_046260515.1 Binatia bacterium
TGCGGGCGCTGCTGCTATCTGGATCCGCGCGGACGTCGCTGCGGCGCGACGAGCAATGTCGAGTTCCACCACCGGCCCCCTTTGCCCTGGGCGGGCGGCACTCGCCGGAGAACATCGAGCTGCGCTGCGCGGCACACAACCAGTACCAGGCTGACTTGGACTTCGGTCGCTCTTTCATGGACGCCAGGCGCGGCAACGTCGCTGCTGCACGAACATTCCCCGGGGAATGTCGGGAGACGCAGGCTGCTTGGTGAGGCGGCTTCGAACCGCGCCGGGGTTCCGCCTCTCGCAACGGCCGCCGGGGGGCTTTTTCGTGGCGGCTGACGCCGCCGAGCGCGGGCGTCGTATATTCAGCCAGGGCCGGCGCGCTATTCGATAAGGGCGGCGAGCGAGCGCAGGCCTTCCTCCAGAGGGATCACGTCGATGCCGCCTTCGCGGTAGCGACGGGAGCCGCCGTAGAGAAGCGTGGCTCGGGGAAGTCCCTTTGGGCCCGCAGTCACTATCCGGATGCCATCTACCTGGACCTGCTCGACGTGGACCTTTTCACCCGCCTGCAAGCTGCGCCCCATCACCTGCGCGCCTTCCTCGACGAATACCCGGAAGCGCACCCCCTGGGGCCAAAAAGGAAGAAGCTGAGCTCCCGGTCCGGGGCAAGCAATCTGGAGTACATAACTCCAAATTGCATGACATTCCGGAGTCGTTACCTCCAGAATGCCTGGGATGGGTCCGCGGCCTCACCCCACCACGAGCGGCAGGGACTTCAGCGCGTTGTTGAGGTTGGAACGCTGGCGGCGGGCCGGGCCCGTTCTCTCGATGCGCGCGAACCGGGACAGCAGTTCTTCCAGGAAGATCCTCGCTTCCAGGCGCGCCAGCTTGGCGCCCACGCAGAAGTGCTCACCGAAGCCGAAGGCGAGGTGGGGGTTGGGGCTGCGCGAGATGTCGAAGCGGTTGGGGTCGGCGAAGACTTCCTCGTCGCGATTGGCCGAGGTGTACAGAAGCACCACCTTGTCGCCTTCGCGGATGGGCGTGCCGCGCAGCGTGGTGTCGCGGGTGGCGGTGCGGCGGAAGTAGTGCAGGGGGTTGGCGTAGCGCAGCACTTCTTCGACCGCCGCGGGAATGCGCGAGGCGTCCTCGCGCAGGGCCGCCAGCGCCGCGGGATGATCGAGGAGAACGTCCACGGCGCTCGAGATTGACGTCTTCGAGGTGTCGTTGCCGGCCGTCACCATCTGCACGAAGAAGGCGCCGAACTCGAAGTCGTTCATCACGTGGCCGTCCACTTCGGCGTTGACGATGGTGGTGGTGAGGTCGTCGCCGGCCTTCCCGCGCCTCTCGCCCGCCAGCCCGACCGCGTAGGCGCCCATGGCAAAGGAAGCCTCGGCCTCGTTGCCGCCCGGGTTCACGTCGGGATCCTGGTTCCCGGTGAGCTGCTCGGCCCAGTCGCGCAGCCGCGGCCTGTCTTGCGCGGGTATGCCCATGAGTTCGCCGATCACCTGCACCGGCAGTTCGGCGGCCACGTCGTGGACGAACTCCAGTTCTTCCTTCTCCGCGGCACTCTCGAGAATGGCCCGCGACAGCGCGCGAATGCGCGGCTCCAGGGCCTCCACCATGCGCGGCGTGAAGGCGTGCAGAACCATACGGCGGTAGCGGCCGTGGGCGGGCGGGTCCATCACCAGCAGCATCGAGCGCGTCATCTCGAGGATCTCCGGCTCGAGGTCCTCGATCATCACCGAGCCTCGCGCCGACGAGTAGGTGGCCGGGTCGGTGGAAACGGCCACCACGTCGGCGTGCCTGGTGACGGCCCAGTAGAAGCCGCCGTCCGGGGTCGGTTGGCGAAAGACGGGAGCGCTGCGCCGTAGGCGCGCAAAGTCGGCGTGGGGAGGGCCGGCCACGTAGCGGTCGGGATCGTGAATGTCGATACCGGACAGGTCGTCGCCGGCACCGCCGGGCTCACGGGATTCAGGAAGGGCCATGCACGGTTCTCAGCGGCCCGGCCGAGACGAGTCAAGACGGCAGGGGCGACAACCGGGCCTGATCGCGGGGGCCGGGCTGGGATCGCCGCGCCCTCTTGCCGTCGTGGCGTGTCCCGCCCTTCCCGGTTAAGGTCCGGCACGCCAACGCGGCCAACGTTGCCAACGCCGCCGGACAGGAGACGCTATCGCGATGATCGACCTCTACACCTCCCAGACCCCCAACGGCTGGAAAGCCTCCATCGCCCTCGAGGAGCTCGCGCTTCCCTACGAGGTCCACCCCATCAACCTGGGGGCCAACGACCAGAAGACGCCGGAATACCTGCGCATCAACCCGAACGGCCGCATCCCGACCATCGTGGACCGCGACGAGGACAACTTCGCCGTCTTCGAGTCGGGCGCCATCCTGGTCTACCTGGCCGAGAAGACAGGCCAGTTGATGCCCACCGACCGCAAGGGCCGCTCGACCGTGATGCAGTGGGTGATGTTCCAGATGGGCGGCATCGGCCCCATGCAGGGCCAGGCCAACGTCTTCTTCCGCTACTTCCCGGAGAAGCTGCCGGCGGTGATCTCGCGCTACCACAACGAGACCAAGCGTCTCTACGAAGTGCTCGAGACGCGCCTCGAAGGCCGCGAGTTCTTATGCGACGAGTATTCGATCGCCGACATCGCGACCTGGCCATGGGTGCGCATCCACGCCTGGGCCGGCATCGAAATCGACGACCTGCCGAACGTGCAGGCGTGGATCGAGCGCGTCGCGGCCAGGCCCGCCGTGCAGCGCGGCGTCGAGATCCCCAAGCCCCAGCAGCAGGTCACCGACGCCGACATCGTGAAGTCGGCCCAGAACATCCTGCAGCGCTGAAGCCGACAACGAGGCGCAGCCTGCTACGGGAGAGGCGCGATCACGCATTGGCAGGCGCCGAAGGCCTCCTGGCAAAGAGAGCCGAGGGCGCAGGTGCCCGCCGCGGACTCGGGCCCTTCCGCGGCGAAGAGTCGGCGGCCGCCTGAGGCAACGAGGGGCCCATCCCCGGTCACGACCGCCGCCGATCCAGGCGACAAGCGAACATGGCCGGCGTGAAGTCCGCCCTGCGGTGGGCTAGGGTGCGGGGATGCGCCCGCCGCAGATCCCTCGGCCAGGCCGTCGACGCCGCCGTTTTGCCCTCGCCGCGATGCTGCCGGTCGTGGGAGCCCTCGCCGTCCTGGCCGTCCTCGCCCCGGGCGGCGAAGCCGGCGCCGCCGCCACGGAGTCCGTCTTCCAC
>JBHEPB010000141.1:0-20465 GCA_046260515.1 Binatia bacterium
CGTTGTTGTGCGTCGCGGTACCGGTATGGCAGCCCTGGCAGGTCGGCTCGTCGAGCCATCCCGTGCGGGTCGTGGACGCGACGTCCCGCATGCTGCCGTGGCAGCTCTGGCACTGCATCGCCATCGTGCCGTCGGTCGCCACGGCGCCGCCCATCGTGCCGCGCAGGCATTTCGTCGCCGAGCCCGGGTGGCAGGTGTAGCAGGCGCTGCGGTTGGCCGTGTCGTCGAGCTTCAGGCCGGTGGTGGGGTCGGTGGCGTCCGCCATGCTGCCGTGCATCGCCTGGGTGAGCGGCTGGATGCCGGGGCGCCCGCTTCCGGGCAGCGCCTCCGAGAGATGGCAGGATGCGCAGAGCACCGAGCGGCCGTCGAGAACCGCCGTGGCTTCGAGGCCGTCGGGGTTCATGCCGAGGTCGAGCAGGGCCTGCGTGAATTCGGGTGTCCCGCGGCGCTCGTCGTCGTGGAGGCGCAGCACGTTCAGGCGCACCTCGCGGTCGGGATCCGCGTCGTTGGCCCAGCCGCTGTCCGGTTTCGCCTCGGGGCTGCTGCCGGAAGCGTGGCAGGTCTTGCAGCTCATCTCGTCGGAGACCGGAAGCACGATGTCCGTGGTGGCCAGCACGGTGCCGGCGCCGTCGCGCGCGACCAGGCGCATCATCGGGTAGGTGTTCTTCGCGCCGTTGTCGTCGTAGGGCGTGATCGGGATGCCGGTGGCGAGGAACTGCGAGCTGGCCGCATCGAAATCCATCGGCTGGGGCACGTTTGCCGCTCCGGGCATCGGATAGCCGGCCAGTCCGGCATCGACCGGGAGTGTCGTGCCGAACAGCGCGTCCTCGTGGTCCCAGAAATTCGTCTTGCCGGCGGACGTCGAGTTGATGGAACCGGACGCATCGGCCACCGCCTGGTAGCTCATGTGGATGGAACCCGGCGCCGTGACCAGGTGCCCGGTCGGGTCGATGAGCTGGGCCTGGATGGTGTTGAACGGAGGCAGCAGCGAAAACAGCGAGAACTCATCGTCCATGCAGTGCATGCCGAGGTTGTTCCAGCCGATGAGGCGATAAGGCGCCGCAAGCGCGGCCTGGGGCAGGAGCATTCCAAAAGTCAGGAACGCTCCCGTGAGTGCGAGCGAAGATTTCTTCGCAAAGTTGTTGGGCTGCACGGCGTTTCCTCCCGGCCCCCTTCAGCAATTGGCCGGCCAAGTCGCCGTGCAGCACGCCCACGCGGTGTGCCGGCGCGCTTTTGCTGGTTGTTTCCAGCAATCCGCGGTTTCGAGCGATGTGGACGCGACCTCACCCGAAGAGGGCGGGCCCTGCAACTTCCTGCGCGGTCGGCGCGTGGTCTTGCACGGTCGCTCGATCGTTGGGGCCGGGTGGGGAGCAGGGAAGATTCTAGACCTACGCGCGGAATCTCCGCGCCGCAGCTACCGCACCGCCGGCTCGCAGATGCTGGCGCGCACCGGCACGCCGGCGGCTCACTCTTCCGCGCTCTCCTCGAGGTTCCCCGACCAAAGGTAGTGGTCGGTTTCCGAAACCAGGACGCGCTGGAGCACCAGCAACGAGAGGAGGTTCGGCACGGCCATCAGGCCGTTCGCGATGTCGGCGAAGGCCCAGACGGCGGGCATCGTCGCCACCGAGCCGACCATCACCGCGGCCACCCACAGCCAGCGATAGGGCATCACGGCTCGTCGGCCGCCCAGATACTCGGCCGCCTTCTCGCCGTAGTAGGACCAGCCGAGGATGGTCGAGAACACGAACGTGAGGAGCCCCAGCGTCAGGATCGCGCTGCCCACGTAGGGGACTTCTTCGAAGGCCGCGTGGGTGAGCGCGGCGCCCTGGAGTCCCTCCGTCCACTTTCCGGAGTTGACGACGACGAGGCCGGTGATCGCGCAGACGACGACCGTGTCCCAGAAGGTTCCCGTCGAGGAAACCAGGGCCTGGCGAACGGGGTTCTTCGTCTGGGCGGCGGCCGCGACGATCGGTGCGCTGCCGAGTCCCGATTCGTTGGAGAACAGGCCGCGTGCGATGCCGAAGCGCATGGCTTCGCGCACGCCGGCTCCGAGAAAGCCGCCGGTCGCCGCCTGGGGCGTGAACGCGCCGCCGACGATCAGCCCGATCGTCGCGGGAATGGTGTCGGCGTTGATGACCAGCAGCACCAGGCAGCCGAGCACGTAGGCGATGGCCATGAACGGCACCAGCTTCTCGCAGACCCGGGCGATCGAGTGGATGCCGCCCAGGATCACGAACCCCGTCAGCGCCGTCATCACGATGCCGGTCAGCCAGGGCGAGATGCCCATCGATTCCTGCATCATGGAACTGATCGAATTGGCCTGCACCATGCAGCCGATGCCGAAAGCGGCCACCGCCGTCAGCGCGGCGAACAGGATCGCCAGGGGGCGGGAACCCATGCCGCGTTCGAGCGTGTACATGGGGCCGCCGGCCATCGTGCCGTCGGGCATCTTCACGCGGTATTTCACCGCCAGCAGCGCCTCGGCGTACTTGGTCGAGATGCCGAACACGCCGGTCAGCCACATCCACAGCACGGCGCCCGGCCCGCCGGCCGCGACGGCGGTCGCGACGCCCACGAGGTTTCCGGTGCCGATGGTGGCCGCCAGGGCCGTGGTGAGCGCGGCGAACTGGCTGATGTCGCCCTGGCCCTCGCTGCTGCGCCGAAGGGACAGGCGGATGGCCGTGAAGAGGTGGCGCTGGATGAAGCGAAGGCGGAAGGTCAGGAACAGGTGGGTTCCGAACAGGAGCACCAGCAGCGGCGGTCCCCAGACGACGTCGCTGATCGATCCCAGAAGTTTCTCGAGTTCCTCCACGCCGGTCTCCTTGGAGTCGGTCGCGTTTTCCCCACCGTCCGCGACAACGACTTCTGGTCAGATCCACTGCCGGACGAGCCAAGTCCAGTCGCCGCCGTGCAGGCGGACGACGTGGAACGGGTTCGCTCCCGAACGGAGCGGCCGCCAGGGCTCCGCGGTGCTGTTCCGGACGCGCCCGGGGCTGCGGCCTTGCTCCGCTGCGCGGGCCCGGCTACCTCGGCCGTGACGACCCCAGCCCTTTCCGGAGAACACCGATGAGCGAACATCCCAACGCCCTCCTCGTCCGCGACCTGTTCCGCGCCTTTCGAGAGAACGACCTGGCCGCCGTCGAGAAGGTGATCCCCGACCACGCCACCTGGGCCTTCCCCGGCCGCGCCGGCCGTATCGCGGGCGTCCACGAGGGCCGCGCCGGCATCCTCGGCTTCCTGATGAACGTGATGTCGCTGACCGAGGGCACCTTCCACCTGGAACTCGAGGACGTCGTGGCCGGCGACCGTCACGCGGTGGCGCTGTTCACGGGCCACGGTCGCCGCGGCGACAAGGTGCTCGAGAACCCCACTTGCCTGCGCATGCGCATCGAGGACGGCCAGATCGTCGAGATCCGCGAGTTCGTCTGGGACCTCTTCGCCGTCGACGATTTCTGGAGCTGAGGCCGCGCGGGCGCGGTTCTCTTTCTCCTCATTCCTGGCGACAGGTCTGGCGCCAGATCCCGCGCCAAGCCCCGCGCACGCCCCGTGCCAAGCGCGGCGCAAGCCCCGCGATGGCTCAGACCGGCAGTTCGCCGACGGGCGGCGGCGCGTGGCGGCTCACGCAGGTGGCGATCACGAGGTCGCCGGTCACGTTCAGCGTGGTGCGGCACATGTCGAGGATGCGGTCCACGCCGAGGATGATGCCGATGCCCTCGGCCGGGACGCCGACCGTCGTCAACAGGATGGCGATCAGGGGCAGCGAACCTCCGGGAACGCCGGCGGTGCCCACGCCGGCCAGGATGGACATCAGCACCACGGTGGCCTGCTGGCTGAACCCGAGCTCGATGCCGAAGACCTGGGCGAGGAAGAGCACAGTTATTCCTTCGTAGAGGGCCGTTCCGTTCTGGTTGGCGGTGGCGCCCACGGTGAGCACGAAGCGGCTCACTTCGCGGTGCAGCCCGAGGTTCTCTTCGGCCACGCGCAGGGCGGTGGGCAGCGTAGCGCTGGACGAGGAGGTGCCGAAGGCCGTGACGACGGCGTCCGAGATGGCGGAAAGGAAGTGCAGGGGATGCACCCCGGCGATCACGCGCAGCACCGTTCCGTAGACGAAGACGAAGTGGAGGACGATGGCCAGCAGAACCGCGAAGACGTAGCCCGCCAGGGTGGAAAGGATCTCCAGCCCGAGAGTTGCCGTCAGCGCGAAGACGAGGGCCGCCACGCCGACGGGGGCCAGCACCATGGCCCAGCCGATGATGGTCATCGAGACGTCGAAGAGACCCTCGAGCACGGCCACCAGCGGCGCCGTTCGCTCGGGAGCCACCGTGATGGCCGCGCCGAAGATGAGGGCGAAGACCATCACCGCCAGCATCCCGCCTCCCGGCGAGCTGCCGTCGATGGCGCCGACCATCTCCTGCAGGGGGTTCTTGGGCAGCAGGTCGAGGATCACGGTGCGCATCGGCTTGGCCTGGCGACTCTGTTCGATGGTCGCCGCGGCGTGATCCTGGGAGGCGAAGCGCTGCTGGAGTTCGGTGCGGGTCTCCTCGCTCAGGCGGTCGCCGGGCCTCAGGGTGTTGACCACGCTGAGGCCGATGGCCACCGAGGCGCCCGACAGCAGCAGGGTGAGGACGAGGGTCACGATGCCCATGCGCCGAAGGCGCGTGAGGTCGCCGATCTCGACCACGCCGAGCACCAGGGCCGAGAACACCAGGGGCAGCACCACCATGAAGATGAGGCGCAGGAAGACCTGCCCGGCCGGCTGGGCGACGTTGTCCACCGCCCAGCGAAGGCCCTCGTGTTCGGCGCCGAGCATCGTATTGCCGGCCACGCCGAGGACGCCGCCGACGAGGAGGCCGAGGAGGATGCGCCAGTGCAGGGCGAGCCCTTTCTCCCTGCCGCTCATGGCTGGGCCGCTCCCGCACTTGCCAATGCCCGAAGCGGCGCGGGCGCCGTCAGGGCGTCCACCACGCGCGCGACGCCGGCCGGCGACCAGTGGGCGTGGTCCACGTAGAGGGCCAGGGGCGCAAACTGGCTGCGGCCCTTCAGCCTTTCCACGGCGGTGATGTCCACGAAGTCCACGACGCGCAGGCCCTTCTCGCGCGCCAGGCGCATGACCTCGGAGCGCTCCTTGCGGAAGGTGGGCCAGTCAAAGTGGGAATGTCCGCGTACGCGCATCACCTCGGGCATTGTGTTGTAGACGAGGGGCTGGACCACGAGCGTGGTGCGGCCCACGTCCTCGCGGCGGGCGAAGTCTTCGAGCCAGGCGACCAGCTCCGCGGGATCGGAATACTTGCCGCCCTGGTCGAAGTCGTTCTCGCACAGCACGTAGATCACTTCGTCGATGGAGCCGCGGTAGCGCGAGGCGGCGCGGTCCAGGGCGCAGGTGATGTCGAAGGCCGAAGCGCGGGCGATGCCGAGGTTGACGTAGCGGCGCGAGGCGTCGCGGGCCTGGAGCTGGGAGGACAGGGTCTCGACGTCGTCGATGGCCAGGCCGTTGGCGACGCTGTCGCCGGCCACGAGCACGACCGCGGGAGCGTCCACCTTCGGTAGCGTCACGCGCTCGCCGAAAGCGTTGGTGGTGTGGTCCACGACGCGGAAAGCGTAGCGGGCCACGAAGGCCTCCAGCTCGGGCGGCAGCTTGCGACCGGCATCCACGAAGAAGCTCATCTGGTCGAAGGGATTGAAGAGGTTGGTGCGGATGTAGGCAACCTTTTTGTGGATGTCCGGCTTCTGCTCGAGGCACTCGCCGTTCTGCACGTTCACCGAGGCTTCCTCGGTCTTGAGCTCGGAGAAGGGCGAGTTGCCGAGGCCGACGCCGCTGGCCTTCATGGCCGGCAGCAAGGCCTCGATGTCGGCGACGCGCACCACCATCTGCGAGGCCGGGTCGGCGCGATCGGCGGCGGCCGGCGGCGCCTCCCGCGTGAGCCGCGAGAACAGGGAATACGCGAGGCTGGTCTCGGCCTTCGCGCCCTGCACGAGGATGTGGATGCCCTCGGCCAGCAGCCAGGGCAGCACGGTGGCGCCGAGGAGGACGACGACGGGAAACCAGGCACGGGGGCGCGCGGCAGCCATCGGCCCAGTGTACGGGCCGAAGCGCGAGGAGACGAGCCGCGGCCGTGCAGGGTGCGGTCGAAGCCGACCGGCGGCGTAGCGCGCGGCGCGGCAGCGAGCGTGTCAGCGCCGGCCGCTCTTGCGCTCGCGTGACCTGGCCTTGCGATCGGCGGCGATCGAATCGGGGTGATAGCGGGCCAGCGAGGATCGCGCCCGGTACCCCTCGGGCGCCTCGAACAGGAAGACGCGAGAGTTGACGGGAGTGAGGTTCTCGCCCGTAAAATGCTCGTTGCGGCTGATCACGAGACGGGCAGGACCTTCGACCACGATGTCGTGCCCCGGCAGGTAGAAGCCCAGGGCCAGGGGAACTCCGCGGAAGAGAGGACCCTCCACCGCCACGGCATCGCCCGGCAGCAGGGCCCTGGCCACCCCTTCCATGTCGCGCGTTTCTTCTCGCAGCCCTCGGCCGAGGCGGACGATCTCGTGGTTCATGCCCTCGTTGGCAACCACGAGCAGCCAGCACGCGCCGAGGGCGGCCGCCGTTGCGAGGCGACGCGGCAAGCGGTGCAGCATCGCGGCGAAGAACGTGAGGAGGACGGGGAAGAGGTAGATCGCCGTATAGGGGTGGAAGGCCGCGAGGTTGCGCATCGCCAGGATCCACAGCGGCCCGGCCAGACAGGCGAGCAGCCACGCCGGGCGCTGGGGGCCCGTTCTCGTCGCAGCGAAGGCGACGGCCGCGAGGAGCACAACCAGGCCGACGACAGCGCGGGCTTCCCGGTGGCGGCGCAGCGGCTCGCGGCGTGTCCACGGCAGCACGCTGCGGCCGAGGTTGGAGCCCTGGCTCGTGAGGAAACGCCCCCAGGTCAGCCTCTTCTCGTTCACCTCGTTGAAGCGGCGGTCGAGCGAAAGCCTTTCGACCGCGCTGCGGACGATGCCCACCTCGGCGACGGGAATCCTGCGCGCGCGTGCTTCCTGCACCACGTTGTAGCCGAGAAAGCCGACGCCGAGCACGATGCCGAGAAGACAGGCCTGCGTGGGAGCGCCGAAGAGGACACGGCGCGCGGTGCCCTTCTCTTTCTCCAGGAAGAGGCGAGCGGCCTCGAGGATCCACCACAAGCCAAGCACGGAGTAGGAGGCGTAGCCGCGCCCCGAAGCGACCGCGAAGGCAGTAGCGAGCAGGACGACGCGCGTGCTTCCGCCCGCGTACCAGCGCGCGAGTGACCAAAGCAGCACGACGATGCCGAGCAGGGCCGGCTGGTCGAAGTGCACCATGTCGCGGTACTCGACCATGCCGTAGCCGGCGCCGGCCAGCGCCGCGGCCGCGACCGCCGCTTCGGGCCTCAGTCCCAGCTGGGCGAGAAGCAGCACGGCGACGACGAGGGTGAGGGCATAGACGACGTTCATCGCCTGGCGGGCCACGCGGATGGCTGCGACTTTGTCCGGCGCCAGAAGACGCTGGGCGGCGCCGAGGCCGGCGGCGAAGAACACCGGGTAACGGTCGAAGTAGTAGAGGTCGCGGCTGGCCGGCGTGGCGAGCGAGACGGCGTAACCGACGTGGCCGTTTTCGGGTGTGGCCTTGGCGGCGATGGCCAGCGTATGCGCGCTCACCCAGCCGCGGTGGCCGGCGCGGAAGCCGTCGTCGCGGGCCTGGCCCGCGAACACGAAGGCCAGCGCGACGGCCAGGGCAGCGCCGGCGATCCAGGCGCCGAAGCCCTTCGCGGAAACCGGCCCCACCCTTTCCTACCCGGCCGCGCGCGCGGCAGGGTAAGGGATCGGCGTGCCGCTGCTGCGCGCGAACTCGAAGAAGGCTTCGGTCAGCTGCCGGGTCACCGGGCCCGGCGTCACCTTGCCGATGGCCTGGTCGTCGAGGGAGCGCACGGGGACCACGCGGGCGCCCGAGCCGGTGAGGAAGGCCTCGTCGGCGCCGAAGAAGTCGATGCGCCCCAGCGTGCGTTCGCGGGCCGTGATGCCGAGCTGCTCGCACAGTTCCAGGATGGAACGCCGCGTGATGCCGTCGAGGGCACCGTCGGTGGTCGGCGGCGTGGTGACCACGCCTGCCTGCACGGCAAAGATGTTGGCGCCCGTGCACTCGGCCACGTTACCGGCCTGGTTGAGCAGCAGGGCGTCGTCGGCGCCGCGGCGGCGCGCTTCTCCCTTGCAGAGCACGTTGTTCAGGTAGTTGAGGCTCTTCACCCGAGGGTCGAGCACGTCGGCGCCGGGGCGCCGCAGGCTGGCCGTCACGATGTCGACGCCGGCGGCGGCGCGCTCGGGCGGGAAGAGGTCCACCGTGTCCACGATGCAGATCAGCTTGGGCTCGGGACAGGTGGTGGGATCCACGCCGAGGGGGCCTTCGCCGCGCGTCACGAGGAGGCGGATGTAGGCGTCGGGGCTACCGGTGGACGCCACCGTCTGCAGCACCACGTCGCGCACGTGGTCGATGCCGCCGGGAATGCCGAGGGCCAGGGCCCGCGCCGAGACTTCGAGGCGGCGCAGGTGATCTTCCAGGCGAAACAGCCTGCCGTTGTAGGCGCGCATCCCCTCGAAGACGCCGTCGCCGTAGAGGAATCCGTGGTCGGTCACGGAAAGTTTGGCGTTCCTGCCGTCCACGATCTGTCCGTCGATCCACACTTTCATGCTGTTCTCCTCTCGGGTTCGAGGCGGCCGGCGATGTCGTCGGCCGCCTTCACCACGCGCTCGGCCAGGTCGCCGAGGCGTGCGTTGCTGACGCGGGAACTCGGGGCCGCGATCACCATGCAGCCGAGCAGGCGCTCGCGCAGCAGCACGGGGGCGGCGACCACGGTCATTCCCGGAATCCATTCGTCGCGGTTGGTGGCCCAGCCGCGTTTCTTCGCGCGGGCGACTTCGCGCTCCAGCTCGGCGCGCGCGCCCGGCGTCTGTCCGGTGAAGCTCGGCCACGGCTCGGCCGGCAACGACACGCTGTCGGGAGCGAAGGCCAGGTGCAGCTTGCCCACGGCGGTCGCGTGGACGGGCACTTCGGAGCCGATCGTGGGCGCCACGCGCAGGAAGGCGCCGCCTTCGCGCTTGTCGAGCACCACGATGCGGCCGCGGCGCGCGACGGTGAGGAAGGCCGTCTCGCCGGTCTCCTCCGATTCGCGTTCGAGGACGGGATGGGCGGCGGCAGCCAGCGGTTCGCGTTCGAGCACGCCGAGACCGAGGGCGAGAAGCGCGATGCCGGGGCGGTAGCGCCCGAGTTCGTCCTGTTCGACGAAGCCGCGGCGTCCGAGGGAAGACAGGAGGCGATGGGCCGAGGACTTGGGCACGCCGAGGGCGCGGCCGATCTCGCTGACTCCGCGCGCGCCGGGCGCCGCGTGAAGGAAGAAGAGCAGGTCGAGGGCCTTCTCGATGGTGCCGATGCCCGCGGCCTCCGCTCCCGCCTTGGGCGGTGTTCCGGATAGTGGAACCCTGTTCGTCATGGCTGAACGCGTTGTAGCGCGGGAGCCCAAGCCGGGCAAGGCCGGAGTGATCGCCGAGCAAGGACCGGAGACCAGCCGCGTGCCCGCGCCGGTCGAGTTGTCCGCCTCCCGGTGTAGGGAGGGCCCGGCCGCGCATGGACCACAACCTCTACAACCTGCTCGCCTCCCGATTCAGCGGCGCCGCCGCACGGCCCGCCCTCGTGGACGCGGACGGCCGCGGTCCCAGCTACGGCGACCTCGACGGCCTCGCGGCCCGTTTCGCGGCGGTGCTGCATCGGCGCGGCGTCGAGGCCGGCGACCGCGTGGTGGCCCAGGTGGAGAAATCGGTCGCGGCGGTGGCCCTCTACCTGGCCTGCCTGCGCAGGGGCGCCGTCCTCGTTCCCCTCAACACCGCCTACACGGACGCCGAAGTGGACCGCTTCCTGGCGGATGCGCAGCCGCGGGTCTTCGTGGGCTGCCGCGGGCGCGGCGAAGCTTCCGTGTCGATGGAACTTCTCGGCGCGGACGAGGGCGAGGGCCTGTGGGCGGAGGCCCTCGTGTCGGCACCTCTCGCGGCGATCACGCCGCGAGGACGCGACGACCTGGCCGCCATCGTTTACACCTCCGGCACCACCGGCGTCTCCAAGGGCGCCATGCTGAGCCACGGCAACCTGGCTTCCAACGCGCTCGCCCTCCACGACCTCTGGGGTTTCCACCGCGAGGACGTGCTGGTGCACGCGCTTCCGGTCTTCCACGTGCACGGGCTCTTCGTCGCCCTGCACTGCGCGATGCTCTCGGCCGCCACGACGATCTTCCTGCCCCGCTTCGACGCCGCCGAGGTGAGGCGCCTGCTGCCCCGCGCCACCGTGATGATGGGAGTGCCCACCTTCTACACGCGCCTTCTCGCCCTCGAGGGTTTCGGCCGCGACGACTGCCGCTCGATGCGCCTGTTCATCTCCGGCTCGGCTCCGCTGCCGGCCGAGACGTGGAAGGAGTTCGAACGTCGCACGGGAGCGCCCATCCTCGAACGTTACGGCATGACCGAGACCGGCATGATCACGTCCAATCCCCTCGACGGCGAGCGCGTCCCCGGCACCGTCGGCTTCGCGCTTCCGGAAGTGGAAGTGAGGGTGAGGCGCGAGGACGGAGCCCTCGCGGCGACCGGCGAGGCCGGCGTGGTCGAGGTGCGCGGCCCCAACGTGTTCTGCGGCTACTGGCGCATGCCGGAAAAGACCGCCGAGGATTTCCGCGACGACGGTTTCTTCGTCACCGGCGATATCGGTGTGCTGGACGCCGAGGAGCGTCTCACGCTGGTGGGCCGCGCCAGGGATCTCATCATCTCCGGAGGGCTCAACGTGTATCCGAAGGAGATCGAGGAGGTGCTGGACGCCGCGCCCGGTGTTACCGAGTCGGCGGTGGTCGGCGTTCCCGACGCCGACTTCGGCGAAGCGGTGGTGGCCGTCGTGGTGAGGGCGGCCGGCGCGACCGTCACCGCCGACGAACTCGCGCAAACCGTCCGCGCCCGCCTGGCCCGCTTCAAGCACCCGCGCCGCTTCGTCTTCGTGGACGAACTGCCGCGTAACGCCATGGGCAAAGTGCAGAAGAACGTCCTGCGCGAGCGCTTTGCGAAGGCGGAGCCGGGTCAGCTCGCGTAGGCGTATTCGCCGCCCTTCTCCAGGGCGCGGCGGTAGGCCGGCCGTGCGTGGATCTTCTCCAGGAAGGCCATCAGGCGGGGGCGGCTGCGGTCGAGGCCGGCCCGCGAGGCGGCGGCTTCCAGCGGAAAGCTCATCTGCACGTCGGCTCCCGTGATCTCGCTGCCCGCGAACCACTCGCTCTTGCCCAACTCGCCTTCCATGTAGTCGAGGTGCTTCTTCAACTGGGGCTCGATGAAGGACGTCATGGCGGTGGAGACGATCCTCTTGACCAGGGGCTTGACGAAGAAGGGAACGGGCGCTTCCTGGATGCGCGTGAACACCAGCTTCAGCAGCAGGGGAGGCATGGCCGAGCCCTCGGCGTAGTGCATCCAGTAGGTGTAGCGAAGCCGCTCGGGGGTGCCGGCGGGCGGAATCCAGCGCCCGCCCCCGTACTTCTCGACCAGGTACTCCACGATGGCTCCCGACTCGGCGATGGTCTGGCCGTCGTCGGTGAGCACCGGCGACTTGCCCAGGGGATGCACCTTCATCAGTTCGGGCGGCGCCAGCATCGTCGTCGCGTCGCGCTGGTAGCGCTGGATCTCGTAGGGAACGCCGAGTTCCTCCAGCAGCCATAGGATGCGCTGGGAGCGCGAGTTGTTCAGGTGATGCAGGGTGACCATGGCGGCGACCTCCTCGGTTGCGATGGGCAGGGTTGGACCCCGGCTCCGGGGCAGACACAAGCGGCGGAGAGCTATTCTTCCTGCTGGCCGGAGCTACTCCTCCTGCTGGAGGATCACGGTCTCGCGGTAGCCGCGGCTGGTCACCGTGAACACCAGGGCCGCCGCCGTCATGAGGCCCGAGAACAGCAGGTAGTAGGCGGTCTCGCTGATGCGGGAGGTGCCGTCGGGGTTCTGGAGGAAGGCGTTGACGGCGGCCGTCAGCAGGTTGCCCGCCGTGATCGACAGGAAGTAGAGGGACATCACGAAGGACTTGAGGGTGCGCGGCGCCTGCGTGTACGAGAACTCGAGGCAGGTGATCGACACCAGCACCTCGGCCGCCGTGATCAGCAGGTAAGCCAGCAGTTGCCAACCGATCGAGGGAGCCAGGCCGGCCGCGATCTGCGTTTCGGCCCAGGCCGGAATGAGGAAGGCGGGAACCGTGAGGAAGAGCCCGCAGACAATTTTTCCCCGGGATGTCAGCGGCACGAACTTCTCGGCCGCCGGGTAGACGACGTAGGAGAAGAAGGGCACCAGCATCAGGATGAACAGCGGATTGACGGCCTGGACCTGGGCGGGCAGCCAGTGAACGCCGAGGAAGTCGCGGTTCATGCGCTCGGCCTGCTGCACCCAGGACGAAGCCGTCTGGTCGTAGAGGGACCAGAACACCGCCACGAAGACGTAGATGCCGGCCAGGCGGCCGAGGCTGCGGCGGATGGCCGGCTCGCGAAGCTCGTCGAGAAAGCGGGTGCCGGCCGGTGGAACGTGCACGAAGCGGTGGCGACCGAGCCAGAACACCCAGGTCGCCGTCAGCATCAGCGCGCCGGGAACGCCGAACGCGACGTGGGGGCCGGCGTGGTCGAGGAGCCACGGCGTCAGCAGGCTCGACAGGAAGGCGCCGAAGTTGATGGCCAGGTAGAACCAGCCGAACACCTTCGACAGCAGGTGGGCGTTGCGCGCGCCGAACTGGTCGCCCACGTGGGCGGAGACGCAGGGCTTGATGCCGCCCGAACCGATGGCGATCAGCGTGAGTCCCGTGGCCAGCCCGAAACGCGTGTCGTCGAGGGCCAGCGCGAGGTGTCCCGCGCAATAGACCACCGACAGCAGCAGGATGGTGCGGTACTTGCCGAGCACCACGTCCGACAGCAGCGCGCCGAGCAGGGGAGTGAAGTACACCGCCGCAGCGAAGGTGTGGAACCACTCGCGGGCCTCGTTGTCCGACATCGGCGCCGCCGTGCCCGAGGCGTCCAGGAGGTGGCGGGTCATGAACACCACCAGGATGGCCCGCATGCCGTAGTAGCTGAAGCGCTCGGCCGCTTCGTTCGCGACGATGTACGGGATGCCCCCGGGCAGTCCGGCCGACGGAGAGGGAGCGCTTCGATAGGCAACGCGGGGCATGGTGGCGCAGCTTAGCAGACGGCCTGCCGCCGTGTGGCATGCGGCACCTTCGCCGGAAAGCGCCTGTTGCAAGGATCCGCCCGAGGCGATACGGCCGCGAGGGCGATGAAGATCGGATTGTTCGGAATCAACTTCGGGGCCTGCGCCGATCCGGCGACGGCCGTGGCGGTGGCCAAGGCGGCCGAGCAGGCCGGTTTCGACTCGCTGTGGACGGGAGAGCACGTAGTGCTCCCGGATCCCCAGGTGCCGCCGTCGCCGGTTCCTGCGTCGGTGCCCTTCCTCGATCCCGTGGTCGCGCTCACGGCGGTGTCCCAGCACACGAGCCGCATTCTGCTCGGAACCGGCATCATCATCCTGCCCCAGCGCAACCCGCTGGTGCTGGCCAAGGAACTCGCGAGCCTCGACGTGATCTCCGGCGGGCGTCTCGTCTTCGGTGTCGGCGTCGGCTACCTGGAGCCCGAGTTCCGCGCCCTCGGCATCCCCTTCGAGGACAAGGGCGCCCGCACCATGGACTACCTGCGCGCCATGCAGGCGATCTGGTCCCAGCCGAAGCCGGCCTACGAGGGGAGGTTCGCGAAGTTCTCGGGAGTGGATGCCCAGCCGCGGCCCGTGCAGAAGCCCCATCCTCCCATCGTCTTCGGCGGCCACACCGCGCCGGCTTTCCGCCGCGCCGTCGAGATCGCGGCGGGCTGGTACGGCTTCGCCCAGGACGTCGAGGCGACGGCGCGCTGCCTTGAGGGGTTGCGCGAAGCGGCGGGGCTTCGCGAGCGTCCGAAAGCGTTGGGCCGTCTGGAAGTGAGCGTCACGCCCCCGCCCGGGCTTCCGGACGCCGATACGGTGAAGCGCTATCAGGATCTCGGCGTGGACCGCCTGATCCTGCTGCCGGCCGCCGCCACGCGAGACGATCTCCTGCGCTACGTGGACGAGGCTGCGCGCGGGCTGATCGCGACGGCCTGACCCGTCGCCAGGGATGGCAACGACCCGAGCCCTCGTTTCGCCGAGGAACCTGACCGAAGGGAAGAAAAACAAAGGGCGGGGCCACCACCGTGGCCCCGCCCCTCTTGTCGTGCCCGAATCCCCAGGGAGGAGAGCAGGGGCGGGCCGAACGACGAACTACGCGCTCGGCGGGGCCGTCGCCCCGCCGAAGCGCGAATCGCGTGCTAGCGGTAGCCGCCCCGGTACCCGCCGCGGTAGTACCCGCCGCCGTAGCCGCCGCCGTAGAACCCGCCGCGGTATCCGCCGCCGTAGAAACCGCCCACCGGGCCGTAGCCGTAACCGTAACCGCCGTACAACATGGGCGGCGCGACGAAGGCCACCGGGGGCGCAACGAAGGCCATCGGGGGTGCGAAGTAGCCGGGCCCACCGACCATTGCGGCACCCATCAGGGCACCCGCCGTCACCCCGAGAGCGATGCCGAGGCCGTTGTTGCCGTGGTGATGGCCGCCGTAGTACCCGCCGCCGTAGCGGCCGCCGGCTTCCGCCGCCGTGGTGGCCAAGGTGAGGGAGAGCGCCGCTGCCGCTACGATCATGCCCTTGTTCATCTGGATGTCCTCCTGCAGGGGAGATCCGGGACGGCAATACCGCCCTCAGCGTTTCCCTGCGTCAGTCCGACGCAGGGACGCTACGCTTGTTCACCCCGCTTTTCCAAGATGCGATTTTTTTCGGGATGCCTACCCGAACGGGAGAAGTGCCGCGGAAGTGGCAGGGAGAGACGCGGACGGCCGGCTTCATCGTCATCGCTGCGGCGAACGCGGCGGCAGCTCGAGCCGCATCGCGACCCGTCGCGACAGCGGCAGTCCGCGTGCTTCTTCCTCCTCCAGCACTTCGGCGATCGCCGTCGAGTGCTCGGCCGGGGAGAAGGGCCGGAAGCCGAGGCGGGCGTAGAAAGGCGCGTTCCAGGCAACGTCTACGAAGGTGGTCAGCGCCAGCGACGCCGCACCCTGTTGCCGCGCCCAGGCGATGACCGTCTCCACCAGGGCGCGTCCGAGTCCGCGCCGGGCGTGGTCGGGATGGACGTCCAACTCCTCCAGCCACGGCTGCCCGTCGCGCAGGCGGCAGGCCAGCGCGAACCCCACGGGGCGTCCTTCGCCAACGGCTACCCATAGGCGGCCTTCCTTGCAGGCCGCCCCAAGGTCGTCGATGCGGGTCGCGTGGTGGAGGAAGTCGCCATGGATGCCGACTCCCGCGAACTGGGCGGCCGCCGCGATCTCGATAGCGCCGAGCAGGGGAAGGTCGGCGGCGACGGCTTCGCGCACGCAGCCGTCAGCGGCCATGGGCGGGATCGATCGTCGTTAGCGGCGCACCCTGGCGATGGGCGGTGAAGGTTTCGTTCCGGCCCGCGCGCTGCTCGGCGGCCAGCGTTTCCATGTTCGCCAGGTTGCGCAGCCTCAGTTCGAGTTCGGCGTAGAGCCCTCGCACCCACGCGGGCTGGCCGGGCAAGGGCTCGGCCTCGCCGGTGCGGCGGAAGTCCCTCGGCGCGATCAACACCGAAACGTTCTCGATGCCGGCGTCGGCCGCGATCACGAAAAGGTCCTCGGCGGCCTGGTCGCCGACGGCGAGGCAGCCGATGGAGCGGTCGCTTCCGTGGATCATGATGTCGCTGCCGAGTTTGCGGCGCCGGTCGCCGGCGGCCATGCGCCGGTCGAACTCGTTCGGATAGGCCAGTCGCAAGGACACGTGGTAGAGGCTGTTCGGGTTGAGGGCTTCCACCTGGTAGACGCCCTCAGGCACCTGGCGATCGCCTTCGCGCAACTTGGGGCCGGGGCCGCCGCTGGCCGCCGTGACCGGGATGCTGCGGATCAGCGACATCCTGTACGGCGAAGCTCCCGCGTACACGTCCAGCTTCTTCTCGCGCTTGAAGGCGACGAAGGTGACGCTGGCCGGCGGGTAGGTGACGGCGGCGCGCTGGAAGTCGCCTTGCCAGCGCCGGCGCGCGGTGGGGCCGATCTCGGCCAGGCGGGTGCCGTCGCTGTGCTCTCCCCAGGGAATGTAGGGCGCGTAGCTGGGAGCCGGAGGTCGCGGGGCGGCGCGCCGCAGACGCTGCGACTTCTGCCTCGGGGCGCAGGCGGCGGCGATGAACGCCGTCATCGCGACGACGAGCAGCACGCCCACGACAGCCCTGGCACGAGGCCCACCGAAGATCCGCTTGGTCATTCCGTCCCCTTCCCGCCGCAAGTGGTTCCCGCAAGCGGGCCACAAGGGCAGGCCCGCCTTTTCTACCACACCCGCCTGCTCCCTGCGCGGGCCGAAAGGGACTTTCTGGGTGCCCCGCCCGGCTTCAGTTCACCAGGTAAATGAGCGCGAGCACCACGCCGAGGGCAACCATTCCCCAGCGCAGGGCGGCGACGTTGACGCGCGTGACCATGTGCCCGCCGATGGCGCCGCCGGCCAGGGCGCCGACGGCCATCGCCGCCGGGGCCATCCAGTTCACCTGGTCGGAGAAGAGGAAGAAGACGGCCGCGGCCACGTTGACGACCAGGGCGACGACCTGCTTGAGGGCGTTCAGGCGCGGAAGCGTTTCGTCCAGCACGATGCCGAGCGCCGCTACCAGCACCACGCCGAGGCCGGCCCCGAAGTAGCCGCCGTAGACCGCGGCCGTGCCGACCACGAAAGGCGCCAGGCGCGCGTGTCCGCCCTCGCCGCCGCGGCGTCGCTGCCTTTCCTGGAGGAAGGCGCGGATCTTTTCCTGGGAGGCCAGCAGCAGGGACGAGAACAGCAGCAGCAGCGGCACCACGTCGCGGAAGGTGTGCTCCCCGGTGTGCAGGAGAAGCACGCCGCCGACCAGGCCGCCGGCGATGCCGGCCGGGACCAGCACGAGGAGCAGCTTGCGCTGGCCGCGCAGCGAGGCGGCCTGGGCCAGCGTGGCGCCGACGTGGCCGGGGCAAAGCGCGACGGTGTTGGTGATGTTGGCCGCCAGGGCCGGAAGTCCCACGGCCGTGAGCACCGGGAACGTGATCAGCGTTCCTCCGCCGGCGAGCGCGTTGACGGCGCCACCGAGCACCGCCGCCGCGCCGACGGCGAGTAGTTCGAGGGGGCCGAGCGATCCGAACGAAGAGGCCGACTCCAGCATGGCCCCTCTCAGTGGCGGGGCGCGCAGTGACGGGCGAGGCGATCGGCAATGATGCGGTACACTTCGGGACTGAAGCCGAGGCCGATGTGCGTGGTGGCCACCTCGACGTGTTCGATGCCGGGGCTTCGCCGGTCGATGCAGGCTTCCCAGGCCACGATGCCGTCGGCCCTGGAGTACACCGCGGTCACCGGCGTCGTCAGCGGAGTGTCGTAGCGCGCGTCCACGAGGCGCTCGAGCTCGTCGAGGTCGATGCCCTGGCTGCGGTAGCGTTCGGCCACCGTCGTGTACTTCGGGCCGCCGATCACCGGGCTGCCGAGCGTGATCACGCTGCGGACACGGTCCGGCCTTTCGCGGGCTGTCTCGCGCGCGATGTAGCCGCCGAGGCTCCAGCCCACCAGGTGGACCTGGCGATCCGGGTCGATCTCGTCGAGGTGCTCGAGAACGAGGGGCAGCAGCCGGTCCACCTTCCCGGTGTTGCGGCCGAGGCCCCAGCCGAAGGCGTTGTAGCCGAGGAGTCGAAGGAAGCCCTGCAGCACGGCCGTCGAAGCGTCGCCGGCGCCGTAGCCCGGAAGCAGCATCACCAGCTCGCCGCGGCCGCGGGGAAGCGTGGCCAGCAGGGGCGCGCGCAGCAGCAGGCGCGCCGGCTCGAAGGCGCCGCGGACTTCACCGAGGAGGAGGCGAGTCGGCGGTGGGGAAATCTGTCGCGTCATGGAGGGTTTCCGCGGGCATCGTATCCGAAGCCGCTCGGGCCTCCAAGGAGGTCGCGCACGGCGCGGCCGGTGTGAAGCAGTTCCTTCCCGAGCACGCCCAGCCTACGCAGCGGCGGCGCGGCGCAGGGCGGTCTCCACGCGGTCGTTGCCCCAGAACAGTTCACGGCCGACGACGAGGGTCGGCGCGCCGAAGATGTCGAGGGCGATCGCTTCTTCGGTGAGCGCCCTCAGTTTCTCCTTGGCGGCGTCCGAGCCTGCTTCGTCGATGCGCGAGGCATCCTGTCCCACCGACCCGAGCACGGAAGCGACCACGTCGGGGTCCGAAATCTCCCTGTCTTCGGCAAAGTTGGCCCGGTACATCCCGCGCACGAAGGCCGGGATCCAGGGCTCGTCCTCGTGGAGGGCGACGATGCGCGCGGGCAGCAGGCCATTGCGGGGGAAACGCGACGGACGCACCAGGGGAAGACCCTGTTCCTCGCAGAGGCGTTCCATGTCGCGCCACATGTAGCGTCCCTTGGCCGGGTAGATGTTGAAGGGCGAGTCTGCCCATCCCTGGCTCTTGAAGATGGGGCCGAGAAGAAAGGGCCTCCACCCGAGGGTTACGCCGGCCGCGCGCGCCGCTTCCTCGATTCGCATCGCGGCGGGGTACGAGTAGGTACTGGCGAACTCGAACCAGAAGGTGACCTGCATGCGGGGGCCTCCCGGCGAGGCCGGCCTCGACTGCCCAGGGCATCGCCGTTCGAGGAATGACACGACGCTTTCCCTCTCGCCAACTCTGGCCAGCAGCGGCAGGGCTCGGCAGGGCTCGGCTGGAATCGGACGAAACAACCGCGTAACGAGGGATCGCACCATGCGAGGAAGCACAGGCACAACGGCTCCGCGCCGGGCCCGAACGCGGGCCGCTCTGCGGCTGTCCGCTCTCCGTCTGGTCGCGGCCTGCCTGGCTGCGGCCCTGCCGGCGACAGCGCTGGCGGGAACCTCTGCCGTCCTTCCGGTGGTCGTCACGACCACCACCTCCACCTCGTCCACGTCGACTTCCACGTCCACCTCCACCACGACGCTGCCGGGCGACCGGCCCTGCGGCGACCCGGTGGCGCTGAAGGTGAAACTGTCGGGCAGCGGCCCGCAAAGCAGCGCCGTGAGCCGCGCGGTGGTGGCCGGCGACGCGCTCTTCCTGCTCAAGGTGGCCGTCGGCACCTTCCAGTGCTCGCTCTGCACCTGCGACGTCAACGACAGCGGCTCGGTCACGGCCACCGACGCGCTGATCGTGCTGAAGATCGCGGTGGGCCAGGTTCTCCCCCTCAACTGCCCGCCCTGCCTCTAGCCGGCTGCGGGTCGGGGTGGGGGCTCAGCCGGGGTCGGAGTGCCAGTGGTCGTGGCGGCGGCGGCGCTCGTCGCGGTAGTTGGTCACCTCGAGGCGGATGCCGTCGGGATCCTCCAGGAAGATCGCGTAGTAGTCGGGGGCGTACTGCGGGTAGAGCCGCGGTGCGGTCACCGTGATCCCGCGGGAAGCCAGTTCGCGAGCGAGATGGTCGACATCGCTGCTGTTGTCCACGCGCAAACAGAAATGGTGGAGCCCGGCCGCATAGGGATCGTGGGGAGCCTCCGAGCGCGCCGGCCTCAACACGAATCCGAAATGGCGGTTGTAGTACGACAGGTGCTCGTCGCCGCCGATGCGAAAGCTCCCGCTGCGAAAACCGAGTACCGGCATCACCACGTCGTAGAAACGCCGGGAAGCCTCGAGGTCGCGCACGGCGAGATAGATGTGGTCGATGCCGATGACTTCGGTCATGGCTTCCTCAACACGACGGTCTGGTTGTTGGCGGGCATGGGAACCGTCTCCTCCAGGACCAGCCCCGCGCGGGCGGCTTCCCGGAGCACGTCGGTAAGGTTCCGTATCCCCCAGGTTGGATCGCTGGCGCGAAGCTGGCGGTCGAAGGCTTCGTTGCTCGGGGCGGTGGGCCGGCCTTCGATGCGGAAGGGACCGTAGAGCACCAGCAGTCCATCGCTGCGCAGGTGACGACCGGCCCCGGACAGCAGTCCGAGGCAGGCCGTCCACGGGGCGATGTGGATCATGTTGGCGCAGAAGACGGCGTCGACGACGCCCACTCCCCAGTCCTCGTCGCGGACATCGAGCAGGATGGGCGGGAGCAGGTTGGCCGGCCCCTCGCGTTCGCGCCAGGCCGCAATGGATTCGACCGCGGCCGCATCGTGGTCCGTCGGCTGCCACTGGAGACCCGGAAGCGCCGCCGCAAAGTGCACCGCGTGCTCGCCGCTGCCGGAGGCTATCTCCACCACCTTGCCGGCCGCCGGCAGCACGCGTCCCAGCACGGACAGGATGGGGTCGCGGTTGCGCAGGGTGGCCGGGGCATGGCGGCGGCGATCGTCGGCGGGATCCTGCATCGTTCCGCCTCCTTCCGCGTTCTTCCCGCCCGGGCAAACGCACGAAGGGGCGGGCCGGACCCGAGGTCCGGCCC
>JBHEPB010000142.1:0-29217 GCA_046260515.1 Binatia bacterium
AACCTTGCCTTCGTTGTCCGCGTCGAACTCGACGGTCGCATCGCTGCGGCCGCTGGTGAACTTGAACGCGTTGTCGAAGAGCTGCTCCAGGGCGATGCGCAGCAGCCGCGAGTGCCCCACGGCGGCCAGGGCCGGCGCCACGCGCACCTCGACGTTGCGCTCCGGGTTCTGGCGCCTCCACGCCTCGATGATGTCCTCGGCCTGGTCCGACAGGCTCACCGGCGCCCATTCCATCTCGGTGCGCACCACGCGCGAGAGCTGCAACAGGCCGTCGATCAGGTGACCCATGCGCCGCGCGGCGCCCTGGATGCGACGCAGCAGCTGCACGGCTTCCTCGCTCAGGTTCTCGCCCCAGTCCTCCCGCAGCACCGCGCACATGCCGTCGATGGTCCGCAGCGGCGCGCGCAGGTCGTGGGAGACGGAGTAGGCGAAGGCCTCGAGCTCGGCATTGCTGGCCTCGAGCTGGTTGCGGCGAAGCTCGACCCGCCGTTCCAGGGTGGACGCGGCCTCGGCGATCTCGCGGTCCACACGCACGCGCTCGAAGGCATTGGCCACGATGTCGCCGAAGACCCGCAGCGTGGCCAGCATGTCGTCGGCGACTTCCATGGTGGAGCCGGAATAGAAAAGGATGAGTCCCCGCAGCGTGCCGCCGGGCAACAGGGGCACGCTGATGCAGGACTCGATCCCGAAGCGCTCCATGGCCTCGCGCTCGACGACCGCGCTGTCCGGCAGCATGTCGAGCCCGGAGATGAAGATGGTGCGGCCGGCCCTCAGCCTTTCGCGCCACCAGGAGCGTTCGGTGAGCGCGATGCGGATCTCCGGCTCCCTTTGGGGCTGCGAGGCGCGGTTCCACCACGAACGCCGCCCGGCAACTTCCGCGTCGGGGTCCACGTCGAAGACGACGACCCCGTCAAAGCCGAACTTCTCCGCTACGCTCCCGAGGGCTTCCCGCACGGCGTCCTCGATGCCTGCTCCCGCCAGGTCGAGGAGGCGCCGCGAGAGTTCGGCGTGCAGGCGGTCGATGTCGTCGCGGCGGCGCAGCTCTTCGGCCACCCGCCGCCGCGAGCTGAGGTCGATGGCCACCGAGAGCAGCTCGTCCGACTGCGGAGCCAAGGAAGTGAGGGAGCAGAGCAGGGGAATGCGCGATCCGTCCGGGCGCATCGCCTGCTTCTCCCAGGGCATCACGCGCCCCGAGCGTTCGAGGATGGCCCGCATCCTGCGGTCGTTCGCGACCTCCTCGGGCGGGGTGTAGTCCCGCCAGGCGATGCCCCCGGCCTCGATTTCGGCGTGGGTGCGGCCGAGAAGCCGCAGGCCGGCGTCGTTGCATTCGACGATGGTCGTGTCGCTGCGGCGCATCGAGAAGACGCCCACCACGTTGCTGTCGCACAGGCTGGCCCATCGCGCCTGACTCTCGCGCAGCCGCCTCTCGGCCACGCGGCGCTCGAGGGCGTGGACCATCATGCGGGCGGGCAGCTCGAGCAGTTCGTAGAAAGCGGTCGGCCACGGCGTCTCGCGGCTGTCGGTCGTGGCGGCGCTGACGAAGCCGATCACGCGGCCGTGCTGGTGCACGGGCAGCACCAAGGCGGCGCCGACGCCGAGGCCTTTCATCAGCATGCCGTCGTTGGCGGCCTGGCGCGGAAGGTAGTCGGACCTCAGCACCTCCACCGGCGACCCGGCAAGGATCTGGCTCATGCCCCACTTGAAGGGAGCGACGTGTTCGGCCAGCCCGCGCAGGGACCACAGTGCCGGGCTGTGCCAGTCGTGGTCGATGGACCATCGCTTGCCGCTCTCGTCGAAAAGGGACAGGGCCACGCGATCGAGGCCGGCGAAGCGGCCGACGGCCGACATCACGTCCTCGATGGCGGCGTCGAGCTTCTCCACCGGCACCGAGATGAAGCGCGTGGCGACGGCCGCCATCAGCGTGTGCTGCTCGAGGCGGGCCTCGACGCTGTCGAAGTTCCTCTCTCGCGAGGGACGGGCCTGCATTCGGGCGGAGACTAGCCTTCGCGTCGAGCTACGGACAACCGATCGGAAGCAGGTCCCGGGGCGCCGGCACCGCGTGGCCGCCGCCGGCCGGCTTTTGGTGACGCCCCGCCCAGACTTCCCTTTGCACGGGGCGTTCGGTATCTACCCGCCCTATGAAAGCCTGTCTTTTCACCGCGAATCACGAGCCCTTGACTGTGGAAGAACTGACCCTGGACGCTCCGTCCCAGCCGGGCGAAGTGCACGTCAAGTGGGTGGCCAGCGGGGTCTGCCATTCGGACCTCTCGATCTGGGAGGGCAAGCTTCCGATTCCCCCGGGCTGCATCCTCGGTCACGAGGGAGCCGGGGTCGTCGTCTCCGCGATCGATAGCAAGACCGGCCTGAAGCCGGGCGACCACGTCGTCGGCAACTTCGTTCCCATTTGCGGGGAATGTTTCTTTTGCACCAACGGCCAGCCCTTTCTCTGCGAGAAGGGACAGATGATCGGCATGAGCCGATTCCCGTTCGTGAGAAGTGACGGCAGCCGCATGTTCGGCGCCGTGGGCGGCCTGGCCACCTTCGCCGAAGAGGCGGTGGTCCACGAGGCGGCGTTGGTCAAGATTCCCTCGGACTTCCCGCTCGAGCAGGCCTGCCTCATCGGATGCGGCGTGACCACCGGGGTGGGCGCGGCCCTCAACGCCGCCCAGGTCACCAAGGGCTCCACGGTGGCCGTCATCGGCTGCGGCGGCGTGGGCCAGTCGGTGATCCAGGGCGCTCGCATCGCAGGCGCCGCCCGCATCATCGCCATCGACCTCAACGAGTCCAAGCGCGCCACGGCCGCCAAGTTCGGCGCCACGCATTCGTGCGACCCGGCCGTCCAGGACCCCGTCGCCTTCGTGCAGGGCATGACCGACAACCGCGGCGCCGACTTCGCCTTCGAGGTGGTCGGCCACACCAAGCTCCAGCGCATGGCCGTGGACATGACGCGCCCCGGCGGACGCTGCTGCTGGGTGGGCGTGCCGAGCATCATGGACGAGACCGAGGTGCAGGGCGGGATGATCCCCCTCCAGAACAAGGCCATCCTCGGCACGATGTACGGCTCGGCCGACGTGCGGGAGGACTTCGTCCGGTTCATCAACTTCGCCAAGGCCGGAGAACTCGACCTGGCCGGCATGGTTTCGCGTCGCATCAAGATCGGGGAGGTCAACGAAGCCTTCACCGAGATGACGAAAGGCGACTCGATCCGCTCCGTCATCATCCACGACTGACGCGAACGAGGCTCCCCGCGTCCGGCCGTTCGGCACGTTGCTGCCGCACGGCCGAACGCGGGCGTTCCGGCTCACTCGACCGTAAGGTCGTCCTTCACCGAACAAACGCCCTTGGTCCCCCGCGCGATCTGCATGGCCTCGACGCGATCCAGGCCCGTGGAGACCGATCCCGTCAGGCGGGCCACGCAGTTCTTCACCTCGCAGCTCACCTTGCTGAATGCCGCGCTCTCGCCGAGGTTCCTGGCCACGTCCTTCTGGATGACGTCGTCCTTGGCCTCGACCGCAGGCTGGCTGGCGACGGCGACCACCTGCAACTGGTTCTTCACGGAGACCACGCCGCCGGTTTTCACCGCTTGGGCTTCGGCCGCGGCCTTGCTCGCGGCCGTCGGCACCATGCCGAAGAGGGTGACCACGCCGGCGCGCGTGTCCACGTTGATTTCCATGGCCGGGGTTTCCGCGTTGGCGAGCAGGCCCATCTTCACCTTGGAGGTCGTGTAGAGGTCGGCTGCCGCGCCGGGAGGGGTGGGCGAGCCGCCGCCGCCCACGGCGATATTGGGCTCCTTCCAGATGTCCTCGTCGGCCAGAGCGTCCTCGCTCTGGACCTGGCTGGCCACGCGTCGCACACCGGGGACGGCGCGCGCCACTTCGATGGCGGTCAGGTGGTCGCTGACGGTGCGGGCGTCTCCCTTGAGGAGCACGAGGCCCTTGTTGACCGACTGCACGGCGATGCTGCTGTCGCGAAGCGAGGCGTCGGCAGCCAGGGCGGCGGTCACGCGCTGGTGCACGTCGTCGTCCTTCTCGGCCACCGCGACTTCGTCCCTCGCCGGGACCACCTGCAGGAGGTTGCGCACCGCTTCCACGCCTTCGACGGCCTCGGCCGTGCGTCCGGCCGCTTCCTTCTCCACGGCGGTTGCCACGGTGCCGTGCAGGGTGACCTGGCGGCGGACCGTATCCACGTGGACTTCGGCAGCGTTGACGTCGCCGCCGGTGGCGAGGGCGACCTTCACCTTGGTGGTCGTCCACGCGTCGGCAGGAGCGCCGGCGGCGAAGGCGGGCAGGGACAGGGCAAGCACGGACACGGCGAGGAGGGCGGCGCGGGCGCCGGCGTCCCACCTGGTAAGAACGGACGTCGGGAAGTTCATGGGCAGGCTCCTGGAGCGACCGCCGCGGGCTGGTCTGCCTGCGGGAAAGAGGCGGAAGCGCATCCTCCACTCGCCGACCGGGGGAGGAAAAGAGCACGGCGAGTGAAGGATGCAGGGAAACGGCGGGTCAGTGCTTCGTTTCGTCGAGGCTCTTCTCGAACCTCGCGATCTGATCCTCGGCCGCTTCCTTGGCCAGGCCGTACTTCTTCTGGATGATGCCGGCGAGGCGGTCGCGCTTGCCTCCGATCGTCATGATCTCGTCATCCGTGAGCTTGCCCCACTGCTCTTTCACGCCGCCGGCCAATTCGTTCCATTTTCCTTCGATCTGATCCCAGTTCATCGCGATTCTCCTTGTTCGTCCGGGCTGTCGCCGATTTCGCCCTTCGTCGAAGGACGAAGGCAGATGCCGCGGCGCGGATCGACACGCCACGGGCCGTGGATCGATCGGCGGGCATCGAGGTTTATCCTGGGACGAAAAGCCTCGCGCGGGAAGAGCGCAGAAGTACGCGCGTGGAACTACGGGATATCGTTTCTTACGGATTGCTATGCGAACGGCGCCACATTTTTGCGGGGATCCCTCTATGCGGCCGTCCGCTGCGGTGGTATCGCTGAAGGTACCTTTGCGCTGGCTTGCGGCGCAATCGAGCGATCAAGGAGATCCATCATGAACACGAATACCGCCCGAATTCCCTGGTCGCGCACCTTCGGCCGCGCCGCCTTGGCCGCGTCGGCCTCGACTCTGCTGGTCGCGACGATCGCGTCGGCCTCGACCGGCAGCGTGGAGCCTTCCCTTTCCCAGGTGACGATCCCGTCGGCGAGCGACTTCGTGGACGGCACGTTGCCCTGTACGGGCACCCACATGGCGGTCCTCGGCGAGCGGCGCCAGCGCATCGCCGACGCCCCGAGCGTGGAGGAAGCGCGCGATCTCGCGATCGCGCCGGCCCGCGCGGCCCGCTATGCGCTGCAGGTCGCCGGCCTGATGGCGCCGTCCGGCGGCAAGATCGCGCAGGCGCGCGAACGGCTCGAAGGCTACGAGGCTCGCGTCGAGACGAGTGAGTCCCCCGCTGCCGTCGCCGGGGAGTTCGGACGACTCCTCGACCTCGACATGCGCAGCGGCGAACTGATGCAGGTGGCCGATCTCAACGTCAAGAACGCCAACGTGCGCGGTCCCGGCGGCTGCCACTACACGACGGGCGAGATCGTGGCCGTCGTTTTTGGATTCATCCTGTTCGTCATCCCGGGGATCATCCTCCTGGTCGTCCTTTGCTGAGCTGACGACCCGTTCGCAGTTATCCCGGGTCCCCTCCCCGGGATGGCTACGGCCCGTGTGGCCGGTTTCGGCCGGCAACACGGGCTTTTTTTCGCCCCCGGACTGCGGGGGCCGCTCGTAGTTTCGGGGAGTGGCTGCGACCGGGCGCGTAGTCTTACGCTCTGGCGCCATCGCCCGGCGCGGCGCTATAAGCAGGCATGCCAAAGTACGTGCTTCCCGAACTCGCTTACGACTACTCGGCGCTCGAGCCGCACTACTCCGCGAAGTTGCTCGAGCTACACCACGGCAAGCATCACGCCGCTTACGTGAAAGGCGCCAATGCCACCCTCGAGAAGCTGGCGGCGGCACGTGAAGCCGGCGAGTACGACTCGCTCAACCAGTTGCAGAAGAGCCTGGCCTTCCACGTGTCGGGGCACGTGCTGCACTCGCTGCTCTGGCGCAACCTGAGCCCCCACGGCGGCGGGCAACCCGACGGCGAACTGCTCGCCGCGATCGAGGAGTTCTTCGGGAGCATGGAGGCGCTGCGCCGGCAGATGACCGCGGCGGCCGTCCAACTCCAGGGCTCGGGCTGGGGAGTGCTGGCGTGGGAGCCGATGGGCCGGCGCCTCGTCGTGGAACAGGTCCACGACCATCAGGGCAACATCGGCAACGGCACCGTTCCCTTGCTGGCGATCGACATGTGGGAACACGCCTACTACCTGCAGTACCTGAACGTGAAGGCGGACTGGGTGGAGGCCTTCTGGAAGCTGGTGGATTGGAAGGACGTCGCCCGCCGCTTCGCCGCGGTACGAACGCTCGACCTCACGCTCTGAAGAGAGGGTTCGCGCGCTCGACGTCCTTCTCCAGCCCGCTGGTGGTGGCGTCCACGTCCTCCACCGTCGCGGCTGGAGCCTCGTGGGCGACGGGCTGGGGAGTGCGCTCCGCTTCCGCGATGCTTCTTTCGATCCGCGCCACCGCGACCTCGATCTCCTGGTCTTCGGCGTCCACCACGTGGTCGTTCGACTTCGGATCGATGCCCATGCGGCTCGTCCGCCGGCGCAACCGGACACGCGCGTGCTGGCGCAAGGCCTGGAGGCGGACGCGCAGGTCGTCCCAGGGGCCGTGCGCCTGGTCCGACGGCAGGGCGATCGGCTCCGCGTCGATCACGAGGGTTTCGAGCAGCACCTGGACCACGATCGCGATGGGGATGGCGATGAGGACGCCCAGGATGCCGTAGAGGGTCCCGAGGGCGAGGATCGCCAGCACGCTCACGAGGGCGCTCACGCCGGCGCTTCGGCGCATGATGCGTGGGATCAGGATGTTGTTCTCGAAGACCTGGAGCACTACGGCGAACCCCATCACCAGCAGCGCCGAGTTCGTTCCGAGGGGCACTGCCACGAGGAGGGCCGGAACAACGGCCAGGAGGGGGCCGATCCACGGAACGGCTTCGAGGAGCCCGGCGAGGACGCCGAGGGCAAGCACGTTCGGAAGCCCGATCAGCGCATACCCGATGGCCGAGGCCACTCCGATCACCAGCATCGCCAGGCCCTGGCCCCTCAGGAACCCGCCCAGCTTGGACTCGATCTCGTGCCAGACGTTGAGGGCGCGGGGCCGTTGCTCGACCGGCAGCAGCGACAACAGCAGCCTCTCCAATACGGGAAGCTCCATCGTCCAGTAGAACCCGATGGCGAGCACGGTGACGAAATAGCCCGGGAGCATCACGATTCCCGTCGTGACACCGAGGGTACCCTTGTAGAGGTGGGGCGCCACCGACGTCAGTGCCGGCTCCAGGCTTGCAAAGGAAGGAATCCGTTCTCCCAGGAATTGCAGGGGAGTGAAGCTGCTCGACCGAAGCCAGCCGCGCGCGCTTGCCCAAGAGGTGGGAACTCCGGCCACGAAGGTCCCGATCTGCTCGACGAGCACCGGCGCGACGATGAGGCCGACGAGAAAGAGTACGAGAAGCAACAGCAGGTAGATCAGGAGGACGGCAAGCCCTTTGGGGACCCCCCAGGCACAAAGGGTGACCTGCCAAGGCTGGAACGCCGCCGCGACCACAATACCGACAAAGAACAGCAGGAGTATGTCGAGCAGCAGCCAGGCCAGGGCGGTCACAGCGACCATGGCGATGATCACGGCCGTGGCGGCGGCGACCCTCCACAGGTCTACGCCGCTGGTGGAACTGCCGCCCGTCGCACGACCCGAAGCGACAGGCGGCGCAACGGGCGGCGCGATGGGCGGCGATTCCGCCGTGGGAAGGGGCGGGGGGTGCGTCAGGTTCTCAACCGCCCGCTGAACATCATGACGATGACGATGACGAGGAGGAGGCCGAGGATCCCGGAGGGCCCGTAGCCGAACTGGTGGTATCCCCAGTTGGGCAGGCCCCCGAAAACGAGAAGAAGAAGGATGACGAGAAGCAGCGGTGACATGCGGATCTCCCTTGAGCCTGGCGTTCAGGCTCCGCTGGTGCGGCCGGTTAAAGAGGACGTGAACGGTTCAGGACGCTGGTCGGCTCGGGACACGCGCACGGCGAACTCGCCGAGTTCGCGCGCGGTCGCGGTGCCGGAGGGGGACTGGCGAACCGGCATGGCGTTCACCTGTTGGCGCGGCTGGCGAGCCGGGCCACGAGGTAGCCGAGGCCGGCGGCAGCAAGAACGGCGACGACGGGCTGCTCGCGGATCATCACCCGGGCCTGCTCCTCGAGATCGGTCAGCTTGAGACCGAAAACCTCGAGTTCGGACGGCGACGGCGGGGCGGGCGTTGTGGCGGCCGGCTCGGCGGCCGAGACCGGGGCGGACCCCGGGCCCGACTCCCCGGCCAAATCCGAAGAAGGAGGCGCCAGGGGCGCCGTCCAGGGGATGTCGGGGTTCGATTCGGTGCTCATGGATGTCTCCTTCCCGTCCCGTTTCGGGTCGGGGCTGCGCGGGTTCCCAGCCAGGCGCCGACGAGGAACGCTCCCAGCGTCCAGGCCAGCGGCGAGGACCGGATGTAAGCGGCGGCGTCGAGTTTGTCGCCGGCGGCGTCGGTGAGTTCGTGGAGCGCGACGCGCACGTCGTCCTGCTCCCGCTCGATCGAGAGCAGCAGGTCGGCCCGCTGCTCGGCAAAGTTAGGCTGCCGTGTGCTCACGTCGGTCCTTGCGCCGCCGGGGCTTCAGCGGCAGAGGCCGGGGCCGGGCGCGGCGGAAGCGCGACGCGCCGCATCGCCAGGCCGACGAAGGCGAGCGCGCCGAGGGCGCACAGGGCAGCGAAGGCGGCAAGACGAAGGGCAGGAGGAAGGTGCGGCGCGACCCCTACCACGACGGCCGCCGACGCGGCCATCCAGGCGCCCGCGGCCAGCATCATTCCCACACCGGCCAAGGCCGCGCGTTCGACCGAGCGCGAAACCAGCTCCCGGGCCTCGAGCAGGGCCAGATCCAGGCGCCCGGCGATCACGCCCTGGCTGCCCGCCACGAGGTTCTCGAGGGACGCGGAGATCGTGGGCCCGCCGCCGGGGCGTTCCGTCCCAGCATCGCCGGCGCCCGCCGCCGGGGCCTGCGCGCCGCTCACGGACGACACGCCTCGGGAGGCTCCGGGGGCAAACGCCGGTGATCCTGCGAACTGGGCCATGCCCCATTCTGGTCGCGCTGCGGCAAACCCGGAAGATCGGAGAACTACGCGCGCAGGACTACGTGGGTTCCACCGCCACTGGCACCAGCTCTTCCCTCGCCCGGATCTCCCAGCTGCCCGACACGTCCAGTTGCAGGATGCGATCGTGGTACTGCGCCAAGGTCTGGCGGTGTCCGACGCTCACGTAGCCGATGGGCGAATCGCGAAGCAGGCGGTAGAGCGAATCCTGGTTCTCCTCGTCGAGAGCGCTGGTGGCTTCGTCGAGGAAGGCGAAGCGCGGCATTCGCAGGAGGAGGCGCGCGAAGGCCACCCTTTGCTGCTCGCCGATGGAGAGCACGTTGGTCCAGTCCACTACCCGGTCGAGGTCGCCGTCCACCCGGCCGAAGACGTCGGTGAGGTTCACCTGCTCGACGACCTCCTGGATCTTCGGATCTTCGACCGGCCGGTCGGGGTAAGGGTAGAGGAGCTGGTCGCGAAGGCTGCCCTGCACCATGTAGGGGCGCTGGGGCAGGAACATCAGCTCGACCAGGGGCGGCCGTTCGAGGGAACCCGAACCGCTCGGCCACAGGCCCGCAATGGTGCGCAGCACCGAACTCTTGCCGGTTCCGCTGGCTCCCATGATGAGCAGGCTCTGCTTGCGCTTGAGCTCGAAGGTCAGGTCCCGGACGAGGAGTTTCGAGGTTTCGGACGCCCCGGGCGTGCGCACGCAGAGCTCGTCGAGCTTCACCACCCGGCTGTCCTCGTCGAGCTGCTCGCCGGCCTCGAGCGCGGCCCTTTCCTCGTCGGCATCGAACTCGTCGAGGTTGTCCCACAGGGTCCCGAGGCGCTGCACTCCGGCCACGTAGGGGCTGAGGACCTCGAACTTCGTGATGATGAGGGAGACCGCGGCCAGCACCTGCGCGAAAGCGCCGGCCGCCTGGGTGACCACGCCGAACTCGATCTCGCCGCGCATGAACATCGGCGCCACCACGGCGATCGGCAGGACGATGGCCGCGTAGTTGTAGCTGGTGGTGAAGAAAGCGAGGTTCCTGTTCCAGTCGATGATCAGGATGGAGTTGGCGACCACCGCCTTCAGGCGCGAGAAGAGGTCCAGCTGTTCGCGCCCCTCGCCGCGGTAAAAGGCGATGGACTCGGCGTTGTCGCGCACCCTCACCAGCCCGTAGCGGAAATCGGCCTCCCTGGCGTACTGCTGGTAGTTGAGGCGCACGAGGCGCTTGCCGATGAGAATGCTGATCAGGGTGCCGGCCACGGCATACGCGAAGAGCATGACGACGAGGGAAGAGGTGATCCCCCAGAGCACACCGAGGAAGGCGACCAGCGTGATCCCGGCGTTCAGAAAGATGAGCAGATAGGACAGCGACTGCTCGGTGAAGTTGAGAACGTCCTCGCTGATGCGCTGGTCGGGGTTGTCGATGCCCTCCGAACCGCGCAGGCGGTAGTAGGCACGGTTGTTGAAGTAGCGCCGGACGAGGTGCCGGGCCAGCCATTCGCGCCATAACAGCGCAAGGCGTTTTTCGATCCATCGTTGGTAGACGCCGACCGGGACGGCCAGCGCGAAGGTGCCCAGGTAGAGCCCGAGCATGCGCCAGTATCCCTCGGGGTCCTTGTTGGCGATGGCGGTCATGAAGTCGCGCCCGACGTAGCTCATGACGACCTGCAAGCCGCCGACCGACAGGGCCAGGAGGAGCAGGAGGGCCAGGTAAACCTGGGCCCTCCGCTGGCGGCGCGAGGCGAAGAAGGACCTCGAGATGTCGAGGAACTGGCGCCACGTCTGGGCGGGCGACGGTCTCATGCCGGCGGGAGGACCCACCGGTGTGCCGGAGCCAGGAGGGACGGGCGTGTCGGAACTCAACGTTTTGTCAGATGTGTATCCTCGATGTCCGGTTCCGACCGTTCAAACTGCCGAGGAGCAGGGCGAACACCACCACGCTCGCCATCGGCGCCGCGCTGACCGTGGCGCCGACTGCGATGTGACCGGGAACCAGGACACAGATCATCATCCCGAGGAGTGTCCCTAGCAGGATCCAGGCTGCATCGCGAAACGAGGGCCCCACCAGCCTCAACGCCGGGAGAACAGGTTGCGGCCACGGCCGCCGGCCAGGGAGACGACCAGCAGGACGAGGGCCACGACGGCGAAGAACCAGCCGATCTGGGCGGACATTCCCGCCACTCCGCCGAAGCCGAGAAGGGAGGCGATCAGTGCGATCACGAAGAAGATGAGGGCATAGTCCATCATGACAGGCTCCTGGGGTGCAGTGTAGAAACGGGACGGGAAGCCCGTCGCCGCGGCAAGGCGGCGACGCGCGGGGGAAGCAGCCCGAGGGCGCTGCGAACGGCGTTGGGTTCGAGATCGAGCGCTTCGCAGACCCTCGCGAAGGCGTGGACCCAGCCCGTGTCGTCCGAGAGGATCCACTGGGCATCCTGCTGGAAGAGGCGACGGCCACGGAAGTCGCGCGCGTTGCGGTTCTTCTCGATGCAGCGGATGGCATCGCGAAAGATGGCGATCATCAGCCGGTGTTCCGGGGGAGTGTCGGCATCGACGGATGTAGGTGCGGCGCGCGGCACCAAAGTGCGCTGGCTCGCATCGCAGGGAGCGTCGGGATGGAAGCGGTCTTCGGAAAGTTCGCTGACGGTCGCCGTATTCATGCCCTGTTTCTACAGCGTGCCGGGGCGGTCCGGTAGATCGGAGTACTACGCGGGTGGCAGTACGCGCGTGATCCTACGTACGCAGTAATCCGCTCTTGTGGGGAAGGGGTTGGTCGGTAGAGTGTCCCAAAGCGCGCGACCATTGCGGCCAACTGCATGCGAACCCCGCGAGCAAGAAGAGGAACCACGTGAACTTCACGACACCCACCGTCCCCTCCCGTATCGCCGGCGCCGCCGACACCGGTTCCGGAAGTCTCCACTCCGACTGGACCTCCCCATCGTCGCCCCCGGGATCGATCCCGACGTCCGGCATGGTCACCGAGCTTCGTGCCCTGAGCGAGCGGGAGAAGCAGATCCTGCGGCTGATCTGCGACGGCCTGTCGAACGCCGAGATCGCGACGCGACTCGGGCTGTCGTCGGAGACCGTCAAGGCCGACCTGAAGAGGATCTTCCGCAAGATCGACGTGAAGAACCGGACTCAGGCTGCCGTGCGAGTCGTCCGCCAAGGCCTCGCCTAGCATCTGAACCTTTTTGCGCAGCCTGGCGAGACACGTTGCTTTGGTGGCCGTTGGTCTCGTGGGATCGTCGCGGCCGCCCTGGACCACTCTCCGCAGCCTGGCGGGGCGCTGGTCCGGGGACACTGGGGCTTGGTCAGTCGGCGGCTTGGGGAGGGCGGGTCCGCATGACGAAGCGGACGAGCTGGGCCGCGGAGGTGACGCCGAGTTTGGAAAGCACGCGACGGCGGTGGCCTTCCACCGTTCGCACGCTGATTCCCAGGTCCGAAGCCGCCTCCTTGGAAGTTCCGCCCGCCACCAGCAGCGACATCACGTCGCGTTCGCGGGGGGTGAGCGACGCCAGGCGATGGATGGCTTCCGTTCTCATGCCGGCCGCTGAACGCGCCGCGCGGTCGCACTCGATCGCCGCATTGATCCTGTCCAGCAGCAGATCGACCGGCGGCGGCTTCTGCAGGAAGTCGAAGGCCCCTGCCTTCATCGCCCGCACCGAGTTCGGCACGTCGCCGTGTCCGGTCAGGACGATGATGGGAAGTGCCGCATCGCGCCGGAGAAGTTCGTCCTGGACGTCCAGGCCGCTGCCTTCCTTCAGGCGCACGTCGAGCAGCAGGCAGCCGGGCCGCTCCGGATGGAAAGCGTCCAGGAATTCCTTGCCGGAGGCGTAGGTCTCGACGGGAAGCGAGGCCGAGGTAAGTAACTCGCGCAGGGAGTTTCGTACGGCGGCGTCATCGTCCACCACGAACACGGTCGGGGCTGCTTCCATCATGGGGATACCTCCACGCCTCTTCGCCCCTTTTTTCTCCCCTGGAGCGGGATCTCGAAACACAAAACCGCTCCCGAGCTTCTCTGCGGCGGAGTCTCCGCCCAGATTCGACCACCGTGGGCCGCCAGAATCGAACGGCTCAGGGCCAGGCCCATCCCGAGTCCTTGGGTCTTGGTCGTGAAGAAGGGAGTGAACAGCCGTTCGGCCACTTCCGGCGAGAGTCCGGCGCCGCTGTCGAGGACACGGACTACGGCCATGCCCTTGGCTTTTCGCGCGCTGAGGGCGATGCGTCTCTCGGGATTTTCGGAGCCGCGGATGCTGTCCATGGCGTTCTGCAAAAGGTTCACCACCACCTGCTCGATCTGCACCTGGTCCGCCAGGACGGGCAGGGTTCCGTTAGGAAAGTCTGAAGAGAACTCCACGCGGATGCGTCCCAGTTCGCCGAGCAGCAGGTGTGGGACGTGGCGTAGGACTTCGACCAGGTCCACGGGGTCCAACTGGGACTCGCCCTTGTTCACCAGGCTGCGCAGGTGGGTCACGATTCCGACGGCACGCAGGGATTCGCCCGTGGCTTGCTCGAGGAGTTCGAGCAGTTTGGCCGGGTCGAGGGCGCTGGCGCGCACGTAGCGGGCACAGGCTTCCAGGCTGAAGACGATGGAAGAAAGCGGCTGGTTGAGCTCATGGGCGAGGCCGGTCGCCAACTCGCCGGCGGTGCTCATCCGCATCGCGTTCGTTATCTCGAGCTGGCGCTGGCGCACGCGCTCGTCCAGGAGGCCGTTCGCCTCGACCTCCTTCAGGATGGCCGCGACGCAACGCTTCTCGGTGACGTCATCCACGGCCAGGAGGATGAGGCCCGGCCGACCGCCGCCGCGATGGAGGGTGCGTGCGCTGAGCAGCAGCTCCCTGGTGCCGGCGTCGGTGGACTCGTAGGTGAGTTCGAAGTCCCCCATCGACGTGCCGCTTTCCAGCACGCGCTCCAGCAGCGAGAGGAGCGCGGGGACGTTCCAGACTCCTCCGCCGATCTCCCGCAGCGGTTGCCCGACGATCTCCTGGCTGGAGATGCGGAACAGCGACGAGAAGGGATGGTTGACCGAATGCACGCGAAGATCGCCGTCCAGCACCACCAGCGGCTCCCTCACGGAGTCCACGATGGATTCGGCGTAGAGGCGCGCTTCCTGGAGGGCCCCGCCGGCGACCTCCGAGAACGTGATGACGGCGCCGTCGATGCTGCCGTCGCGCAGGCGGTAGGGAAAGGTCTGGCGCACGTACCAGAGGCCCTCGGTGGATTTCACTTCCTTCCTGGCGGCGGCGGCCCCTTCGAGGACCAGGAGGATATCCGGAAGGAAGGTCGGGTCGCTGAATCGCGGGGAAAGGTGGTGGATGGGGCGGCCGACGTCCGAGGGCAGGAAGCTGAACAGCGCCGTGGCGGCCGGGGTGAAGCGGCGAATGCAGTTGCGCCGGTCCAGCAGGACCATGGCAATGTTGGCGCTGACGAGGAGGTTGTCGAGATCGGTGGTCGAGGTGCCGGACACGCCGGTCCGGAATTCGAGCTGCTTGTGGGGAGAAGGCGCGGTTTCCTCCCGCAGCGCGCCGACGACGTCAGCCGCGGACGATGGACCGCGAAGGGAATCGTCAGGCAGGTCGTCCGTGAGCTTCGAGATTTCCGTGGGACGTCGCCTCGAAAGGACTGTCCTCCAACGCTCCTGCGGGATCAACAGGAACAGGGGAACGTCGGGCGTTCTCCAAGCGTCGCAGGAGACGGGCCCGAGAGGCGGGAAGACCGCTGGGGCCGGTGTTCGTACGGCCTTCCCGCGCCTCGGGGAGGGGATCATTCGCTGGTACGGGTTTCCGTGTGAACGGTCGTCCGCTTCCCGGTAGTGACGGGATCCGCAGGGGAAGTTTCGACCGTTTCGTGGGTGGAGGTCTTGGTGCGGCGCTCACTGCTACAGCCGGCGGCGGCTGCGACGAAAGCGAGGATGCTCAGGGCGGCGACAATTTTCTTCATGGGGTTCTCCATCGAGAAGCTGGCGGGGAACCGGGGCTCCCGATGCCCGCAAAGGCGGGCATCGGAGACCTCGTTACCTGCAGTCGAGTCCGCTCAGCGGGTCTCGGTTTCGGTGTGGGTGGTGGTTTTCTCGCGCATGGCCGGGGCCGCCGGCGGAACCACGACGGCAGCGGGGGCGGTCTGGATCACCTTGCGCACGACGGTGACGCCGCCCTCGGTGGTGTACTCCACGGTGACCGGCGAGTTCTTGATGGTCTCGTAGGTGACCACGTTGCCCTGCGCGTCCACGAAGGTGGTTTCCTTGCTGTACGTATAAGTGACGGGGGCCGGCGAGGACTCCGATTTGAGGATGATGGTCGAACTGGACGGGTTCACCTCGGCCACGGTGCCGGAGTACGTCGTCGTCTTCGAGGTCGTGACGGTCTCCGCCGCGCTGGGCGCAGGCGCGGCCAGTACACCGAGAGCCAGTCCGAATGAGATGGAGGATGCGATTCTGTTCATGTTCATGGGGATCTCCTTGTACGAGCCCCCCGAGCCTACCCCAGCCGGTGGATCCGGATACCTCGGAGAACTACGCGCGTGCTCTTACGTCCATCCGTCCGCGTAGAACCACGCGCGTAGCAGTCCTGTCTGTCGCGAATGCCCCGCCGTGCGTAGAAAGGGTGCAGCAGCAGGCCGGCCCGGCGCAGGTCCCGCCTGCTCCAGACGCGACCGTCGTCGCAGGGAGTAGCCATGAGTCCTTTCAGAATTGCGGCGTTGCTGTTGATCCTCGGCGGCGGCCTCGGGCTGGCCTACGGCAGCTTCAGCTTCACCAAGGAAACCCACGAGACGAAGATCGGCCCCCTCGAGTTCTCGATCGAAGAGAAAGAGAGGGTCAATATCCCGCAGTGGATCGCCGTGGCCGCCCTCGGCGGCGGCATTCTCCTGATGTTCGCCGACCGTAGACGGGCATGAACAGGGCCGGCAGCGGGCTGCGGCCCGCCGGTTCCGTCACAACAAGCCATCGGGCCCGGAGGTCCAGATCATGATGACAAGCAAATTTCGCATTCCCGCCAGCCTGATGCTGACGGCCTTCTTCGGATGCAGCACCGGCACGGTGCTGTTGGTGGACGACGTCGCGCCCCGCCAGGCCACGGCCCAGTACTACGGAGGCCAGGACGTTGACGACGGTTACTTCTATTCCAACCTCGCTCCCCATGGGCAGTGGTTCTTCCAGGCGGAGTTCGGCTGGGTCTGGCATCCGGCCCGCGTGAACGTGGGCTGGCGTCCCTACACCGAAGGACAATGGGTGTGGGGCGGCGACGTGGGCTGGACCTGGGCCTCCCAGGAACCCTGGGGCTGGGCCACCTACCACTATGGGCGCTGGTACTTCGATCCCATGTACGGCTGGAGCTGGGTGCCCGGCCGTGTCTGGGCGCCGGCCTGGGTGAGTTGGCGAGTCGAGTCCGGTTACATCGGATGGGCGCCCATGTGGCCCGTCTGGTTCGACCGCAACCCCGACTACCGCTGGGACCGCTGGAGGCATGACGGCGACTGGGATCGTCGCCACAGCGGCCGCGACTGGGACCGCTGGGTGTTCACCCGCGACCGCGACTTCACGTCCGAGCGCGTGGGGCGCCGGGCGATCACCGATCGCAACGAACGGGACCGCATCTTCAGCAGTTCCCGCGACGTGACCCAGTACGACGAGAGCCGGCCGGAGCGCACTGGCCACAGCATCGACCGCGCCATGGTGGAGAAGGCGACGGGACGGCCGGTTCGCAGTGTGAGGATCGAGTCCGCCGACAAACCCGGCGAACGCGCCGACACGAGCGGGGAGAGCATCAAGATGTTCCGTCCCCGCGTGAAGGAAGCGCCGGACAAGACGCCGGACCGCCTGGGCCTGGCCAAGGAGCCCACCAAGGAGGCTCGCGAGACCGGCACGCTCCGCAAGGAGAAGCAGCGCCTCGACAGCGTTCCCGAGAAGGACCGCGGTCGCGAGAAGGGCGCCACCTCGCCTGCGGTCCGCGAGAAGGACGACGAGCGCGGCGGCGGAGCGGCGGGCGCGGACCGGCCCGATGCGCGCGAACCCGCCTCCAGCGGCAAAGACAAGGCTGCGGATCGTGAGCCGGCAGCCCGCGGCAAGAGCGATACCGAAAGGGGAGGCAAGGAAGTGCGTGAACCGAAGTCTGCCGCTCCGGAGCGGAAGCAGCAGCAGCCGGAGGCCAGGCCGGAGCCGAAGCAGCGAGAGCAGAAGCAGGTCCAGCCGGAGCGCAAGCAGCCCGCGCAGAAGCAGGTCCAGCCGGAGCGCAAGCAGCCGGAGAAGGCCCAGAAGCCGCGGCCCCAGCAGCAGGAGAAACCGGCGGTCCAGCCCCGACAGGAACGCGAAATCCGCCAGCAGGCTCCGCCCAAGGCCGCGCCTTCCGGCCAGCAGCGCGAGTCGCGTCCCCCGCAGCAGGCCCCCCAGGTCGAACAGCAGCGCGGCGGACAGCCCGACGGCAAGCAGGGCGGACAGCCCCAGCCTGGCCGTGGGAAACCGGAGTCGGGCAAGCCGGAGCCAGGCAAGAAACAGCCCCAGCCCGAGGACCTCGAGCAGGAGCCCAAGGGCCAGGGAAGGAACTGAACTTCGCCGCTCAGGCCACTTGGCCACCCCGCTGCACCGTGCCCCCGGCACGGTGCAGCGGGCGATTCCGGGCCCTTCCCACGGCCGCGCCGCCCCCTTCTCCCGCCTTCACCTGTCTCCAGGTCCGTCCTGGACCCTGCCTTCCTCCCCGGGTCCGCTCCCCCCTCGTTTGCAGACCCGCCGATGCCCGTCTATTGGAGGCGGGATGACGTGGTATCCGCCCCGCAAGGGGGGATCCGTGTAAACTCCAAGCCCTCGAATTCGTAAGGTATCTTGTGCCTGCTGGTCTGCCTCGGAGCGCCAGCCGGACGGAGGAAAACCATGCAGGACATGCTCATTTTGACCGCGCCCGCCGCGGGTTTGCTGGCCCTCATCTTCGCTTACAGCAAGGCGTCGTGGGTCAGCCGGCAGGACGCCGGCACGGAGGAGATGCAGGAGATCGCGCACCAGATCGAACTGGGCGCGATGGCCTTCCTCGCCCGCGAGTACAAGGTGCTCTCGCTCTTCGTGCTCGTGGTGGCCGGCCTTCTCGTCGCGGCCAACCTGGGCGGCGAGAACCGCAGCCCGCTGGTGGCGGCTGCCTTTGTCCTCGGGGCCCTGGCCTCGGCGGCCTCCGGCTACTTCGGCATGAGGGTCGCTACCAAGGCCAACGTCCGCACCACCGCCGCTGCGCGCATCGGACTTCCTCCCGCCCTGGCCGTTGCCTTCGCCGGCGGCTCGGTGATGGGCATGACGGTGGTCGGCCTCGGCCTCATCGGCCTCGGCGGTCTCCTCTACATCTTCAACGGCTTCTTCGGTCGCGAAGAGCTGCGCACCACGCTCAGCGTGATGACGGGCTTCTCGATGGGCGCTTCCTCCATCGCGCTCTTCGCGCGAGTCGGCGGCGGTATTTACACCAAAGCGGCCGACGTCGGCGCGGACCTCGTCGGCAAGGTCGAAGAGGGGCTTCCCGAAGATGACCCCCGCAATCCCGCCGTCATCGCCGACAACGTCGGCGACAACGTCGGCGACGTGGCCGGCATGGGCGCCGACCTCTTCGAGAGCTACGTCGGAGCCATTATCGGCGCGATGGTGCTCGGCATGGGCTTCGAAGCGGTATCCGGCGGAACCTCGCTGGCGCCGGTCGTACTGCCGCTGGTCGTCGCGGCGGGCGGCATCCTGGCTTCCATCGTCGGCACCGCGTTCGTTCGGGTAAAAGAGGGAGGCAATCCCCAGCACGCTCTCGACCTCGGGTCCTTCGGTGCCGCTGGCGTGATGGCCGTCGCCACCTATTTCATCTCGATCGCGATGTGGCCCGAGACCGGTACGGGCGGCGTCTCGGCGCTGGCGGTCGGCCACGCCACCGTCGTCGGCCTGCTGACCGGCGTCGCGATCGGCCTGATCACCTCCTACTACTGCTCCCAGGGCAAGAACCCCGTGAACAGCATCGTCGAGCAGTCCAAGACGGGCACGGCCACCAACATCATCGCCGGCCTCGGCCTCGGCATGCAGTCCACCGCTGCGCCGGTGCTGGTGCTCGCGACCGGCGTCATCCTGGCGCACTACTTCGCGGGGCTTTACGGCGTTGCGATCGCGGGCCTCGGGATGCTCTCGACCACCGGCATCCAGCTTGCCGTCGATGCGTACGGTCCGATCGCGGACAACGCCGGCGGCATCGCCGAGATGAGCCACCAGGACAAGGAAGTGCGCGAGCGCACCGACAAGCTCGACGCGGTGGGCAACACCACGGCGGCCATCGGCAAGGGCTTCGCGATCGGTTCGGCGGCCATGACGGCCCTGGCGCTGTTCGCAGCCTTCACGCAGCAGGCCAACATCACCGGCATCAACGTGCTCAATCCGGCCGTGACTGCTGCCACGCTGATCGGCGCGATGCTGCCCTACCTGTTCTCCTCGATGGCGATGGCCGCGGTGGGCGAAGCCGCCATGGAGATGATCCAGGAAGTGCGCCGCCAGTTCCGCGAGATCCCCGGCCTGCTCCAGGGCACGGCCAAGCCGGATACCGCCAAGTGCGTGGACATCAGCACGGCGGCGGCCATCAAGCGCATGGTGATGCCGGGCGTTCTCGCCGTGGTCTCGCCGGTGGCCTGCGGCTTCCTGCTCGGCCCCGAGGCCCTCGGCGGCATGCTCGTCGGCGTCACCGCCAGCGGCGTGTGCATGGCGATCTTCATGTCCAACGCGGGCGGCGCCTGGGACAACGCCAAGAAGTCCTTCGAGGGCGGCTACCGCATGAAGGACGGCACCCTGCACGAGAAGGGTTCGGAGGCGCACAACGCTTCCGTCGTCGGCGACACGGTCGGCGACCCCTTCAAGGACACCGCCGGTCCGTCGCTCAACATCCTGATGAAGCTGATGTGCGTCATCGCCCTGGTGATCGCCCCTCTGATCGCTCTCTAGCAGGCGGCGTTCGCTTTTTTCGCATCTCCTTTCGGGAGAGTTCCTACGGCCGACCGGGCTTGCCCGGTCGGCCGTTTCGTTTGGAACGGCGTTGCGTCGCTGTGGTCCTCCATCCATAACCGATGGGCGGGGGAACGGCGGTCGTGAAGGTACTCATCACAGGTTCCAGCGGGCTGGTCGGCTCGGAGGCCGTGCTCTGGTTCGACGCCGAAGGCCATGAGGTCTGGGGCGTGGACAACAACATGCGCCGCGACTTCTTCGGGGAGAAGGGCGACACCCTCTGGATGCTCGCGAGGCTGAAAGAGGTCACCCGTTCCTTCACCCACGTGGACGCCGACATCCGCGACCGCGCGGCGATGATGGCGCTGTGGGAGCAGGTGCGGCCCGAGCTCGTCATCCACTGCGCCTCCCAGCCCAGCCACGACTTGGCGGCGAGCCGCCCCTTCGACGACTTCGATGTGAACGCCGTCGGCACCCTCAACCTCCTCGAAGCCACCCGTCGCCACGCGCCCGAGGCCGTCTTCCTCTTCATGAGCACCAACAAGGTGTACGGCGACGCGCCCAACCGCCTTCCCCTGGTCGAGAAGGAGACGCGCTACGACTACGCGGACCCGGCGGACCACGACGGCATCAAGGAAACGTTCTCCATCGACCAGAACCTGCACAGCCTGTTCGGCGCCAGCAAGGTGGCGGCCGACGTCCTCACCCAGGAGTACGGCCGTTACTTCGGCCTGCGCACCGGCACCTTCCGCGGCGGATGCCTGACGGGCCCCAGCCACTCGGGCGTGCAGCTGCACGGGTTCCTCAACTACCTGGTGCGCGTGGCGGTGGACCGGGGCGTCTACACGGTGATCGGCTACAAGGGCAAGCAGGTCCGCGACCAGATCCACAGCCGCGACGTGATCCAGGCCCTGTGGGCCTTCGCCCAGGACCCGCGGCCGGGGGAGGTCTACAACCTGGGCGGCGGCCGCGAGAACAGCGCCAGCGTGATCGAGAGCATCGCGGCCATCGACGCCCTGGTCGGGCACCCGCTGGAAACCCGCTACCACGACGAGGCCCGCAAGGGCGACCACATCTGCTATATTTCCGACCTTGCGAAGTTCCGTTCCCACTATCCCTCGTGGCGCCTCACGCGCTCCCTCGACCACATCCTCGAAGAGATGGTGGAGTCGGCCATGAGGTCGCGCGGGCGATGAAGCTTTCCGTCGTCGTCCCGGCCTACAACGAGGAGAAGAACCTCGCCGAGACCCTCGCGTCGCTGGTCGGCGTGCTGAGGGAGGAAGGGGTCGATTTTGAAGTGGTGGTCGTCAACGACAACAGCCGTGACCGCACGCCCGAGGTGGTGCTCGAGCTGATGCGGGCCCATCCGGAGATCGTGCTCGTCAACAACACGCCGCCCGGCGGCTTCGGCCGGGCGATCCGCGCCGGCCTGGCCAACTTTTCCGGCGACGCCGTCGCTATTGTCATGGCCGACCGCTCGGACGATCCCCGCGACCTGGTGCGCTGCTTTCGCGAGCTGGAGAAGGGCTACGACTGCGTCTTCGGTTCGCGCTTTCGCCCCGGCAGCCGCGTCACCTCGTACCCGCCCCTCAAGCTCTTCGTCAATCGCGTGGTCAACAAGGCTCTCCAGCTGATGTTCTGGACGCCCTTCAACGACCTGAGCAACGCCTTCAAGGTGTACCGGCGCTCGGCCATCGAAGGGCTGGGGATGCTGCACGCCTGCCACTTCAACATCACCATCGAGCTGTCGCTCGGCTGCGTGATCCGCGACTACCGTATCTCGGAGATCCCCATCAGCTGGTCGGGACGGACCTGGGGAGTCTCCAACCTGCGCCTTCGCGAGATGGGGCGGAAGTACCTGGCCACCCTCCTCAAGATCTGGCTGGAGCGCCTGCTGATCGCCGACGACATCCACGCGGAGACGTCCCGCGACCGCAGCCGCCCGCAGCCGCCGCAGCGCCTCGACGCCCGCGCGGGCGAGGCCACGGGCGAGTCCGGAGGAGGTGGTCGTGACGCGTGACGAGCAGGGCGCCGACGTCCGCGGCCTCTATCGCGTACGTTTTTCCGCGGAGGAGCAGCGCGCCAAGACCCGCATCTGGCAGGAGTTGTGCGCCGGTTTTTTCGACCGCTTCGTCCCGGCTGGAGCCACCGTCCTCGACCTCGCCTGCGGCTACGGCGAGTTCATCAACGCCGTTTCCTGTGGGCGGCGCATCGCCGTGGACCTCAACCCCGACGCTCGCGACTATCTGCGTCCCGACGTAGAGTTCCACAACCGTAGCTGCGCCGACCTCAGCGTGGTCGCCGACGCCTCGGTGGACGTCGTCTTCGAGTCCAACCTCTTCGAGCACCTGGCCAGCAAGGAAGAGCTGCGCCAGGTGGTGGGCGAAGTTCATCGCATACTGAAGCCGGGCGGGCGCTTCATCCTGATGCAGCCGAACATCCGCTACGTGGGCGGCGCCTACTGGGACTTCTTTGACCACGTCCTGCCGCTCACCGAGCGCAGCTGCGCCGAGGTGCTGCAGACCAGCGGATTTCGCCTCCACACGGTGATCGCGCGCTTCCTGCCCTACACCACCAAGAGCCGCCTGCCCCAGCACCCGCTGCTGGTGCGCTGGTACCTGCGCCTGCCGCTGCTGTGGCGCCTGCTGGGCAAGCAGTTCGTGATCGTGGCCGAAAAGGAAGGAGGCACGTCCAGGTGAACCCGCGCAGCGTCCTGGTGACCGGCGGCGCCGGCTTCGTGGGCTCGAGCGTGGCCCTCGACCTGAAGCGCCGCGACCCGGGCTGCCGCGTCGTGGCCCTGGACAACCTGAAGCGGCGCGGATCCGAGCTCAACCTTCCCCGACTTCGCCAGGCCGGGATCGAGTTCGTCCACGGCGACATCCGCAGCCCCGACGACCTTCGCGCCCTCGACGCGGTCGAACTTCTCGTCGAGTGCTCGGCCGAGCCCTCCGTGCTCGCCGGGCTCGATTCGTCGCCTTCCTACGTGCTCCAGACCAACCTCGTCGGCACCCTCCACCTCCTCGAGTACTGCCGCGCCAACGGCACGGGCATGCTCTTCCTCTCGACGAGCCGGGTCTATCCCATCGAGGCGCTCTCTTCCTTGCGCATGGCGGAGGCGGCCACGCGCTTCGAGCTTCTCGACGACCAGGCCTTGCCCGGCGTGTCGGCGGCAGGGATCGCAGAGGACTTTCCCCTGGACGGGCCCCGCTCGATCTACGGCGCCACCAAGCTCGCTTCCGAACTGTTCGTCCAGGAGTACGCCTACGCCTACGGTCTGAAGGCAGTGATCAACCGCTGCGGGGTCCTCGCCGGGCCCTGGCAGATGGGCAAGGTGGACCAGGGAGTCGTGGTGCTGTGGGCGGCGCGGCACCACTTCGGCGGGCGGCTCTCCTACATCGGCTACGGCGGCAGCGGCAAGCAGGTGCGGGACGTCCTGCACGTGGACGATCTCGGCGACCTGCTCGCGCTGCAGGTCGCGGACTTCGAGAAGCTGGCCGGCCGCGTCTTCACCGTGGGCGGAGGCGCGGCCAACGCCGTATCGCTTCTGGAACTGACCGGCCTTTGCCGCCGCTTCTCGGGGCGCGAGATCCCGATCGACGCCGTGACGCCGTCGAGACCCGCCGACATCCCGATCTTCGTGACCGACTCCTCGCGGGTGACGGCCGAGACCGGTTGGATGCCGAAGCGCAGCGTGGAAACGGTGGTCTCCGACGTGTTCGACTGGCTCCGCGCCCACGACGAGGCGCTCGGCGGCGTGCTGGCCGGTTAGCGACCGGTCGTGGCGGCAGGACACATGGAGCAGGCAGGACACGCGGCAGCGGCGAGCCGCCGCTCCGACCTCCTCGCGATGGCGACGCTGCTCGCGGGCGCCCTCGCCGTCGGCCTCTGGTACATCGCCGTCGGTCACCCGGCCTACTACGACCTCGAGTGGATCTTCTTCGAGCGCGGCAACCAGCTCTACCGCGCGGGCGTGATCCTGGACGGCGGGCGCCTCTACCGCGATGTCGCCTTCCAGTACGGGCCGCTGGCCGCCCAGTTGCACGCGGCGTGGTCCGCAGCGGCGGGGATCTCGATCACGTCCACGCTTGCCTGGCACCTTTTCTGGAGCCTGGCCGGCATCGCGCTCGGCTACCGGGTGTTCCGTCTTCTGGTCGCGCCGTGGCCGGCCGCCTTCTACTCCGCGCTCCTGTGGGTGCCGCTGATGCTCGAGCCCGGCGGCCTGGTGCGCATGATCAATGCCGAACACCAGACCCTCGACCGCATCTGGCTGCTGACGATCCTTCTGCTGTGGTCGCCGCCCGCGAAGCGCACGACGGGCCGCTCGCTCGGCATCGGCGCGGCGATGGCCGCCTGGCAGTGGACCAAGTTCGGCGGCGCGGTCTTCGCCGGTGCGGCCATGGTCCTCGTCGATCTCGCGTGCCTGCTCACCCACGACCGGTCGGCGGCCGCAGGGAAGCGCTGGGTTTCCGGTTTGCTGGTGATTCTCGCGACCGTGCTCGTGGGCGAAGGCCTGCTGGTGGCGTGGTGCCTGTCGTGGGCGACGGTTCAGGAAACCTGGGACATCGTGCTGCCCCTCTACATGAGCAAGGCCTACGACGTGGCGCTCACGCCGCGCTGGCCGGGTTGGCACGGACCCTTCCACTTCCTGCAGTTCCAACTCCTGCCCCTGCTTGCGCTGCTGCTCGGCATGGCCGCCTGGCTGCGCAACTCGCCGGCGCGACGCCGTGGCCACGCCGTGGCCTGGATCTCCGCGGGCTTCTATCTGCTCGGCGTCGGCACCTACATTCGCGTGGAGGCCAACTTCCACCTCTACGCCTTCGCGCTGGCGCCCCTGGCCGTTGCCGGCCTGGTGTCGCTGGCGGAGTTCCCGCGACGGCTCGTGACGGTACTGCTGCTGATTCCCTTCGCCATCCTCGTGCGCTCGGCGGCCACGCCGTGGGCGGCGCCGCCCGGGCAGGCGGCGCCCGACCGGGCCTACGCCCTGCCCGGCGGCGAATCGCTGTGGCTCACGCCCGCTAACGCCGAGAGGCTCGCGAGGCTGGAAGACGTGGTCCGCAAGGTCCATGCGCTTCCGGGAGAGCGGGTGGTGCTGGCCTGGCTCGGATACGAATGGGAGGGAGGCGGCTTTCTCCACTACTACGAGCCGCGCTATCCGCTGGCCAACTTCTTCGCGAGCCCGGGCATGGTGAGGCCCTCCGACGTGGAAGAGATCCGCGCCGCGCTGCCGAGGGCCGGCGCCCTCGTGCTCTACGCCCCGGGCGGAACCCTGGACCTCGCGCGCGAACGCTTCGGTCGCTTCCTGCCGCCGGATCTGGTGGAGGAAGTGATGGAGAACTTCGAAAGGGATGACGTGCACTCGTGCAAGTGGTTCGTGGTGCTGAGGCCGAAGCAGGACGGTCACTCCCGCAACGGTCCTCCGCCGTTGTAAAGCGCATCGCCCCGTCGCTGGCCGGCTCCCCCGGCCGATGACGCCGAGGGGCCATTCCCGGCAGGGCTAGCAGGCGGAACAGTCGAGCGTAACCACCTGGCCCACGGCCGCACGCAGCACGCGCAGGGCGTCGGAGGCTGCGACCGAACCCGAAGCGTCGGTATCGCAGACGCAGACCTCGCAGGTCCCGGTGCCGACTGCCGTCTTCAGGGCGGACAGCGCGTCGGAGGCCGTGATCGATCCGTCGCCGTTGGCGTCCCCGCACTCCGCCGAAGGGAGCGTGGTGGTGGTCGTCGTGGTGGCGGCTTCGGCGCTCTGGAAGGCGGCCAGCACGAAGTTGCGCACGCCGAACACCGAGCTGTAGCCGCCGATGGCCAGTCGCTCGGGACCGACGAAGGTGGCGGCCAACGCGCACTCCTCGCCGCTCGGGCCGGTGCGGACCGTGGCTCTACCGTCGTCGCTGAAGCCCTGGTCGAGGGCGCCCGTCGACGTGAACTGGGCGACCGCGAAGACCTGGCCGGCAGCCGTGGTGGTGCAGCCGGCCACGGCGATGGCATCGTCGCTGCGGATGGCGAGGGCCTGGGCGTTGTCGATGGAGTTGAAGCTCGCGTAGGCGATGCCGCCGACGCCGAAGTCCTCGTCGAGCTGGCCGGCGGTGGTCAGGCGAGCCACAAAGTAGTTGGAGCCGCCGCCCACGCCCACGGTGCCCGAGACCACGAGCTTGCCGTCGGCCTGGCGGCCGAGGCCGGTCACGACTTCGCCGCTGCCGAGGTCGAGGATGGCCTTGCCGCCGACGCCGAAGCCGGTGTTGAGGGTCACGTTGCCGGTGTTCGGGTTCTGCTGCGTGCGCACCAGCACGACGTTCCCCGCCGACGTTCCCGCCAGCACGATCCCGCCCGCGGAGTGGAACACCATCCCTCCCAACACCTCGTTGCCGCCGAGGTCGAACTGGAACTTGTATTCGTTGGCCACCGCTCCCCCGGCGTCGTCGACGGCGCAGGCGTTGTCGAGGCGCACGAGCCCGAAGTTGCCGTTGGTCGGACCGTTGATCGTCCCGGCGGCGTAGATACGGTCCCCGATCACTACCATCGCGGCCACCGAGTCGTCGCCAGCGGTGAAGTCGAGGGTTCTCAGGCCGATGCCCGAGCAGGCTCCGTCAGGCGTGCCGTCCGCGTTGAAGCGGGCGATGAGGAAGTCGTAGCTGTTAAAGTAGGACTGGCCGCCGACGACGGTCTTGCCGTCGGTGCGCACCGCCATCGTGCGGATCTCCAGTGAGGAAGCGATCCCGTAGTAGGAAAGGCCCGTTTTTGGGAAGTCCGTGCCGAAGGTCGTGTCGAGGCCGTCCCCGTAGTCCGGCGCGTAGCGGGCCAGGTTCATGTCGTAGTCGCCCAGAAAGGACTTGCCGGCGGCGACGAGCTTGGCGTCGGCGCCCACGGCCAGCGCAGTGGCTTCGCTGCCGGTGTGCGCGGGATCGAAGACCAGCGTCGTCACGCCGCCGGAGTCCAGGGACCCTTCGGGTCGGTAGCGGGCCACCTGCTGGTTGCCGGCCGCGATGAGGTAGCCGTCGGGCTGCATGGCCAGGCCGAGAGCGCCGGTGTTGCCAGGGAAGGGCGTGAACACCTTGCCGCCGGTGCCGAAGGTGGAATCCGGGGTGCCGTTCTCGTTGAAACGCATCACCACGAACTGGTCGGAGTCGTCCACGAAGAAAGCGCGGCCCGCCACCACCATCTTGTGGTCGGGCTGGATGAGCACGGCGTAGGCCGTGGCCTTGCCGTCGATGGTCGCCTCGAGCCTGCCGTTGGCGTTGAAGAAGTTGTCGAAGTCGCCGTTGGCGAGCACGCGCGCCAGGAGGATCTGCTCGTCGTCGTAGTAACTGCCTCCGGCGATCGCGATCGAACCGTTGAAGGGGTCGAGCGCGATGGCGAGCGCGCGTTCGTCCTCGCCGAACCCGATGTCGCGGCGTCCGCTGTCACCGAAGTCGTCGTCCCAGGCGCCGTTCGGGTGGAGGCGGACAACCGAGAGGTCGTGGTTGCCGCCGAGGTTGCCGGTGAAGACGTCGCCGGCGACCAGGATCTTGCCGTCGCCCTGGACGGCCACGGCCCGGGCCTGGTTGGTGGTGGCCTCCGAGTCGAAGGTCCACTTGCCGTTGCCGCTGAAGCCGTTGTCCAGGGTGCCGTTCTCGTTGAAGCGGGCGACTGCCCAGTCGGGGTCGGTGTAGATGAGGCCCTCGATCACGGCCGAGCCGGCCACGACGATCCTGAGATCGTCCTGGACGGCGACGGCGTAGGCGTCGTCGGCCTTGTCGTCGAAGTCGCTGTTCTGCGTGCCGTCGCCGGCGAAGGAGGCGTCCAGGGTGAGGTTGTCGTGGAAGCGCGCCACCGCGAAGTCGTGGTCGCCTCCGGCCTGCACGACGGTGCCGGCCAGGACGATCTTCCCGTCCGGGGCGATGGCCACGGCCCGGGCGGTGGCGCTCTGCTGGGAGCCGTCGATGATCGTGCTTGCGCTCTCGACGGTGAGGAACCTGGGGCCGCTGCGCCGCTGTACGTGGAAGGCGCCCCCGAGGGTGCCGGCCAGCACCAGTCGTCCCTGGGCATCGATGGCGACGGCGTTCACCTGGAAGCCTGTGGACGTGATTTTTCCGGCGAAGCCGAACCCGCCGAAGTCGGGGTCGAGGTCCCCCGGGGCGGCGAGGGCAGCGCCCGACGCGAGGGCGCAAGCGAGGGACAAGGCGCCGGCGACGGCGCCAGACCATGAGGACAACATGCAGGGAACCTCCAGGCAGGATCGGGATGGGCCGGCGCACCCTAGACTCCTGCCGTGCGGGTGGCAAGGCGGCCGGCAGGAATCGGGAGCGATCGAGCGCATGGCGATGGGACGAGCGAGCGTCGTCCCTCACGTGCGTGACGATGCGACGAGCGAGCGTCATCCCCCACGCGCGTGACACCTCGTTGAGGGGTGGACGCGTGCAGGCGCGGTGAGCGTTTGTTCTCACGACCACGCAAGAGGGGATACGCGCCTCGATGGCGTGGCCCTCGCGCGGGTGCGACCCAGTTGCGAAAAATTGACAATCGGCGTGCTCTGCTCCCAGTCAGAAGGCTACGGTGCGAGCTCCGGCATCGGTACCGGCTTCGACATCGACGATCCGGGCTTCCTGTGGGAAGGCCTGGTCGTCGTGCACGAGATCGGACACAATTTCGACTCCCAACACACCCACCAGTACTGCAACGAGGCGGGCATCTCGGACCCCGTGGACATCTGCGTGGACGATGCCACCGACGACGTGCCCAACTGCCTGGGCGACAACAACGCGGCCCTGCCGGGGCTCGGAAGTCTCACCGGCGGCACCGCCGGCGGCGGCAACGGCACCATCATGAGCTACTGCCACGTGCGGTCGGGTGGCTTCGCCAACACCGCCCATACCTTCGGCCTCCATCACCCCTACGGCCGGGCCGCCTTCCGCGTGCCGAACAAGATGCTGGCCCATGTGGAGGCCAACGCGGGCTGCATGGCGGTCGACTATGCGGGCTCCGACCTCCGCGTGGTGAAGGACTGCAAGCCCGACGACCCGATGCCGGTGGGAGCGACAGCCACCTGCACCACGACGGCCAATCCCCAGGATGGGGCGGGAACCGTCACCTGCAACC